>ONFL01000069.1 GCA_900317095.1 uncultured Eubacteriales bacterium | reverse complement strand
TGGCCCGTAAATTCCAGTACCCGGATGCTTTTGCGAAGGGATATCTGAGTACGGAGAATGAGGCAGATCAGAAAAAATTTCAGGAGAACGCGGATATCATGACCGAACGGCATGAACTGTTGATAGAGAAGGCAAGAGTGGAAGAATCTCTTAAACATATTGGCTGAGACCGGACAGGCAGCCGGGCTGAAGGCACAGAGCAGAGAAGATGCTCTGTGCCTGTTTTCGTATATAGCTGATAATAGAAGAAATGTGTTTCTAATGACAGACTTTGTTGAAATAACAATACAATTTAGTAGGTTTGTAGCATCGGGCTGACAAAGGCGGGGCATAAGTATTGAAAAAAATTTTTTAAGTTTTATAATGTTAAAAGTAATTTAAGAACCGAAGGTTATTCCAGAGAAGATTACTTCTTAATATAAAGTTGATGATCGACTCATGCCGATGGAATCAATCCGGACATTAACAAGTGGAGACCATTAATTTTTACAGAGAGGAAGAAAAACAATGAATAAGTTAGCACACGCTGCGGAGAAAGCCGCGTTCGGCGTTGTACTCGATAATGTAGTAAAGAAAGCGAAAAGCAACAGAGGAGAAGCTTACGTAGACGTCATTAACACATTTCAGAAGTTTAATCCTGCATGGACCGATGCCGGCTATGACAAGCTTCGCCAGACATTCAGCCACGGCGGAAAGTACGCGCAGTTCTTTGACCGTCTGCTTGATAATACAAATACAGATTTTATCAAGGGTCTGTTCCTCTCCTTCGGATTCGAGGCAGGTTTTACCGGATATCGCGAGACAAGGAAGAATTCCGAGAAGTATGGATGCAACATTCCATGGATCATCCTCTTTGATCCCACCAGTGCCTGCAATCTGCACTGCACAGGCTGCTGGGCTGCAGAGTACAAACGGCAGCTGGGTATGTCATTTGAAGATATGGACAGACTGGTTGCCCAGGGCAAGGAGCTTGGAATCCATGGTTATATCATGACAGGCGGCGAACCTATGGTACGCAAGGATGACATCCTCAAGCTTGCCAAGAAGCACACCGACTGCGGATTTATGATCTTTACAAACGGTACCCTTGTAGATCAGGCATTCTGCGACGGTATGCGTGATTCCAAGAACATCATTCTCTGCATGAGCATTGAGGGCTATGAGGAGGCAACCGATTTCAGAAGAGGCAAGGGCGTATTCCAGAAGGTTATGGACGCAATGGATCTGCTTCATGACAACGGCCTTGTATATGGTACTTCTGTATGCTACACAAGAAAGAATATCATGGATGTAACATCCGATGAGTTCATAGATTTCCTGATCAACAAGGGATGTACATTCAGCTGGTATTTCCATTATATGCCGGTTGGTATGGATGCTGCTATGGATCTGGTGCCTACCGTAGAACAGCGTAAGTACATCTACCACAGAATTCGTGAGATTCGCGGTTTTGAGGGCGGCAAGCAGCTCTTCTGCATGGACTTCCAGAACGATGGCGAGTTTGTAGGCGGATGTATCGCAGGCGGCAAGGATTACTGCCATATCAATCCCAACGGCGACATGGAGCCCTGCGTATTTATTCATTACTCAGGCGCCAATATCAAAGAGAAGAGCCTGCTTGAGTGCTTCCAGCAGCCTCTCTTCAAAAAGTACAAAGAGGGACAGCCTTTCAATGAGAATCTTCTCAGACCCTGTCCTTTCCTTGAGAACCCTGAAAAGCTCAGAAAGATGGTCCAGGAGACCGGCGCCAAGAACACTGATATGCTGGAGCCTGAATCCGTTGAACACCTTACTGAGAAGGTTCAGGAATATGCAAAGGAATGGAAGCCGGTAGCTGATGAGCTCTGGGCATCCAACCATCCGAATTACAAGCCTGAGGAAAGCGTTGCTTCCGCTGTAAACAGCAAGTGATCTGAAAGCAGAAACAGCCGATGATCTGTAAAGGGATTTTCGGCTGTTTTTTTATGGATGCGTCCGGGCAGCTTCGCAGATGGGGGCAGACAACAAAAAAGGCATCCGCTTTGGATGCCTTTTTTGTTTAGAGAGAGGATTGTTGTATATTGGGTTTTTGCTTGCATAAGATTGATTTATCTTATGGCTATACTATACACTATAAGTCTAAAAATAAAATAGATATTATCTTAACAAACTATAAAAATACTCTTAGAATTTTATCATAAAGAGGGAGCAGTGTGAAAAAAACAGGTCTTGTTGTCGAGGGCGGCGGTATGAAATGCGCCTATGGAGCAGCTATTCTCGATGCCTTCCTGGACAATAACATTCAGTTTGACTATGTTATAGGCGTCTCAGCCGGCGCGGCAAATGCGGTTTCTTATCTGGCAGGCCAGCGGGAGAGGAATCTGCGCTATTACACCATACATGTGACAGATCCGGATTACTTTGGATGGAGGCCATTCTTAAAACATGGGGATCTGTTCAACCTTCATCACATTTACGGAGACATGACTAACTCCGGGGGAGCCGACCCGCTGGACTATGAGGCCATGATGGCTAATCCTGCCGAGTTTAAGGTCGCGGCTACGGATGCCGTGACCGGGAAAGCCCATTATTTCGATAAAAGCGATTTCCGAAAAGACGATTACAGGATCCTGATGGGAACCAGCGCCCTTCCGGCTGCCTGCAGACCGGTTGAGATAGACGGACATCTTTATTATGACGGCGGTGTTGCGGATTCTATTCCCTACGCAAAAGCCTTCAGGGACGGCTGCGGGAAGCTGGTCATCATTCTTTCCAAGCCCAGGGATTTTGTGAAGAAACCGGAAAGCTTCCGGCTGGCCTATACTTTATTGTGCAGGCGCTATCCGAACATTATTAGGCGTCTGAACCGGCGGCATATCACTTACACCCGGCAGCTGAATGCTGTGTGGGAACTGGAGAAGAAAGGGCGGGCTTTTGTCTTTGCGCCCAGCAAAGATCTGCCCATGAGTACATTTGCCATGGACGCCCAGGAAAACCAGAATCTTTATGATCTGGGGATGGAAGATTTCCGGCGGCAGAAGGACGATTTTCAGGCTTTCCTGTCAGGCAGGGAAAAGGAGGAATAAGCAGATGCAGACCATTCAGGTAGAAGGAAGTGTTTTTGAAATCGAAGAAGGGCAGAAGGTAATATACGTGGCAGGCGGATGCTTCTGGGGCACAGAGCACGCATTTAAGGGCCTGAGAGGCGTTTGCGGGCTCTGCGCCGGTTACGCCAACGGAAATACGGACCATCCAACTTATCGGGCTGTATGCGCCGGAGAGACCGGTTATAAGGAGACTGTCCGCCTGGTCTATGACCCGCAGGTCCTTTCACTGGAGACGCTTATGAAAGCTTTCTTCATGATCATAGATCCCCGCCTCAAGAACCGGCAGGGCAATGATGTCGGCGTCCAGTATCAGACCGGGGTCTATTACTATCACCCACAGGACCGCGGGCCGCTGGAGAAGATCTTCCGGGAAAAGAAAGAAAAGACAGATCCTTTTTACACGGAACTGAAGCCGGTGAAGAACTTCTGGCCCGCGGAGGATTTCCATCAGGATTATCTGGAAAAATTCCCCGGCGGTTACTGCCACATTCCGGGCTGGAAGGTCGATGAGATTGCGAAACTCTGATAAATGGCTTATTTACGCCATTTACGTAATTATTTACGATGCCTGAAATTGCCAAAATTGGCAGTTACAAGACACAAAAATGTCACAAACAATACACACACAAGGCGCACTAGATCTTGTCGATCTCTGCGATCAGAACTTCTATAGAAGGATGCGTGTAAACCTTCTCGGTAAGGTGCAGACCAGTCCGTCAGATCCAATGAGTGAAGTCATGGCAAGAGTGGACGAGATCGACCGCAGGATCGCGGCTGAAGTCGATGCGATGCAGAAAGACTTATTCAGGGCGATGGATATGATAGATGCCCTGGAAGATTCAAGGGAGCGGCAGGTGCTGACGCTGTTCTTCCTGAATCCAACTGTAAACCGCATGGAGGATGTGGCTGATCTGATGCACTACTCTATACAGCATATATACAGGATATATAAATCGGCTATTGCAAATTGTTCCAGCATTGTGAATGATGAGAGTAAATGCGAGTCTGACCTGTGATATTATGGTATCGTGCTAAGAAGGATTGAGAGATTTGTTGGTTTACTCTTGAGCGTTTCCTGTATTCTTAGACACCTCCTTTTAATGATAGGGCGTCCGGATCGTACTGCGGGCGCCCCTTTTGATTGAAATAAGGCGTCCGGTGCGGGCGTCTATTAAAAATATTTGAGAATCCTCCAAAAAGATATTGACATATGGTAAACCATATGATATTATAATATCAGAAAGGAGGAAGGCAGATGAGTAAGAAAAACAAGAACAAAAAAATATGGCGCCGAGTAAAAATGATAACAAAACTGCTGATTGGAATTGGAACCGCCACAGCCGGGATTGCATCATTGATATCGGCGCTGAAATAGGGGAACGGGGCGCAAGCCCCTGACCTCTGTTAAATATTAACACATCTGCCGAAAACATGAAATGAAAAAATTCTCAACGTGGTTTCTGATTGCGGCGTGGGTTCTGAATCTTACGACAAGGAGCGTGGCGTCAAGTGTAATTCTGTTGTTATCCGGTGTTTACTTCCTGATCGATTCGATTGAAGAGTATAGGAGTAAGTAATGCCTAAGGGACAGCCGAGTAAGAACACAATCAGGACAGAGCGGTGGAGCCAGAAGAACGGCTACATCACAAAAGGCTTCAAGATGTACCGGTCACTTGCGGACGAGTTCAAAGCTGCATGCGAAAAGAACGGAGAACCGCAGGCGGTGGTTATCCAGAGGCTGATGCGTGAGTACATTGACCAGAACAAGTAAACACAGGAGAAGGATCGCAGAGGTGCGGTCCTTTTCTTATGCCCGGAGGACAGCATGGCACACAAGTATACACAGGCGGAAGATTGGGCACAGATCGCCCACGGAGTAATAGAGAGCGTTCCGGAGCTGCAGTCTCTTAAGGACGCAGAAATCGGATACCTTGCTGCCGATTACAGCAAGAAGTATGACGGCATGACGGTCTATGCGGAATGCATCAAGGTCAAGGATCTATACAAGCCATATTGCCCGCACGACATTCTGATCGTGGCATACAGGGACGCGGAGCAGATGGATGAGAAGCAGAAGCGGATCCTGATGGAGCACGAGCTGATGCATATAGACGTGCAGGATCTGGATACAGACGCGCCGGTCTATAAGATACGGCCGCACGACATGCAGGACTTCCGGCGGATCATAGAGAAGTACGGCCCCGGCTGGGCAGATACAAGAGCGGATGAGTGAGCCCTTCGGTATGATGATATGCCGGGGGAGGGTTTAGAGAATGGGTAGATTTATGCCCGGCGGGAAGGAGATGGCGGGCTGTGACGGAAAAGCAGAGGAGATTCTGTGATGCCTATCTGGCGAACGGATGCAACGCGACGCAGGCCGCTATCGAGGCCGGGTACAGAAAGAAAACGGCAAGGAGCGTCGGGTCAGAAAACCTGACAAAACCTGACATATCAGCATATCTTTCAGAGCAGATCCGGAAGATGCATTCTTCCAAGATCGCAAGCGCGGATGAGATCCTGTCCTTCCTTTCCAGCGTGGCTATGGGAGAAGAGAAGGAAACGGTCGTTGCCAGCAACGGCAAGGTCGTTGAAGTGCCGGTATCCATGCAGAACAGGATGAAAGCCTCCGATATGATCCTGAGGGCGCACGGCAGGTACAACCAGAGCCTGAACATCACGGGCTCCGTCCCGGTGGTGATCACGGGTACAGATGAACTCGAGGATTAAGGTCAGCCTGCCGCAGGTGGTAGGAAAAGGCTACGGAACCTTCTGGCGGTTCAAAGGCAGGTACCGGGTCTGCAAAGGCTCCCGTGCTTCCAAGAAGTCCACAACGACGGCACTGTGGGTCATCACGAACATGATGGCGTATCCGGAGGCGAACACGCTGGTGATCCGGAAGGTGTACAGGACACTGAAGGATTCCTGCTTCGCGCAGCTTAAATGGGCCATCCACCGGCTGCAGGTTGACGGCTGGTGGGAAGTGAAGGAATCCCCGCTGGAAATGACCTATATCCCGACCGGGCAGAAGATCTTCTTCCGGGGCCTGGACGATCCGCAGAAGATCACATCCATGACGGCGGAGCACGGGACGCTCTGCTGGTGCTGGATCGAGGAGGCATACGAGCTTTCAAGGGAAGATGATTTCAACATCCTGGACGAGTCCATCCGCGGCGGGTCGGGTGTCTTCAAACAGATCACATTAACATTTAATCCATGGAATGAGCGCAGCTGGTTAAAGCGGCGCTTTTTTGATGCCCCGGACAGCGCGGACAAGCTGGCGGTCACGACGAATTACCTCTGCAACGAGTGGCTGGACGATGCCGACCGGAAGGTCTTTGAGAAGATGAAGGCGGACAACCCGAGACGTTACCAGGTGGCAGGGATCGGGAACTGGGGAATCGTGGAAGGCCTCGTTTACGAGAACTGGAAAGAGCAGGAATTCTCCCTGGCAGAGATCCGCAGGAGATATGACCTGGAGTCGGTCTTCGGGCTGGACTTCGGTTATACAAACGACCCGACTGCGCTGTTCGCCGGCTTCGCTAATCTGGAGCAGCGGAAGCTGTTCGTATGGGATGAGCTTTACGAGAAAGGACTCTCGAACAGGGAGATCTGCGGGCGGATCCGGAATATGGGATACGGCAAGGAATCCATCACAGCAGACTCCGCCGAGCCCAAGTCCATTGACGAGCTGAAGGGCTTCGGCCTCCGGGTACACGCGGCTAAGAAGGGAAAGGATTCCGTCAATGCCGGCATCCAGTTCCTGCAGGATTTCGAGATCATTGTCCATCCCAGATGCGTGAACTTCCTGACGGAGATCAGCAATTACACCTGGGACAAAGACAGGTTCGGCAGGACGCTGAACGTGCCGGTCGATGATTTCAACCATCTGATGGACGCCATGCGCTACGGCATGGAGAAATATATGAGGAAACGGTCCGGAGGGCATCTCCAGACCTTCAAGGGAGGATATTAAGTGCTTTCTATCAAGTCAGAATATTCACAGATGACTCCGGAGCTATTGGCGGAGCTGATCACCAGGCATAAGGGGATCGTCATGGGCAGGCTGCAGAAGCTGCATGACGCCTATGCCAATGATTACCGCATATTCCATATGCAGCCGAAGGAGGCCTGGAAGCCGGACAACCGGCTGGCAGTGAACTTTGCCAAATATATCACGGACACCTTCAACGGTTTCTTCTGCGGCATCCCCATCAAGACATCTTCTGATGATGAGAAGATAGACGGCTATATCCAGCTGCTCGACCATTACAACGGCATGGACGAGAACAATGTGGAGCTGTCCAAGATGGCGGACATCTACGGACTGGCCAATGAGATGTATTACATCGATGAGGAGGGAAATATCGGGGAGACATACGTTTCCCCCATGCAGAGTTTCCTGGTCACAGATGACAGCATACTGGAGCGGCCTATGTATTTCATCCGCTATTACCGCGACTCTGAGAACGTGGAGAGGGGCTCCTGGTCAGACGCCCAGGTCGTGCAGCACTTCGTGAACAAAGGCGGGTACCGCTGGGAGGACGAGCCGAAGATCCACGGCTTTGACGGCGTGCCTGCGGTCGAGTTCAAGGAGAACGAGGAAGCCACATCCATCTACGAATCGGTCCTTAACCTCATAGACGGTTACAACAAGGCGCTTTCCGAGAAGGCCAACGATGTGGACGCCTTCGCCGATGCCTACATGAAGGTGACCGGCGTGAAGCTGGATAAGGATGAGGTCGTGCGGATCCGGGACGACCGGCTGATCAACCTGTATTCTGATGACCCGGATGACGGATCCGGGGACCTGGACGCCCAGTTCCTGCAGAAGCCCAGCTCCGACGAGACACAGGAGAACCTGATCGAGAGGCTGCAGAAGCTGATCTTCCAGATCTCCATGGTGGCTGACATCTCGGACGAGAACTTCGCCGGATCCGCATCCGGTGTGGCGCTCAAGTATAAACTTCAGCCGATGAGTAATCTGGCACAGGACAAGGAGCTCAAGTTCCGGGCGGCCATGAATCGCAGGTATAGGCTGATCTTCTCAAATCCCATTTCCATGGCGCAGGGCGTCCGGGCGGATGACTGGCTGAAGGTTGATTACCAGTTCACACGGAATTATCCTCAGAACATCCTTGACGAGGCACAGACTGCTGCACAGCTGGAAGGCGTGGTCAGCAAGGAGACGCAGCTCTCCGTCCTGTCTATTGTGGATGATCCCAAGAAGGAGATAGACCGCATGCGGGAAGAGGAGGACGAGGCAGTGAGCCGCCCGACCGCATCCGAGCAGGCAATATTCCCAAACGTTTCCGCTGACGTCATGAACGGGCTGAACAATGAAGAGCGATGAATACTGGAGAAAGCGGGAAGAAGCCGCCCGGAAGAACCGCATCACCGACGAGAAGGAGATGCGCAGGCAGATTGACGCAATCAACCAGCGGATGATTGACGAATGCAATGCGCAGATTGATGCCTGGCTGCAGCGTTATGCGGATAAGGACGGCATCACGCTTCAGGAAGCCAAGAAGCGCGTCTCCAGGCTGGACATTGCGGAGTATGAACGCTACGCAAGGGAGCTGGTACAGCGCGGCTCCGTCATGCGAAGGAGCGGCAAGAAGGTCAGCTATGGGGATTTCTCCGATGAGGAGAACGAGCAGATGCGGATCTACAACCTCACCATGAAGATTAACCGCCTCGAGATGCTCAAGTCCCGGATCGGGCTGCAGACAACAGCAGGCTATGCCGAGATGCGCAATTATCTTGGAGATAAGCTCACAGATGCGGCGATGGCAGAGTCCGAGCGTCAGGCAGGCATCCTTGGCGGGATCGTCAACATGAATGCGAAGGAAGCATCCAGCATTGTGAACGCGTCCTTCAAGGGTGCGACATTCTCACAGCGACTCTGGAAGAACCAGCAGGAGCTGCAGTCTTCCCTTGATCGGTCTCTTACTTCCGCCCTGATCCAGGGCTGGGGATCCGCGAAGGTTGCCCGGCAGATCCGCAAGAACTTTGCCGGGGATTTCAAGAAGGCAGGGAAGGCTGCCATGCGGCTGGCTGTCACAGAGCTGGCAAGGGTGGAGATCGGCGCCCAGCAGGAAAGCTTCAACCGGTTAGGTTTTAAACAGTACACGTTCCTGGCTGTCGGCCCCCATCCGTGCGATGTCTGCCAGGCGCTGGACGGGAAGCACTTCAATGTGGACGATATGGTTCCCGGTGAGAACGCCCCGCCGATGCATCCGTACTGCCACTGCAGCGTGGCGGCCTACTCCGATCGGAGCGACTACGACGAATGGCTGGACTCCGGAGCTGCAGCGGATGGAGTGCCTTTTGAAGATTATAAAGTCGAATTTTGGAAAGAACGAGGGAGAGAGTTTACAAAACGAGATAGTTCTGCTATTATAGAGTCAAGTAATTTTAGGGAGTAAAGCAGATATAATCCCGGAGATGACGAACGAGCTCTGGTTTCTGATGTGGTCGAGAAAGATGAGTACAAGGATCGCATGAAGGCTTTAGGAGAGCCGGAAAACATTACTAACATACTGCTGTTTCAGTCAAGAAAGACTTTGTGGAGAAGAAACGGTACCCCATTCGAAGACCTTATATATATCAACGCAGAGACTGGAGAAGTGATCGCACAGAGACGGATGAATGAAGCAGGTCGTGTTCAGCCGACAGAAGAAATGAAAGCACTTGTTTTAAGCAATCCAGGAAAGATCATTGCCGTCCATAATCATCCTCATAATATGCTTCCAAGTCTTGATGATTTGACGAATGCAAGTAGATATAAATACAGCATTGTAATTTGTCACGATGGGACGATTCTTAAGTTTTCTGTAGGTTCAAATGTTGATATTGAGAGAGCAGATGTGATACTTGATATGATGCAACCTCGATTTGATGCCGAAGATGATTTGTCGAATGATTTGTCAATGCTTGACTCTCTAGGTGTATTCATGGAGGTGATCCGGTAAAGTGGAAATCACATTAGAAAGTATCAAGAAAAAATTGGGATTTGATCCATCAAATCCTCCAAAATCTGACTCTGATGGTTGGACTATTGACGACAATAAGCCAAGTATTTGGGCGCCATTAACGGAAGAAGAAAAGATCTTTGTAATTGAAAAATGCTTTGGTATGAAATGGCCTCATCCTGTTAACAAGAAAAAAGAAGCAGTTGGCAAAAACTAACAACCACCTACCGCCTGGCAGGTGGTATTTTTATACCCAAAAACGGAGGAACACATGAAGATCAATATCCTTGGAGTTATATACGACGTTCAGGAAGTGGAGTACGTCAACAAGTTTGAGCCGAGAAAGGGCGAGATCAACTACTTGACGAACGAGATCCGGGTCGACAGGAGCATGCCGAAGGACCTGAAGGACCAGGTCTTAACGCACGAGATCCTGCACGCGGTCTTCGACCTCCTCGGCATGGACGATCTGGGAGACGACGAGGGCAAGGTCCAGCGCATCGCGACGGCCCTGCACCAGGTGTTCACGACACAGAACATCTTCAAAATCTTCGATGAGGAAGTAGTATGACAGAAGTTGATAGAAAGCTCGCTTCCAGGATCAGGGCTATCGGTAAATCGATTGAGGAAAATGCGGACATGATCGCAGCAGGTACACCTCAGTATACATCCGGGCTGAAAATTGAAGCAGAGCTTGGATTCGAGCAGAAAGAGCTGGACACAGTTCATGTGTCATACAGCTTTGTCCCGGAAGAAGAAACGAAAGGCTGCGGCATTGTTGGAAGATCTTGAGAAGATCGAGCGGAGCCTGGAGGAGGCGGAGCGATGCCTGGACAGGGCAAAGCGGTCGCTTAAGGCATCCGCTTTCTGCTTCATCTTGACGTTGATATCCGCGGCACTGACTGCGGCCGTCATTGTGATTAACTGATCCTGGCATTTATTAGTTTGTTTGAGAGAGATCGAGAGACCTCTTTTTTTTTATTGCCTGACGGCACGACCAGGCGGGGAAGTCGTTAAAAGCACACGGTAACCGCTGAGCATTAGAGCGTAAAACACATGGAGGAATTACGAATGGCAGAAGAGACCAAAACCGAAGAAACCACCGTACAGGAACAGGCGGAGCAGAAGCCGGAAGAGCCGGAAAAGAAGTACACCGACGCGGACGTTGATGACATTATCAACAAGAAGTTTGCGGCCTGGTCGAAGAAGCAGCAGAAGGCTGTCGATGAAGCCGCAAAGCTGGCCCAGATGGACGCCAAGCAGAAGGCGGAGTATGAACGCGACCAGCTGCAGGCGGAGCTTGACCAGCTGAAGAAGGAAAAGACGCTCTCCGAGATGACGGCGCAGGCGCGGAAGATGCTGTCTGCCGATAACGTCACCGTTCCCGATGAGATCCTTTCCGGCATCGTGACCGAAGACGCTGATCAGACAGCAAAGAACGTAAAGGCATTCAGCACAGCCTTCCGGGCAGCGGTCGACGCGGCCGTGAAGGACGCGCTGAAGGGCAGCGTGCCCAGGACAGGCGGTTCATCTGCCATCACGAAGGATGAAATCATGAAGGTCGCGGACACAGCGCAGAGACAGAAGCTGATCCGTGACAACATCACATTATTTACAGGAGGACGAAAATAATGGCTGTTGAGACAAACACTATCGTAACAACCGATCTCGCTCCGGAGATCACCATCGACCACATTGAGAAGCTGGTATCCGGCATCAATTCCGTCCGGACCATCCTCGGCATCAATACCATGAAACCGATGGCTGCCGGCACCACCGTTTACCAGTACAAGTACACCAAGAAGAACACACCGGCCCAGGTGGCAGAGGGAGAGGTCATCCCGCTGACAGAGTACACCCGGGCAAAGACAGCGGTCGCAGCGCTGGAGCTGGAGAAGTTCCGCAAGCAGTCTACCGCGGAGGCTATCCAGAAGTTCGGCAAGCAGGTGGCCATCAATGACACAGATGACCTGCTGCTCAAGGAAGTGCAGAAGTCCATCAAGGCAAAGTTCTTCACTACCCTTGCCGCAGGCACCGGCAAGGCGACAGGCTCCGTTGTAGACCTGCAGCACACACTGGCATCCATCTGGGGAGCCATGCAGGTATATTTTGCGGATGTAGACGTGACACCGGTATACTTCGTGAACCCCCTTGACATCGCCGATTATCTCGGCGGCGCAACGATCACTATGCAGACTGCTTTCGGCTTCACCTATGTGCAGAACTTCCTCGGCCTGGGCACCGTCATCATTGACCCTTCTGTGGCCCAGAAGACTGTGATCGCGACCGCACAGCAGAACCTGAACGGAGTCTATGTACCGGCATCCGGAGATGTGGCTTCCACACTTGGACTGTCCTTTGATTCCACCGGCATGGTCGGCATGAAGCACTTCACAGCGGATGACAGGGCATCTGTAGATACCCTCCTGGTATCCGGCGCATGGTTCTACGCTGAGGACAAGGGCGGCATCTTCTCCGCGAAGATCACACCGGCAGCAGGCGCATAAGGTAGAGGAGGCGGCTCATGAGCAGTTTGGAACAGGTAAAAGTCCTGCTGGGGATCAGCGGCGAAGACAGGGATACATTGTGACGGAAGCCGCAGTCCGCAGGTTCAACCGTATCGGGTCGGAGGGCACGTCAAGCCACACGGTGGACGGGGAGTCCATGACATGGGCGGAGGATGACTTCGCCCCCTTCATGGACGATATCCAGCGCTGGAGGGACGCGCACGGCTCCGCCGCCGGCAGAAAGGTCGTGTTCCTGTGAGGTATGATACAGAGATCTATTTCTGCAGGGAGCCTGAGGGCATATACAATAGTGAGACCGGAGACTGGGAAGACGGCGAGGCCGAACAGGTGAAGGACTATGCCTCTGTCACGGAGACCGGGACGGAAGCGCTCAGCCTGATCTACGGGGACATCCGGCAGGGGTCCCTCACGGTCAGGATACAGAACCATTATGACGAGCCGTTCGATTATATCCGGATCGGCAGCAGGAAGTACCATGTTGACAAGGACCGCAGGCTCCGGGAAAAGGAAACCTTTATCGTTTCCGAGGTGACAGGAGGTGACAGGATGAAGATCAGGCTGGTTGGGGATAAGGAACTGTACGCGAAGCTGGAGAAAGCAAAGAACATGGACGCCGTAAAGGCGGTCGTACGCCAGAACGGTGCTGAGCTGCAGGAAGGCGTACAGCGGCAGAAGAAAAAGTTCATAAGCGACCTGAAGAAGCTGGTGAAATGATGGATCCGCAGCAGGAATTATTTACAAGGCTGCTGGTTGATCTGACAGCTTATGGAAAGGAAAAGGGGATAGGCGTCTATGACAGCATCCTTCCGCCGGAAGGGACGCCCTATCCCTTTATCTATCTCGGGGACGTATCCCAGGAGGATGACATGGGCAACGATGAACTCATCGAAATCTGGGAGGCCAACCTGGAAGAACCCGTAGACGGCAGTGTAACTGTCACGACTGAGCGGCAGGACATCGCAGCCTACGTATTCAGGGACACTACAAAAGTAACTGCATGAGTGAGGGGGAGATCTGTATCTCCCCTGCTTTTTTGGAGGGATAAATGAACAACACGATCACGATCGGCGGGCAGGATTATGCCCTCAATTTCGGATTTCAGTTCTTAAAAGAGATAGACAAGACAAAGCAGATCACGCAGAACGGCGCCTCCCGTCCTTATGGCGCTCGGTGCCGCTGTACTGATGAAGCAAAAAGCGAAGGATCCTCCCAGAACGGGAGCCCTTCGCTTTTGTATTTGCTGAAAACCTTACTTTATCAGAATTCCTTTCGGAGTCTGGGATCGAGGAGATCGCGCAGACCGTCGCCGATGAAGTTTGCTCCGACGGCCATGGTGAAGATGGCCAGGCCGGGGAAGCCGGCGATCCAGAACTTATTGAAGAACTTTACGCCTTCAGATACCATCATGCCCCATTCCGGTGTGGGCGGTGCTGAACCCAGTCCCAGAAAGCTTAAGGTGGAGAACATGAGGATCTGGTTGCCGATATCTGTGGTTGCCATGATCAGGACCGAGTTAATGCTGTTGGGGATGATCTCCCGCAGCAGGATGCGGCTTCTGGAGGCGCCAAGAGCTTCGGAGGCGGTCACATATTCATTTTCACGTACACTGAGGACGACGCTTCGCATGAGTCTGGCGTAAGAGGGCCAGGCAACGATGACCAGGGCAAACATGGTGTTGAAGAGGCTTGACCCCAGTACCGCGTTTATCAGCATGGCCAGGATCAGGGAGGGGAAGGACATGATCATTTCCGAGAAACGCATCATGATGTTGTCTGCTTTCCCTCCGACGTAGCCGGCAATAGCGCCGTAGAAGGTGCCGATGGCCGCCGCGAGGACGACGGTGATCAGACCGGCAAGGAGAGAGTATCTTCCGCCATAGATAACCCGGCTGAATACATCGCGGCCGAAGTTATCGGTGCCGAACAGGTGCGCCGCGGAGGGCGCCTGCAGGCGCATGGTCATGTCCTGGGCAACCGGATCATAAGGCGCCGCGATGGGAGCGATGATGGCCATGACGATCCAGAACACACAGATGATCACACCTGCCGTGAACAGATAATTCCTTTTGAACATTTTTTTCAGTGCTCTTCCCATTACTGATACCTCACTCTCGGATCAATGATACCATACAGGATATCTACAATCGTGTTGATGACCAGGTAGTTCAGGGCAATCAGCAGAGACACGCCTATGATGGAAGGATAATCTGTTGTCATGACAGACTGGTAGGCAAACTGTCCTACGCCGGGCCAGTTGAAGATCGTTTCGACAAGGACCATGCCGCCCAGCAGGTTTCCCAGCCCCAGACCGATGACGGTGAGAACGGGGATCAGGGCATTGCCCAGAGCGTGATGGGTGATGAGCTTACGCTGGGATACGCCCTTTGCCCGGGCTGTGCGGATATAGTCCGTACCCATGACGTCCAGCAGGTTGGAACGGGTCGTTCTTGTGATCAGGCCCATGGTGAAGGCCGCCAGTACCAGGCCGGGGAGAATAAGATGACGAAAGGCATCCAGTGCCTTTGCCGGCTCTCCCTCCAGCAGGCTGTCCAGTACATACATGCCGGTGATCTTCGGAGGAGCAGAGAAAATACTGCTCAGCCGGCCGGGTCCGGGCATGATATGCAGCTTGTAGTAGAAGAAATAGAGCATCAGCAGCGCGAACCAGAAACTGGGGATGCTGACGCCGGTTACGGATATCACACGCACGATCTGGTCTATGACGCTGTTGCGCTTGATCGCGGATATGACGCCGAAGAAAATTCCCAATACCGCCGCAATGATAATGGCGAAAAGCGCCAGCTCAAATGTTGCCGGAAAACAGCGGTTCAGCTCGGTCAGGACGGGTGTGTTTGTCCTGATGGACGTGCCCAGATCCAGCTGCAGCAGATTGAGGATATAGAGTCCATACTGCACGATGATCGGCTTGTCCAGCCCGTGCTTTGCCTTAAACGCTGCCACGATCTCCGGATCGCTGAGCGCTCTCTGGCTCAGATTGGCCATTGCGGGGTCGCCGGGGATCATCTTTGTAAGGATGAATACCAGGGTGGCCATACCGAACAGCATGAGAACCAGATAGACGAGTCTTTTCAGAATAAACTTCACTCGGTCCATGGAAAAAAGCACCTCTTTGCATTCTTGATAAAGATATAAAGCGGACCCGTAAGTTCCGCAAACCACGGGTCCGGTCAGGTTTTAAGTCCTAAATATTATTTGATGTTGATCAGGGTAACATCCAGCGCGTAAGGATCGGAGAAGTTTACACCGTCCAGACGTGTGTTGTAGCCGACATGGGCAGGAGCCTGTGTGAGAACGATGAAAGGACCGTTTTCATAGGTCTTGTCCTGGATCTCCTTGAGAACGGCGGCACGGGCGTCGTTGTCTGTAGCGTTGAGTGTCTTGTCGTTGAGGGCGGCAAGTTCAGGATCCATATCTGCGGTCCATCCGGCGCGGAGGCCGACTTCCTGGCCGGGCAGGAAAGGAAGCTGAACGTTGGGATCGTTGTAGTCTGTGCCCCAGTACATAACGGTGAAGCCGAGCTTGCCGTCGCGGTAGTCTTCGCCATATCCGCCGTCCCATGCTCTGGAAACAATGTTGCAGTTAATGCCGACCTCAGCCAGATCGTCCTTTACCTTCTGCGCGAAGTCTGTCATGGCAACGCCCTCAAGGCTCAGGTCGCTGACAACATCGAGATTAATGTCGAAGCCGTCGGGATATCCGGCGTCTGCGAGGAGCTGCTTTGCTTCGTCAACATTGCGGTAGTCATCCGGTCTTTCGCCGCTGTTGCCGAGGAAGCCGACCTGGATGAAGGAGTTGGGAGTAACGGAGCCGCTGCCGCTGATGGTGCGCATGCCGGGATAGTCAATAGCTTTGCGGATAGCCTGCTGTACCTTGGGATCAGCAACCGGGCCGCCGATGTTCTTGTCCATGTTCATCATCAGGAAGCCGATGGACTTGGTGGGGGTATTGATGGTTGCTACGCCTTCTGTTCCATCGAGCTCTGCCATGGTATCATCTGTAAGGTTCATGGCAACATCGACGTCACCCTGGGAGAGCATCATCATCTGAGAGTTGGCATCGCCCTGCAGCTTGATGACATACTTGTCAACGTTGGTAGCTGTGCCCCAGTAGTTGGGATTCTTATCAAGAACGATCTCCTCGTCCTTTGTGTAGCTGGTCAGTACATACATGCCGGAACCTGCACTGGTGGAATTAAGATAAGTCTGTGCAGTATCCTTTGTTGAAGCATCTGCTGCATCTGTACCGCCATTTTCCTTTACGACCTTGCTGTCGAGGACAGACATGGAAGCGTAGGTCAGTTTGGCAAGGATGCCGCTGTCCGGTGTGTTCAGATGGAAGACAACAGTCTTGTCATCCGGCGTATCAATGCTGTCGATGGTATCGCACATGAAGGAAGGGCTTCCTTTCAGGTTTTTACAGCGCATGATACTAAAAGCAACGTCGGCACTGGTCATGGTATTGCCGCTGGCAAATGTGATACCGTCTTTCAGCTTTACAGTGAGGGTCTTATTATCCTCGGAAAATTCATAACTGTCTGCAAGGCTGGGCTGGGGAGCGTCATCCTTGCCGTTGAACTTGAAAAGTGTCTCATAGCAGGCATTTACAACCAGCGGAGGGTACTTCTCATATACATATCCGGGATCCAGAGTGGAAAATCCGGATTCTACGGCTACGACAACGGTTGAACCGTTCGAGCCAAGCGTGCTGCCTCCCTCAGCTGCCGCGGCGGTTTCTGCACCGCTTTCGCTCTTGGCAGAACCGGAGCCGCCGCAGGCGGCAAGACCAAGCGCCATCACTGCGACGAGGGCGCCGGCAAGAAATTTCTTTTTCATCATGTTTCCTCCTTATTATAAAAAATATATTCTGAGACATACGCGGGGCAGGATGCTGCCTGAGAGCAGACATTCCTGACGGCGGCAGTCTTTGAATCAGGGCTTTTAAGCAGCCGGCCTTGATTATATCCCGGCGGAAGGTCTCTTGTCTGCCGGGATAGCCGCGTCATAAATATGACAGGCTACGAAATGACCCGGGGCGATCTCCTGCAGGGCGGGAGCCCTCTCACTGCAGATGGGGCAGGCATGGGGACAGCGGGCATGCAGATGGCAGCCGGAGGGCGGGTTGGAAGGACTGGGAACCTCGCCTTCCAGATGGATCCGTTCGGAGATGCCATTGCCGCCGACCTGCGGGATCGCGGACAGCAGTGCCTGTGTATAGGGGTGATATCTCTTCTCATAGAGCTGGTCATAATCAGCCAGTTCCACGATCCTTCCCAGATACATGACCGCGACCCGGTCGCTGACCTGGTAGACGACGTTGAGATTGTGGGAGATAAAGAAATAGGTCAGTCCCAGCTTTTCCTTCAGGCTCTGCAGCAGGTTGAGGACCTGGGCCTGAATGGAAACGTCCAGCGCGGATACCGCTTCGTCACAGATGATCAGCTGCGGTTTGAGAGCCAGTGCCCGGGCTATGCCGACACGCTGTTTCTGTCCGCCGGAGAGCTCATGAGGGTAGCGGCTGAGATGATAGTCATCCAGGCCGACCAGGTGGATCAGCTCATTGATCTGGCTGTCAATCGCGGCCTTGTCCGTCATTCCGTGGATCTGGAAAGGTTCGCTGATGATCTGGCGGATCGTTCTGCGCGGATTCAGGCAGGCGGACGGATCCTGGAAAATGATCTGTGCCTTTTTGCGCATGCTCTTAAGCTCAGACCCCTTTAATGTGCTGATATCTTCTCCATCCAGCGTAACAGTGCCGTCTGTGATGGGAAGCAGGCGGATCAGTGCCCGTCCAAGAGTACTTTTGCCGCAGCCGCTCTCGCCGACCACACCGAAAGTCTCGCCGTGCATGATATCAAATGTGACGTCGTCCACAGCCTTGACGGGACCGGTCTTCTTGTTCTTCCCCCTGTAATATACTTTTAAATGCTCTGCGTGGAGCAGGACATTCTGTTCATTACTCACCTGCAGGCTCTCCTTTCTGTTCCTCTGAAGCATACAGCCAGCACTTTACCCGCCGGTCTCCCGGCATGCTGATCTCCGGAGGTTCTTTCTTCTTGCAGATCTCACAGGCATTCTTACATCTGGGCCAGAAACTGCAGCCCGGTATCTGTTCAGTAGGATTGGGCACAGTTCCCTCTATGGTCTCCAGAGGAGGCCGGTCCTTCGTGATCCTGGGGATCGCAGCCAGCAGCCCGCGTGTGTAAGGATGCAGCGGTGCGGAGAAGATGTCCTGCGCACTGGCACTTTCCACGACAACGCCGTCATACATAACAATGACGCTCTGGCAGAGCTCACTTACAACGCCCAGGTCATGGGTGATGAACAGAACGGAGGTTCCCAGTTCTTTGTTCAGCTTGCGGATCAGATCCAGGATCTGTGCCTGGATCGTGACGTCGAGGGCAGTGGTAGGTTCATCCGCGATCAGGATCTGCGGCTTGCATGCCAGGGCCATGGCAATCATGATACGCTGCCGCATACCGCCGGACATCTGGTGCGGATATTCATAAGCCCGTACAGCAGGATCGGCAATGCCGACATCCTTCATGAGTCCGATGGCGGCCTGCATGGCGTCCTTCTTGTTCATGCCGTCATGCAGCTGCAGGGATTCAGCAATCTGCGCGCCGCAGCGGATGATAGGATTCAGAGAAGTCATGGGCTCCTGGAAGATCATGGAGATCTCGTTCCCCCGGATCTTCTCCATCTCCTTATCGGAGATCTTCGTAAGATCTTTTCCTTTATAAAGGATCTGTCCGCCGGTGATCCGGCCGGGCGGATCCGGGATCAGGTGCATGACAGCCAGGGAAGATACGCTCTTGCCGCTGCCGCTTTCACCGCAGATACCGAGGATCTCGCCCTTATGCAGAGTATAGTTCAGGTTGTTCACAGCCTGCACGGTGCCTTCCACGGTATTAAAGCGGACGCACAGGTCTCTGACATCTAGTATGACTTCATTTTCTGACATTGAATCACCACTGAAAAAGAAAAGGAGGCGCATGTAAAGCGCCTGATCATGCGCAGAAGATCCGGTTCCCCAAAGGGGATTTTTTGGTTGTTCTGCACAATTTATCAATTTAACGGGTTAACGCATTGACGTTGACGGCTATTATCGTTAAACATAACATATTGTGCGAAAAAAATCAATATGCCGGCTCAATATAGTGTGGAGAATCGCTGTATTCTATTTTTCTCCGGTTATCATAAAACTTTTATTTTCCATATAAGGAATGATTGAAATTTCCATGTGGAAAACAGAGAAAATGGATTCATTTTTTTGTCACTTTATCTGACAATAAGCCTCTTTATTTTTAATTGCGGAAATGGTACGATTTCATATGTATGGACATGCCTGTGCGGACATATCTGTGCTGCCGTACATGGCATGTTTTCTGCTAATGAAGGACCTCAGAGAGGATCCTGTTAGAGAAAGGGGCTATAGCAGCCTTTTCATATTAAAGGAGGAGAAGAAACATGAAAAAAAGGAAAGTATTTGCAGTAACGGCTGCAGCGCTGGCTATGTCCATGACACTGGCAGCCTGCGGAGGAAGCTCATCTTCCACCCCTTCAACGGAGGCAGAATCTGCTGCTGCTGAAAGCGCGGAAGGAGCGGCAGAAGGTTCCGGCGAGGATCTGAACAGCAAGACCCTGGACGAGATCACAGCTGCCGCCAAGGAAGAGGGAGAGGTTCAGTCCGTCGGCATGCCGGACTCCTGGGCTAACTGGGATCTGCTCTGGGCCAATATGAAAGACAATTACGGTCTTGCCCATACCGATGCCGATATGTCTTCCTCTGAGGAACTGCAGATGTTCAAGACCGAGGGTGAGAACGCCACAAAGGACATGGGCGATGTAGGTCAGGGCTTCGGCAACCAGGCCATTGAAGAAGACCTTGTACAGGGCTACAAGACCTCTTACTGGGATAAGGTACCTGACTGGGCCAAGGGAGAGGACGGCAAGTGGATGATCGCCTATACAGGTGTTACCACATTCCTTTCCAACAACGACCAGCTGAACGGTGAGAAAGCCCCCACATCCTGGGAGGACATCAAGAACGGCAGCTATAAGGTAGCCCTCGGCGATATCGGCGGCGGCAATGCCCAGGCAGCTGTCATCGCTTCCGCATATGCTTTCGGCGGCGACCTTAACAATCTGGACCCTGCATTTGATTTCTGGACAAAGCTGGCTGAGGACGGCCGGATCAACACGCTCGACATTGTTCAGCAGAACTTTGAGACCGGCGAGATCCAGGTCGGTGTTGTATGGAGCTTCACCGGCATCGGCTACAAGGATGCCATCACCAACTACAATATGGAAGCAACCATCCCGCAGGACGGCGCCATCATGTCCGGTTACGCATCTGTCATCAACAAATATGCCCCTCATCCCAATGCAGCCGCTCTGACAAGAGAGGTTATGTTCAGTGATGAAGGCCAGTCTTATCTGGCTGAGGCAGGCGGTATCCCTACAAGAACCGACTATACAGTACCGGAAGACATCCAGGCAAAGACATTCCCGGCTTCGGACTATGCGAATGCAGTTCCCATGACGGACAACGATGCCTATGCCAAGGCATGTGAGGAAGTACAGACCAGATGGAACGAGGAGATCCTTCCTCTTCTGAACAAATAATCAAAGTGCTGGTTCATCTGCATCACATGTATGCTTTGAAGAGAACTTAATCAATCTGCGAAGGGGCGTACAGACTGTGCGCCCCTTTTTGGGGTTTAAGCGCATTCGTCAATCAGGGAGAGGAACATGAATAAGAAAAAATATGTATATCTGATTGCCCTGCTGCCGTTTCTGGTCGTTGCCGTTATGTATGAGATCATCCCGCTGATCATGATCATCATCAACAGTTTTCAGCCGGATGAGGGAGCCGCGGTTTTTACGCTGGCCAATTACCAGAAGGTATTTTCCAAACTTCTGTATCAGAAGGCGATCATTAACAGTATAAAGATTTCGCTGATATCAGCGGGCATTGGTATTGTAATAGCCTTTATCGGCGCGCGGGCTGCCCATCAGGTACAGGGACGGCTGCACAATGTATTTATGGCGATCCTGAACATGGTTTCCAATTTTGCCGGCATTCCGCTTGCCTTTGCCTACATGATCATGCTTGGCAACGCAGGTGTGCTTGTACAGCTTGGCAAGAAGATGGGTTTTGACGCACTTGCGAATTTTAATCTTTATACATCGGGCGGCGTAAGCATGATATACGTCTACTTTCAGATCCCGCTTTCCACGCTGCTGCTGATCCCGGCATTTGAGGGAGTCCGCAAAGAATGGCAGGAGGCGTCCATGCTGCTGGGGGCTTCCAGGAGTGCTTTCTGGTTCAAGGTGGGGATTCCGGTCCTCATGCCCAGTATATTATCAACATTCAGTGTACTCTTTGCCAACGCTCTGGCAGCTTATGCTACCGTTTACGCGCTGATGATGAATAACATAGCGCTGCTGCCTATTCAGATCGCCGGCTGCTTCGTCGGCGAGGTACAGATCCGCAAGGGTCTGGGCGGTGCGCTTTCCGTAACCATGATGATCGTTATGGTTGTGATGATCCTTATCACCAACGCCATCAGCAAACGGTTCCAGAAGGGGGCGGCTAAAGCATGAAAAAGAAAAATACAGGCGCGGTCGTCGCCATGGTCCTTATTCTGATCTACCTTCTGATCCCCCTGATCATTTCCGTGATCTACTCCCTGTTTTCCAATTGGACCGGCATCATTCCCAAAGGATTTACAGTTGAGACCTACGCAAAGCTGTTCCGGGATCCTGACTTCCTGGCAAGTCTGGGCAGAACGCTGCTGATCTGTGTGATCCCTATTGCGATCACCATCGTCATCGTCCTGCTGGCTTTGTTTGTAACCGTAATTTATTTCCCGAGACTGGAAAAATATGTACAGATCATCTGTATGATCCCTTACACCATCCAGGGTGTCATCCTTTCGGTCAGCATCCTGTCCATGTATGTTTCCAATAAGTCATTCCTCGGCAACCGTCTGATCATGCTGATCGGCGCCTACTGCATCATCATACTCCCCTTTATCTATCAGGGCATCCGCAACGGTATGCGGGCAGTTAACATCAATGTCCTGCTGGAGGCTGCGGAGATGCTGGGCGCAACGCGGATCTACGCCTTTTTCAAGGTTGTTGTTCCCAATATCCTCTCCGCCATTATTGTTTCTTCACTGCTGGCAGTCGGTATTATATTCGGAGATTATGTTCTTGTCCGCAATCTGGCAGGGTCACAGTGGCAGAATGTACAGATCTATCTGTATCAGGCAATGAAATCAGACAGCATGAAGTCCAGCGCGGTATTCTGTGTTATCATGGCAGTAACATTTATCATCGCTGCAGTTGTACTTTATCTGCAGAGCCATGAGGGAAAGACCGCTCAGAAGGCAGAATAGAGGGGAGCTAAATCATGTCATATATTCGCTTTGAAAAATTATGTAAAAATTACGGGGACAAGCAGGTTCTCAAAAATATAGATCTGGAAGTAGAAAAAGGAACTCTGGTAACCCTCCTGGGTCCTTCCGGCTGCGGCAAGAGTACGCTGCTCCGCTGCCTGGCAGGGCTGGAGACCGTTACATCCGGAAAGGTTTATCTGGATGGGAAGGACATCACCAATGTCAGCCCCAAAGACAGGGGCATAGGGATGGTCTTTCAGCAGTACAGTCTTTTCCCTAATATGACGGTGGAACAGAATGCGGCTTTTGGATTGAAAATGCAGAAGGTGCCGGATGCCGAGATTAAGGAAAGGGTCAGCAAGATGGTAGATATTGTCGGTCTGCATGAGCAGAGGAAACAGTATCCAAACCAGCTCTCCGGCGGACAGCAGCAGAGGGCCGCGCTGGCCCGGGCTATTGTCACCGAGCCCAAGGTTCTGCTTCTGGACGAGCCCCTGTCTGCCATAGATGCTCTGCTTAGGCACTCCCTGCAGGTCGAGATCCGCAGGATCCAGCAGGAGCTGGGGATTACCGCTATTTTCGTAACCCACGACCAGGAAGAGGCCATGGTTATGTCCGATATGATCCATCTCATGTATAATGGCGTTATAGAGCAGTCTGCTTCTCCGACGGAACTTTACACAAAACCTGCTACAAAGTTCGTAGCTTCTTTCATAGGCCATTACAATGTCCTGACCGCAGAGCAGATGAAGACGGTTTCCGGTCAGAGCCCGGAAAGTGAGACCGTCGCCTTCCGGCCTGAGATCATCGCGGCATCCAAAGAGCCCATTGAGAAGGAGAACGCCTATATGATGAAGGGCCGGATCGCTGTCAGCCTGCCCCATGGAAATATCATCCGCTATGCCGTTATGTGTGGTGGCGTGCAGGTAGATGTGGACGAACTTTTCAGTGACAAGGAACCCTTCCAGACCGGTGACGAGATCTATCTGGCCGTTGACAAGGGCGAATGTATTTACCTGTAAATCCTTCCGCGATACAGCGGATATGATGAGGAATCCCGGGCCCTGTGCCCGGGAAACGGAGAAAAGAATATGTCTAAGAATTTTGGGCATCGTGGATTTTCGGGTCAGTTCCCGGAAAACACGATGCTTGCTTTTAGGAAAGCGATAGAAGCCGGCTGTGACGGCATTGAGCTGGACGTGCATCTGAGCCGTGACGGCCAGCTGGTCATTATCCATGATGAACTGGTGGACAGGACGACAGACGCCAGCGGCTGGGTTGCTGATTACAGTCTGGAAGACCTCAAGGCCATGGACGCCTCTGCAGGCTTTAAGGGCATTTATGGAAAGAATGAGATCCCGACCCTGCGCGAGTATTTTGAACTGGTTAAGAATACGGATATTGTCACAAATATAGAACTGAAGACCGGTGTGAATCCCTATCCGGGAATAGAGAAGAAAACGCTGGATATGATAGATGAGTATGGGCTGCGGGATAAGATCATTATTTCATCTTTTAATCACTACAGCGTCATGCGGATGAAGGAACTGGCTCCTGATATGACATACGGATTTCTGGAGGAGAGCTGGGTCATAGATTTTGCTGCCTACGCGGCCGGACACGGGGTGCAGGCCCTGCATCCCATCTTCAATGCCATAGATGAGGACTATGTAAAGGCAGCCAGAAAATATGGACTGGCAATCAATACCTGGACCGTCAATACCGAAGAGGATATCCGCCGTATGAAAAAACTGGGAATAGACGGCATCATCGGCAATCATCCGGATCTTTGCGGAAAGATCCTCAGAGAGGGCTGATATTTTCAGTAAGATGGAGAAAATACTGAGTGTTGGAATAGATGTGGGTACATCCACGACTTCCCTGGTCCTCAGCCGGCTGACGATCGAGAACGAATCTTCTTTCTTTTCTGTTCCCAAGGTATCCATTGCAGAAAAGGAAGTTATATACAAGAGCCCTGTTTATCTGACGCCCCTTTTGAACCGGTCCAGGATAGATGCCGGTGCTCTGCGGGCCATCGTGTCCGGCGAATATGAAAAAGCGGGCGTGGCAAGCAGTCAGATCAGCAGCGGAGCGGTTATCATTACCGGCGAATCTGCCAGAAAGGAGAACGCGGATGCGGTCATCCGGGCTCTTTCTGCATTCGCCGGTGATTTTGTAGTGGCAGCGGCAGGACCGGATATGGAATCTCTGATCGCGGGCAAGGGAAGCGGGGCCTGGCAGTTCAGTAGAAAGAACCACTGCCGGGTGCTGAATCTGGATATAGGCGGCGGGACAAGCAATGCGGTCCTCTTTGACGATGGGGATATGAAAGCATGCGGCTGTCTGGATATAGGAGGACGGCTGATCCGGCTTTGCCGGCAGGATGAGGGGCTGACCGTCAGACAGGTCAGTCCGGCGGCAGCCCTTGCAGCCCAGGCAGCATCAGTCCCGATCGCGGACGGGAGCAGTGTCAGCAGGCAGGATCTGGAACGAATCGCCGGGAAGATGGCTCATATCCTGGACTGCTTTACCGGGGCAGACAGGGCGCCTTCATCGGAGGACCTGGAGCTGATGGGAAAACTGCAGACTCCCGGCAGCAGCCCTTTTCCTGTGCCGGAGGACGTGCAGACTATATTTTTTTCCGGCGGCGTAGCGGAGATGATGCTGCGGCCGGCAGTGCAAACATTTGCATACGGAGACATAGGCATGCTGCTGGCAGATGCCGTGCAGCAAAGCCGGATGAGGCAGGTTTTTGCGGCCGGCAGCGCGGGAGAGACCATCCGGGCAACAGTCGTGGGGGCCGGAAGCTATACGACGTCTATATCCGGGAGCACGGTTTACTTCGACAGGGAAGTTCTGCCTGTAAAAAATGTGCCGGTGATCCGGCTGGATGAGCAGGCGCAGAGGGAAATTTTCCGGGGAAATGAAGCTCCTGCCAGGGAAATAGCGGCCTGGCACCAGCAGCAGCAGGATATCTGCGGATATATGCTGGCCATGGAGGGCATGGCTGATCCGGACTACGGGCAGATGAAGGCCGCAGCCGCTGCCATAAGCCGTCTGGCAGATCAGACCATGCCCGGCGGGGAGCCTCTGCTGCTGGCTTTTGACCGTGATATTGCCAAGGCCATGGGCCTGCTCCTGCGCGGCAGGCAGGGCAGCGGACGGAAGATCATATGCATAGACTCTGTTCACATGCGCAGCGGCGAATTTGCGGATCTGGGCCGTCCGCTTATGGATGGGCTGGTTATTCCTGTTGTGGTCAAGACCCTGGTCTTTGAATAGAGGGTCTTTAATAAAAAAAAGAGAAGAGGAGGTTGTACCATGAAGCTGGAAACCGTGCTGACAGGACATCATTTTGCATTTAAGTCTGTAAAAGAAGTTCTGGCAAAGGCAAACGAAAAGAAGTCCGGAGACACGCTGGCGGGTATAGCCGCGTCGTCGGATCTTGAGCGGATCGCGGCCAAGGAAGTACTCAGCCAGATGTATCTGTCGGATCTGCGGGAGCATCCGGTCGTTCCATATGAAGAGGATGAGGTTACCCGGATAAACCAGGACAGCATAGATGAGGAGGTCTATAGGGTGATCCGCGGATGGACAGTCGCAGATCTGCGGGAATTCATCCTCGACTATCATACAGCAGAGGAAGATCTGCATACTCTTAGCCGGGCGCTTACAAGTGAGATGGTGGCAGCCGTCTGCAAGCTGATGTCCAACATGGATCTTGTATATGCCGCTTCGAAGATCCGCGTTCCTGCCGTCTGCAATACCACCATCGGCCTGCGGGGCACCATGGCCACCCGGCTGCAGCCCAATCATCCGACGGATGATCTGGAGGGGATCACGGCGTCACTTTTTGAAGGCCTCTCTTATGGCTGCGGCGACGCCCTCATAGGTCTCAACCCGGTCAGTGATACATCCGCCCGGCTGGGGGAGATTCTCAAGCGCTTTGACGATATCCGCAGCCGGTTTGAAATTCCCACGCAGATCTGCGTGCTGGGCCATATTACGACCCAGATAGAGGCGATCCGCGGCGGTGCTCCGGCGGATATGATATTTCAGTCCATAGCCGGCAGTGAAAAGGGAAATCGAGCTTTCGGCTTCAGCGCGGAGACGATCCGGGAAGCGCAGCAGCTGCTGGCAGAGAAAGGGAAAGCCAAGGGGCCGAATGTCTTCTATTTTGAGACAGGCCAGGGATCAGAGCTTTCCTCAGATGCGCACTTCGATGCCGACCAGGTGACCATGGAGGCACGCTGCTATGGTTTTGCCCGCGAATTCCACCCTTTTATGGTAAATACGGTCGTAGGTTTTATTGGGCCGGAATATCTCTACGACAGCCGGCAGGTAATCCGGGCAGGACTGGAAGATCATTTCATGGGCAAGCTGACAGGTCTGCCCATGGGCTGCGACTGCTGCTACACCAATCACATGCAGGCAGATCAGAACGATATAGAGAACCTTTCCATGCTGCTGGGAGCAGCCGGTGTCAACTATATCCTGGGTGTGCCGGCCAGTGATGATGTCATGCTGAACTACCAGAGCAATTCCTACCACGATGCGGCTGCGGTCCGGGAAATCCTGGGCCTGCGTCCTATCCGGGAATTTGAGCGCTGGCTGGAGAAAATGGGGATCATGGAGAACGGCAGGCTTACAGACCGGGCCGGCGATCCGACCATTTTCACGGCGAAAGGAGGACGGGGCTGACATGAAGGAAAGCAACAGTAATTTTCTAAAAAATTTAGATTCTTTTTATCAATTTTCTAAAGACAGGGGTTATAATAAAGAGAATAGTATATCCGGGAAAGCAGGCTTTCATGATATTGATATCCGGGAAGACCTGACTGATCCGGAGCTGAAACGCCGGCCGCTGCTGGACCATCCGCAGGATCCGCACGCGCTGGAGCGGATGCTGCGGGCGACGACGGCGCGGATTGGGGTCGGAAAAGCAGGCCCCCGTCTGCTGACCCGGACGCTGCTGACCTTGCGCGCGGATCATGCAGGGGCCAGGGACGCCGTGATGACGGATGTGCCCCAGGAAGTTCTGGACCGGCTGGGCCTTTTTACGGTGCAGACCCGCTGTCATGATAAATATGAATATCTGACCCGCCCGGATCTGGGAAGGAAGCTTTCGGATGAAGGAGCCCGGATCGTTGCAGAGCGCTGCCGGAAGGATCCGGATGTACAGCTTATAGCGGCGGATGGACTCAGTTCCACTTCTATAACTGCTAATATTGAAAAGGTTCTCCCCATCCTGACGGACGGGCTGGAAAGCCGGGGGCTGACCGTTGGTACTCCCTTTTTCGTCAGATACAGCCGCGTCGCGGCAGAGGACCATATTTCCGAGATCCTGGGAGCAAAGGTGGTCTGCATATTTATAGGCGAAAGACCGGGACTGGCGACGGCTGAGAGCATGAGTGCCTATATTGCCTATCAGGCCAGGGTCGGCATGCCGGAAGCCCGCAGAACGGTCGTTTCCAACATTCATAAGAATGGCATCACCGCTGTTGAAGCCGGTGCCTATATAGTAGATCTGATCAGTGAGATCCTGGAGAAGAAAGCCAGCGGCGTCGAGCTGAGAGCACATACTTTTTAAAATATAACTTATCTTCATGAAAGGGGACATTATGATGGACACAAATACAAAAAAGACTATGCTGCTGCAGGCACAGCAGGCTCAGAAGAAACTGGAAGCCAATGGATTTGCCGCAACGATCCTTGATAAAAAGGAAGATGTTCTTCCTTTCCTGAAGAAGGAGATCCCCGAGGGCAGCAGCATCGGCATAGGCGGCAGCGCGACGCTGACGCAGTGCGGCGTCCTCGACTGGCTCACCGGAAATGAAAAATATAATTTCCTGGATCGTTATCACACAGATGATCCCCGGAAGATCTTTTTGGAATCTCTGGGAGCTGACGTCTATCTGACCAGTACCAACGCTCTGACTATGGACGGCAAGCTTTATAATGTGGATGGAAATGGAAACCGGGTTGCCGCCATTGTCTACGGACCGGCAAAGGTGATCGTGGTGACCGGTGTGAATAAAATCGTGAAAGATCTGGACGCGGCGATCGAACGTGTGGAAATGCTGGCCGCGCCGATCAACAATGCCCGCCTGAAGAGGGGCAATCCCTGCGAGATGATCGGAAGCTGCGTGCATTGCAATAAGGAGACCAGTATCTGCAACCAGTTCCTGGTAACCCGCCGCTGCAGTCCGGCAGGGCGGATCCATGTAGTGATCGTCAATGAATTCCTTGGTTTCTGACAGGATTAACCGGGCGAGGAGGAAGGAGAAGATAGAGTGGTAAAGATCGATTTTACAGTTAATAAGGAAGGACTGCAGCATAATATAGAGAAGGCGCGGGAGAATAAGATCGTCATCCCCACCCTGGCGCAGATGGAGGATCCGGAAAAAATCCCGGATAAGATAAAAGAGAGACTGAAACATACAGGCCTCTGGGATGTGGATCCTCTGAATCTCTTCCGTATTTCCTGGAAGAATGAGCCAAAGGAAAGCGGCGGTCTCTTTCAGAAGATTCCCAATTACATCGAGATCCCCCCGGCCCTGTCCGGCGTTCCCTGCCGGATCATCGCCATGGCAGGCAAGTGGTTCCCGACCGGCTGCCACAAGGTAGGTGCCTCTTTCGGCTGTCTGGCCCCCAGACTGGTGACCGGACAGTTTGACGCTTCCTATCACCACGCCGTATGGCCCTCCACAGGCAACTACTGCCGCGGCGGCGCTTTTAATTCCCGCCTGCTGGCCTGCGACAGCGTGGCCATCCTTCCGGAGGATATGTCCAGAGAGCGTTTCGAGTGGCTGCAGAGCATTGCGGGACAGATCATAGCCACTCCCGGCTGCGAGTCCAACGTCAAGGAGATCTTCGACAAGACATGGGAGCTGAAACAGGATCCCTCCATGATGATATTCAACCAGTTTGCCGAAATGGGCAATCCCCTCTGGCATTATAATGTGACCGGCCGCGCCCTGGCAGATCTGTACGAGGCGGTAAAAGAGCCCGGCCAGAGACTTGCCGGTGCCTGCTTCACGTCCGGCTCTGCCGGCACCCTTTCCGCCGGGGACCTGCTCAAGGACCGCTATCTCCATATGAAACTGGCAGTAGGAGAGGCTCTGCAGTGCCCGACCATCCTCAACAACGGTTTCGGAGGCCACCGGATAGAGGGCATAGGCGATAAGCATATCCCCTGGATCCACAATGTCCGCAATACCGATATGGTGATAGATATAGATGATGAGGACAGCCAGAGGCTGCTGAGGCTTTTCAATACGCCTGAGGGCAGGGAATACTTAAAGAGTATCGGCATGGACGATGAGCAGATAGAGCAGTTCACCTGGATGGGCATTTCCGGCATAGCCAATGTGCTTTGCTGTATAAAGATGGCCAGGTACTATGAACTGACGGAAAAGGATATCGTCTGCACAGTTCTCACGGACTCCGCGGTTATGTATCAGTCCCGCATAGATGAACTTAACAGTGAATATGGTCCTTATTCCGCCGCTGAGGCTGCGAAAGACCACGCCATTCATATGCTGGGTCTGCGGACCGATGCCATGGCGGAGCTCAATTACTATGACCGCAAGAGAGTTCACAATCTGAAATATTATACATGGATAGAGCAGCAGCAGATGGACGTGGAAGATCTTAACGCCCTCTGGTATGATAGGGAAAATACCTGGGACGCTGTCCATGCCCAGGCAGACCAGCTGGATCAGCTGATCAATGCCTTTAATGAGGCTTCCGGTGTACTGAAAGCCCTGTAGACCGCTGCTTATCTGGAGGAATTTATGAGAAATGTGACCGGAGCCAGATGTGTGCGCTGCGGCCGGGTCTATCCGGCAGAACCGGGGATCACTACCTGCGAGTGCGGCGGCATACTTGACATAGAATATGATTATGATTATATTAAAACGAAGCTGACGAAAGACATATTAGCAGGTCGCCGGACTACGTCCATGTGGCGTTATCGCGAACTCCTTCCTGTGGAGGAAGGAACGCCCGAGACTCCTCTTAGGGTGGGATGGTCTCCCCTCTATGAGGAGCCGGCTCTGGCCGCAAAGCTGGGGCTGCGCCGGCTCTGGGTCAAGGATGACGGCCTGAATCCTACTGGTTCTCTCAAGGACCGGGCATCGGCTATGGCAGTTGCCAAGGCCGGGGAGACCGGAGCGAAGGTGATCGCCTGCTCATCTACCGGCAACGCGGCTTCCTCACTTGCAGGGAACGCGGCAGCCGCCGGACTTGCAAGCTATATATTTGTGCCGGAGAGAGCGCCTAAGGGCAAGGTAGCCCAGCTGCTGACCTTCGGCGCCACGGTGGTCAGCGTCCAGGGAGACTATGAGGAGACATTCGAGCTCAGCCGTCAGGCCATAGACCGCTGGGGCTGGTATAACCGCAACGCGGCTGTCAACCCTTATCTTAGTGAGGGCAAGAAGACCTGCTCTCTGGAGATCATGGAGCAGCTGGGCTGGCAGGTGCCTGATTATGTGGCGGTATCTGTCGGCGACGGATGCACGATCTCCGGGATATGGAAGGGTCTGAAAGACCTGTATGCCATCGGTTTTATTGATCATCTTCCCCGCCTGATCTCCGTTCAGGCAAAGGGCTGCTGTCCGATAAACAGGGCGGTGGAGTTCGAAGAGGATCTGAGACCCATGAAGGAGGATACCATCGCCGATTCCATCGCGGTCGGCGTTCCCAGAAATCCGGATAAAGCCATACAGGCGATCCGGGAGTCCGGAGGTCTCGTGGCCAATGTAACGGACCAGGAGATCATGGATGCCCAGAAACTGCTGGGGCATAGCTGCGGTATTTTCGGCGAACCGGCAGGCGTCGCAGCTGCAGCCGGTGTAGCCAAGCTCTGCAGGGATGAGCTGCTGGGCGAGAATGACAGTGTTGTGACGATCGTGACCGGCAATGGTCTTAAGGACGTCGCCAACGCGATAAAATTCAGCGGGGAACCGATTCGGGTTCCTTCAGATATGGACCGTCTGCTGCAGGAATTTGACAGACTGGATATTCACCCCGAGAGGTGAGCTTTCAGTTATTTATTCATTCGCAGGCAGTCCGGAAAGGAGTAAAGGGCAGTGAATGAAGTAAAACCGCCGCGAAACAGGCTGATATATTTTTATATCATACTGATGGTTTTCCTGATCCTGATCAATCTTTTTGCAATCCCTTCCTATAACCGGCATCAGATCAAGGAAGTAGATTACAGTGAATTTATAACCGCTACAGAAGATAAGCAGATTGATAAGGTACAGATCCAGGAAAACAAGATCATATTTTCCAAGAAGAATGACGACACATTTTATGAAACAGGAAAGGTGGAGGATCCGCAGCTGATAGACCGCCTGCACAATGCCGGCGTACAGTTTACCGGGGAGATCGTCGAGGAGACCTCGCCCTGGGCCACGGCGCTGCTGAGCTGGGTTCTGCCGATCCTGATCATCCTGCTGGCCGGACATTTTCTGAGAAGGAATATGGAGAACAGGATGGGTGGATCCAATTCCATGATGTTCGGCATGGGCAAGTCCAATGCCAAGGTCTATGTTCCATCCGAGGAGGGCATCCATTTTTCAGATGTCGCAGGTGAGGATGAGGCAGAGGAAAATCTGCAGGAGATCGTCGAGTACCTGCATAATCCCCAGAAGTACAGGGAGATCGGTGCCAGGATGCCCAAGGGCATTCTACTGGTAGGCCCTCCGGGAACCGGCAAGACCATGCTGGCCAAAGCAGTTGCGGGCGAGGCCAACGTACCCTTCTTCTCCATGTCTGGTTCCGAATTCGTGCAGATGTTTGTCGGCATGGGGGCGGCAAAGGTCCGTGACCTTTTTGTGCAGGCCAAGGAGAAGGCCCCCTGTATCATATTCATAGATGAGATTGATGCGATCGGCAAAAAGAGAGAAGGCGGCGCTCTTGGCGGCAACGACGAACGGGAGCAGACGCTCAATCAGCTGCTGACAGAGATGGATGGCTTTGAGGATAACACCGGCGTCATCATTCTGGCAGCAACCAACCGTCCGGAATCACTGGATCCGGCCCTGACCCGTCCCGGCCGTTTTGACCGGCGCGTACCGGTAGAGCTCCCCGACCTGAAGGGGCGCGAGGAGATCCTCAAGGTTCACGCCAAGAAAGTGCGGATCGCGGAAGATGTGGATTTTGGAGCTATTGCCCGTATGGCTTCCGGTGCCTCCGGCGCGGAGCTGGCTAATATTATAAACGAGGCGGCCCTGAGGGCTGTCCGTGACGGCCGCCGTTTTGTCCGTCAGGATGATCTCGAGGAAAGCATTGAAGTCGTTATCGCCGGTTATCAGAAGAAGAATGCCATACTT
>ONFL01000047.1 GCA_900317095.1 uncultured Eubacteriales bacterium | reverse complement strand
TTGCCCTTACCGCCAGTCCGGCGGCTGCAGGCAGTGCCCTGGCGGATACGCCGGACACGGCGCAGCAGGAAATATCCGCGCAGGAGACCGCAGGAGGCAGCGGGCAGGAGAGCGGCCAGACTGCCGAAAGCGGTGAACAGGCGCAGCAGCAGGTTCCTGAGACAGAGGCTGCGCAGGAGGAGACAAAAGAGCCTGAGAGCATACAGAAGGAGCAGGCGGCCAAGGCAGACCAGACACAGGAGGCAGAAGAAACGCAGGAAACGCAGACGCCCGAAACCGGCGAGAGCGATGAACCGGAGCAGCCGGAGAAGAAGTGGATCTCTCCCGATCCCATGCCGGAGAATTATACCGGCCTGGCGCAGGCAGAGGGTGAAGAAGGCATCATGCATTTTCTTCAGAACGGAGCCGAGGCAGAGGATTATACGAATCTTTACCATGAGGTGACGGCGGACACAGACCGCTGGATCTATGTCGAGAACGGCATCGTGGACTGGAACCACACGCTTCTGGCGCAGGTGAACGGACATGGTACCTGGTACTATATTACGGACAGCGTCCTTGACCGCAGCGTGACAGACCTTGTCAAAGTAGACGGCGTCTGGTACAACATTCAGAATGGGAAGTGGAACCAGACCTACAGCGGTCTGGTGCCCAAGCGCAGCGGCGGCTGGTATTATGTCACCAAAGGAAAGATAGACTGGAATTACACGAATCTTGTGCAGTACAACGGCGGCTGGTATTATATAAAGAACGGCAGGCTTGATTCCGGCAAGTCGACCCTGGCGCAGGTGAACGGGCACGGCGCCTGGTATTATGTGGAAAAAGGCAGGATCAACCGCAGCTACACAGGGCTTACCCAGTTCGGCGGCATCTGGTATTACGTAGAGAAAGGCAAGGTGGACTGGACTCATACCGGCCTTGTCAGCCACAACGGCGGCTGGTTCTATGTGAAAAAGGGCAAGATTGACTGGAATTATACCGGTCTGGCCCAGGTCACCAGCGGCGACCGCGTCTGGTATTATGTCAAGAAAGGCAGGATTGACCGCAGCTTTACCGGCAAGGCCCAGGTGAACGGCACGGGGAAATGGTATCCGGTAGAGAAGGGCCGTTATGTGAAGCCTATCATCAGCAATTATGCCGATTCCAAGGCTCAGGCCTACAGCAGTCCCACGGAGAATCTGATCCTCGTTGACCGGTATTCTCATATGGTCTATGTATATAAAGGAGCTCAGTATGGCTGGAACCGCATCCGCAGCTTCCCCTGCACCAACGGCAAGCTTTCCACGCCTACGATTTCCGGTGTATTTCATGTCGGCATGAAAGACCGGTATTTTGACACCGGGGCCTATGGACGCTGCTGGTATTATACACAGATTTACGGAGACTACCTCTTCCATTCCGTTATCTATGACCGCAGCTCCAGTCCGGTCCATGTTATAGACGGAACGATGGGCGCGGCGGCCTCCCATGGCTGTGTAAGGCTCTGGCTGGGCAACGCAAAATGGATCTATGATAATATCGGATACGGCACGACGGTTGTAATTTACTGATCCGGCGGCCGGACAGCAAAAAAGCAGAATAATTTACCATTTCCTGATATAATCAAAGGGTTCATAGTGTGCCATGTAGAAAAAGACCATGAGGGGGAAGGGGAACAGCCATGCTCAGTGTATCCCATTTGACAAAGAGATATAAGAAGACGGAAGCAGTGAAAGATGCCTGCTTTGAACTGACAGACGGGACAGTTACGGTACTGCTGGGGCCAAATGGCGCCGGCAAGAGCACGCTTATGAAGTCTATCATAGGTGTTCTGCGCTGTGAAGGAGAGATCCTGATAGACGGCCTGCCCAATAAAAGTACCGGCGCCAGACGGATACTGGGTTATATTCCGGAGATACCGGCTCTCTATCCGAATCTCACCGTTTCAGAACATATAGAGTTTCTGGCACGGGCATACCGCCTCGATCATTATAAAGAAGAGGCGCAGGCGCTTCTGGAGCGCTATGAGCTGGACGATAAAAAGAAAAAGTTCGGGGACGAGCTGTCAAAGGGCATGCAGCAGAAGCTGAATATTTGTCTGGGACTTCTGACCCGGCCCAGAGTGCTGCTTCTGGACGAGCCTATGATCGGCCTGGATCCGCACGCTATAAAGGAGCTTAAGAAAAATATGCAGGAGCTGCGGCAGAAGGGCTGCACGCTTCTTGTCAGTACGCATATTATTGACAGTGTAGATATGCTCTGGGACAGAGCCCTTGTCATGCAGACGGGCACCATCCGGGCAGACAGGACCCGGCAGGAGCTGGAAAGTTCCGGGAAAAGCCTGGAGGAGCTTTTCTTTGAGGTGACAGAAGGCCTGCGGCCGGAAGATCACCTGCAGGAAAGAGGCGGGACCGGACAGGGGTCCTTTTCGGATGATGCCGGGAAAGGAGCAGACTCATGATCCGCATGCTGGGCTATTATCTCGCGCATAGCTTTCTTAACCAGGTGCGGAAGATGCTGCGGGCGCGGGTGCTGATCCTGCTGCTGGTCTGCTGCCTGCTGGGAGGCGTCATAGGTGCTGTAGGAGGCAGCCTGGCGGAAAACAGCGGGGATCAGGCTGTATCGGAAAGCCAGGAACAGGCGGACGGGAGCGGTCAGGAGGACGGGACAGAGGAGACGATGCCATCGGATACACCCATGGCGAATCTGTTTCCGGGAGTAGACAGAGGACAGATTCCGGAGGCCGCCATAGCCCTTATAAGCATTGTCCTGTTCTTTTACGCAGCCTTCGCGTCAGACAGGAACGGGTCGGCTATTTTTCTGCCGGCGGATGCGGCTCTCCTTTTTCCTTCGCCTCTGCAGCCTCAGTCTGTCCTGCTGTTCCGGCTGACAGCCAGAATGGGAGCTATGGTCTTTTTGGTGATCGTTCTCGCTTTTAATCTGCCCGCGCTGATGGATCTGACGGGGATCTCCCCGGGGGGCGGGATCGCTTTCCTTGCAGCTCTGCTTTTCCTGCTTTTTTATCAGCAGCTGCTGCAGACGGTTTTCTATACTTATGCGGGATCTGCCCCGGACCGGAAAAAGAAGCTGCGGACAGGGACCTATATCAGCCTTTTGACTCTGGCTGCGGCCTGTGCCCTGTGGATCAGCCGCAGCAGCTTTGCGCCGCAGACAGCTGCCGTTCATTTCCTTATCGCGCCGGCAGGCCGCTTTATTCCCATATGGGGCTGGATGCGGGGACTCATATTTTACGCGGCAGAAGGGAAATGGATCCTCACAGCTGTTTTTGCCGCTCTGCTTGCTGCAGGCTGCGCTTTGCTGCTTTTCCTGATCCGTCATATGAAAGCGGATTTTTACGAGGATGCCCAGGCAAAGTCTGAGCAGACGGCTGCCGCTTTGGAAGAGATTCAGAATAAAGGCACGATCTTTAGCAGAAAGGCGGAAAAAGACCGGTCGGACAGCCTGAAGCGGGACGGTCTGAAAAAGGGACGAGGAGCGGATGCTTTCTTCTGGAAAACTATTTACAATCATTTCCGCTTCGCTCATTTTTATGTCTTCACAAAAACGGCGGGTACCTATCTGGCGGTGTCCATAGCCGCTTCACTGCTGGCCGGCCGGATCTTTCCGGATCAGCAGTACTTTGTCCCGGTCCTGGTCCTGGCAGCCTGTGTTTTCTTTCGTACGCTGCGCAACCCGCTGGAGACAGATCTTTCCTCACCTGTCTTCTTTCTGACACCGGAGCCTTTCTGGAAAAAGCTTTTCTGGTCCGAGCTGGGCGGTCTGGCGGAATGCCTGCTGGATCTGCTTCCGGGCCTGATCGCCGGCTCTGTTCTGACAGGGAGCAGTCCGGCCTTTACCGGCGGGGCCTGTTTCTTTATTTTGACGCTCTATTTTTATTCTATGAATATAAGCGCCTTCCTGGGAGCCGTTTTTCCTGCTGATACAGGCCTGTCTGTCCGGCAGCTTGTGCAGGTGATGTTTGTATATTTCGGCCTGATACCGGATGCAGCCCTGCTGGCGGCCGGTTTTTCCTCGAAAGTCCCGCAGATTTCTCCGCTGATGGGCTCTGGGCTGGCCTGCGCCGTCAATGCAGCGGCCGGTTTTCTTTTCCTCTGCCTGATACCCGTCTTCCTGGATCCCAGGCCCAAAAAGCCCGCTTACCGGGTATCGGAGCCTACAGAGCAGGAGAGGAAGGCGGCAGGAAAAGAGATCAGCTATGCCGGTTTTATCTGCCTGCTGCTTTATGCGTCTGGCGCTGCTCTGCAGATGATGCTGTCGGCAGCAGCCGGCAGCAGTGCCATGGGCATTATGGACACGAAAGGCTGGCTGACTGTCTTTCTGCCTCTTTATGCAGCTGCTTTTCCTCTGGGTCTTTTCCTGATGGGGAGAAAAAGGAATCCGGAGAGCATGCAGCCGCCGGCCTGGGAAATGACGCCGGCCCGTCTTGCCGCCTGTCTGGCCGCAGCTGTTTTTCTCATGTCCGCAGGAAGCATGATCGGCAATCTGCTGAATATGGGACTGGGGCAGCTGACGGGCAGGACGTCTGCGGACAGCGCGCAGCTTCTGGCAGCTGCCGGCGATTCCTTCTGGAAGATATTTTTCGTTGTGATCGCCGGGCCGGTTTTTGAGGAACTCTTTTTTCGAAAAGCTTTGATTGACCGGCTTGTGCCGCTGGGAGAGCGCTTTGCCATTTTATTCTCCGCCGCGGCATTCGGTCTCTTCCATGGGAATCTGGTACAGCTGTGCTATGCATTTCTGCTGGGGCTTCTGTTCGCCTGGATCTATGTAAGAACGAGGCAGATCCGCTGGACCATCGGCCTGCACATGCTGATAAACTTCATAGGCTCCGTGCTTTCGCCGAAACTGCTGATGACGGGAGGAGATCTTTCTGCGGCAGCTGTACTTTTTACACTCATCCTGGCAGGTCTTATGGCCGCCGGACTGATTGTTATCATAAAATACGCAGGGGAAATATATTTTACCAGGCGGGAGAGGGAACTGCCCCGGCGCACGGCAGCAGCCCTGACCTGGAAGAGCCCCGGCTTTCTGGCCTTTCTGGCCCTGATGGTCTTTATGATGATATACAGCGTGCTGGTTTAAAGAAAAGCAAAAAACAGGGACTGAAAAATCGTTCATTTTTCAGTCCCTGTTTTTATTCATTTAAATAATATCAGGCACTTTTACGTTTCGTTCTCGCTTTTCTGGATAGAAACCGGCCGGATGTCGCCGAAGAGCAGGTCGTAGACAGAGTGGGAACTCATCATACGGGTCAGCTCTTCCTGCATATAAGCCAGGTTCCGGCAGGGAACGCAGGAACTGCCCTTGGCATCCACCCATTCGCAGTCATAGTCATCCTGCATGCAGCGGTTAAAGCTGGAGTCAACCTGCAGGACCTGAAATAGATCGTAGAGGCTGATGGAATGAAGATCGCAGGCCAGGGAGCAGCCGCCGTGCGTTCCGGTGGCACTGGATACGATGCCTGCGTCCCGCAGCTTGAGGATGATCTTGTAGGCGAACTTCTGGGGTATGGCCTCCTGCCCGCACAGAACGCGCATGGGATGCCGCTCTCCGTCCGCCAGTGCCCGCAGGATGCGCAGGGCGTAATCGACTTCTCTTGTTATGATCATATAATCCGCCTTCCGGTTTTAAGACCGGGCCGGGCCCGGTAAACTATCGCAAATATCTGTATTTACCCATTATAACAAAAAGGCGGTGCGCTGAAAACAGGAAGTTTTTCCCTCAGAGCAGGATACTGGAAAGACCGGGACTTCCCGGACGGCATTTTCTTGCGCCGGCATGCCATCCGTTGTATAATAAATTTAAGTTTCCGGCCGTATTTTCCGCACCGCGGCAGGCCGCGCGCGGGGGGGAATTTTCCGGTGATGGGAACCCTTTATTTGAGCAGGGAGGCTTAACCGATATGGCACAGGAGAAGAAAGGGCGCAGGCAGCCGCTGTATAAGAGCTTCGTCCATGCGTTTGAGGGCATTGCCGAGACCATACGCAGCGAGCGCAATATCAAGATCCACTGCGGCATGGCCCTTCTGGTCGTCATCGGCGGCATTATTCTGAAGATTTCCACCGCGGAGTGGTTTACCTGCCTGATCCTGTTCGGGCTGGTCATTTCTCTGGAGATGGTCAATACTGCTGTAGAGTCGGCCGTAGACCTGGTCACAGAGGAACGCAGGCCGCTGGCCAAGAAGGCCAAGGACGCGGCGGCGGGGGCCGTGCTTTTCAGCGCGATCATGGCTGCGGCGATCGGCTGCTGCATTTTCATACCGAAGATCATCGCCTTTTTCCAGGGAGCCCTGTAAGAGGCGGTGCCCGGATCCTTTTTCAGAACATTTTATCAGAAGATAAGGAGGATATGAACATGGATAACAATAATATCATTGGTGACGGATTAAAGAAGATTCTGCTGGCAGGTGTCGGTGCCGTGGCTATAACCGGAGAGAAGTCCCAGCAGCTGATAGATGAGCTGGTAAAGAAGGGCGAGCTCACAGTAGATCAGGGCAAGATCCTCAACAAGGAACTGCGCCATGATCTGAAGGTTAAGTCGGACGAAGCCAAGGAGAAGGCCCAGGCCGCCAAGACACAGGCGGAGGAAGATCAGAAGAAGGAAGAGTCAGCCGACGAGCTTGCGCAGATGATCAAGGGCATGTCTGCTGATCAGATCGCCATGCTGAAGAATCTGCTGGAGAAAGCTTCCGCGAAGGATGAAGCTGCCGCCGCAGCCGACCCTGCGCCGGCCGGCGAAGAGGAAAAACATGACTGATGGGAAAAGATAACCCGACAGAGGGCTCCGGAGCCGACCGGAGCCCTGAAAAAAACCGCTCGCGTCTGCTGGAGATCACCTCGATCCTGCGCAGGCATGAGATATTCAAGGGGATAACCCCGGTCCGTCTGCGGGAGATCCTGGAAGACCTGGGACCGACCTACATAAAGCTGGGTCAGATCATGTCCACCCGGTCAGATATCCTGCCCAGGGAGTATTGTGATGAGCTGATGCAGCTGCGGTCCGGCGTGAAACCCATGCCCTTCGACGAGGTCATCCGGGTGATAGAGGATTCCTATGGGCGTCCCTGGGAAGATGTTTTTGACCATATAGACAGGCAGCCGCTGGGATCCGCCAGCATTGCCCAGGTTCACCGGGCACAGCTTGTCACCGGCGGGCAGGTCGTGGTCAAGGTGCAGCGGGAAGGCATCTATGACACTATGCGGCGGGACATCAGTCTCATGCACAAGGCGGTTAAGCTCCTTCCGCCGGTCCGGCTTAAGGGCCTGCTGGATCTGGATATGGTACTGGATGAGCTGTGGGTCGTTGCCCAGGAGGAGATGAATTTCCTCACTGAGGCTGCCAATATGGAGAAGTTCCATGAGCTCAACAGCGATGTGGAATATGTTGCCTGCCCCATCCTCTACCGGTCCTTTACCACGGAGAAGGTCCTGGTCATGGAGTACATAGACGGGCTGGAAATAGATGACAAAGAGGCTTTGCTGGCAGGGGGCTATGATCTGCATGAGATAGGCACCAAGCTGGTCGACAACTTCATGAAGCAGGTGCTGGAGGACGGATTTTTCCATGCCGACCCTCATCCGGGCAACCTGCGCATCCGCGCGGGCAAGATCGTTTGGATAGATATGGGCATGATGGGGATCCTTTCCAAAAAGGACAGGGAGCTTTTCGGCCAGGCCGTAGAGGGCATATCCGTCGGCGATATAAGCCAGATCCAGGATGCAGTTCTGGGCATTGCCCGTTTTAAGGGGAATGTTGACAAGCGCAAGCTCTATAAAGATCTGGGTAATTTTATAGACCGCTACAGCGCCCTCGATTTCGGAGACCTGGATATTGCGCAGATCATGGCAGAACTCATGGAGATCATGAAGCGCAACTATATGGAACTGCCCCACGGTCTGACCCTGCTGGTGCGCGGCCTGACCCAGATGGAAGGCGTGCTGACCCAGATCAGTCCGGAGATCAGCATCATAGAGATAGCGTCCAACCGCATGCGGCAGGCCATGTTCCAGACAGATAATCTGAAAAAGACTCTGAAAAGCGGCACTATGAAAGCCTGGATCGGGCTCAGGAACCTTATTGAGCTGCCTACGCTGGCAGGTAAGATCCTCAGAGGCTACGAGAAAGATCAGACCCGGGTCCACCTGGAGCTGCATGCTGACACTGAGCTGAGACTGCTGCTCCATCATCTGGTGAGGAACCTGGTCATCGGCATGTGCATAGCAGCCCTGCTGGTCAGTTCCAGCATTATCTGCACGACGGATATGTGGCCGAAGATCTTCGGCATTCCTCTGCTGGGAGCCGTGGGATTTGTCCTGGCTGTAGGGGCTTCCCTTTTTGTGCTTATCCGCTATTTTATCCACAGAAAACAGAAAAAATAACAAAAAATACAGGCGCTGTCCCGCCCCGGCAGGGGCCCGGCGCCTGCCGTGCATATGGGCCCGGCAGAAGGAGAAAGAGCAGACATGGAATACTGGGATATATATGACAGCAGCCGGCGCAGGACCGGGCGCCGGATGAAGAGAAATGACTGGATCCTTAAAGACGGGGAATACCATCTGTCCGTTCTGGGCGGGATCGTAAGACCCGGCGACGGGCGTTTCCTCATAACACGCAGGAAGATGGATAAGGCCTGGGCTCCCGGCTGGTGGGAGATCTCCGGCGGCGCCGTGCAGGCAGGCGAGGAGTCCAGGGAGGCTGTGCTGCGGGAGATCCGCGAGGAGACAGGCCTGGATGTATCAGACTGCCCCGGCAGGCTTGTCCTGACTTATCACCGGGAGAATCCCGGCCAGGGCGACAATTACTTTGTAGACGTATATCTTTTTGAAAAGGAGTTCAGTGAAAAGGATATCCATATCCAGCTGTCAGAGACGACCGATTTCCGGATCGCCTCCCCGGAGGAGATCCGGCAGATCGCGGATCAGGGCATTTTCCTCCACTATGACAGTATAAAGAAGATTTTCCTGACTCCGCCCGAGGAGCTGATAGCTGATGGAAAAGAGGGCGAATGACTGGTCCATACTGGGATTCGGATGCATGCGCTTTCCCAGAAAGGCAGGCCGCATAGATGAGGAGGAGACACAGAAGCTGATCCGTTACAGCATCCGCCACGGCGTCAACTATTTTGATACCGCCTATATCTATCCGGGAAGCGAGCAGGTCCTGGGCAGGATCCTGGCAAAGGACGGGCTGCGGGATAAGGTTTGTATAACCACGAAGCTGCCTCACTATCTGATCCGTTCTGTCGAGGATGCAGAGGATAAATTCCGGAAGCAGCTGGACCGGCTGCAGACAGATCATGTGGACAATTACCTCATGCACATGCTGCCGGACGTGGAGATCTGGGACAAACTGGTCCGCATGGGGATCGGGCAGTGGCTGCAGGAGAAAAAGCAGCAGGGCCAGATCCGCCGTGTGGGTTTCTCTTACCACGGCAATACGGATAACTTTATCCGCCTGTTGGACGCCTGGGACTGGGACCTGTGCCAGGTCCAGTACAACTATATGGACGAGAACAGCCAGGCAGGCCGCCGCGGCGTGGAATATGCCGCCCGGAAGGGGATACCGGTCATCATCATGGAGCCCCTGCGGGGAGGCAGGCTGGCGGACGGGCTGCCCCGGCAGGCAGGGCAGATATTTGCGCAGGCTGACAGCGGCAGCACGCCGGCCCAGTGGGGGCTGCGCTGGCTCTGGGACCAGAAGGCAGTCAGCGTCGTTCTTTCCGGCATGGGAAGCCGGCAGATGGTCAGGGAAAATATCCAGACTGCCGAAAGCGCACGTACAGGCATGATAAGGGAGGAGCAAAGAGAGGTCTATGACCGGGTGCGGGAGGCCGTGAACGGGGAAGTGAAAATTCCTTGTACCGGCTGCGGTTATTGTCAGCCCTGCCCGGCCGGTGTGGATATTCCCGGCGTCTTCCGCTGCTATAACATCAGCTATAGCGACGGCCTGATCCGGGGCATGAAGGAATATCTGATGACGACCACATTCCGGGCAAAGCCCGCAAACGCGTCCCTGTGCGTAAAATGCGGCCGCTGTGAGCAGAACTGCCCGCAGCAGATCCAGGTCCGGCAGCAGCTGGATCAGTGCGGCAGGCGTCTGGAGAATCCGGCCTACAGGGCTATTGCGCATTTTTCTCCGCGATTCTTCCGGAAATGAATATATTTCCTTGTTAATTCGGAGGAAATTAGTTAGAATAAGAACAGTACGGCTTTTGCGAAGTTCAGGAGCACTTTGCGAGAGCCGCTTGTCTTATAAGGAAATTATGTAATGAGGTGAAAAAAGATGCTCGAACTTAAAAACATCAGTTTTGGTGTCGACAGCGAAGAGGGTCAGAAGGAGATCATCAGGGATGTGAGCCTGACGGTAGATAACAATAAGTTTGTTGTTATTACCGGCCCCAACGGCGGCGGCAAATCTACTCTGGCAAGACTGATCGCGGGAATCGAAAAACCCACATCCGGCCGCATTTTACTCGACGGCGAGGATATCACAGACTGGTCCATCACGGACCGGGCAAAGGCCGGGATCAGCTATGCCCTGCAGCAGCCGGTCCGTTTCAAGGGGATCCAGGTCATTGACCTGCTCCGTATCGCATCCGGCAGATATCTGTCCATAAGCGCGGCCTGCGATTATCTTTCCGAGGTAGGCATGTGCGCCAGGGACTATATAAACCGTGAAGTCAACGCCAGCCTGTCCGGCGGCGAGCTCAAGAGGATAGAGATTGCCACGGTCCTGGCCAGAAGTACGAAGCTTTCCGTATTCGACGAACCGGAGGCCGGCATAGACCTGTGGAGCTTCCAGAACCTGATAAAGGTTTTCGAACGCATGCAGGAGAAGAACAAGGACGGCTCCATCATCATCATTTCCCATCAGGAGCGGATCCTGGAGATCGCGGATGAGATCGTGGTGATCGCAGGCGGCAGGATAAAGGAGCAGGGCCCCAGAGACCAGATCCTTCCGGCACTGCTGGGAACAGCTTCCGCGGTAGGAGCCTGCACACAGCTTGAGAAGGGAAGTGAACAGTAATGGCAGAACTTAAGAAGGAAATTCCGAAGGTCAAGATAGATGAGATCCAGAAGCGGCTTCTTCTGGAGGTTGCCGATCTGCACAATGTTCCCGAAGGTGCCTACAACATCCGTGCCAACGGAGAGATGGCCGGCCGCGCTTCAACGGCAAATATAGAGATCGTTTCCAAGAAGGATGTCAGCGGCATAGACATCAATATCGCTCCCGGAACAAAGAACGAGAGCGTTCATATCCCGGTCGTCATGGATCAGAGCGGTATGAAGGAGATGGTCTACAATGATTTCCATGTCGGCGAAGACTGCGACGTAGTCATAGTAGCCGGCTGCGGCATTGACAACTGCGGAAAGCAGGACTCTGAACATGACGGGCTTCACCGTTTCTATGTCGGCAGGAATGCCAAGGTGAAATATGTAGAAAAGCATTACGGCAGCGGTGATGGAACCGGAAAGCGCATCCTTAATCCCCAGACAGAGGTCTATATGGAAGAGGGCAGCTACATGGAGATGGAGATGGTCCAGATCAAGGGCGTTGATTCCACGATCCGCACCACCATTGCCAAGCTTGATGCCGGGGCGCGTATCGTCGTCCGCGAGCGCCTGATGACCCACGGCGAGCAGACCGCCGAGAGCGTTTACAAGATAGAGCTTAACGGAGACGGCTCCAGCGCTGATGTGGTATCCAGAGGCGTTGCCCGCGATCATTCTTATCAGAAGCTGGACCTGGGCATCAGCGGAAATGCTGCCTGCAGCGGCCACACAGAGTGCGACTCCATCCTCATGGACGACGGCAGGATCCTTGCGGTTCCTTCCCTGGAGGCCAACTGTGTAGACGCGGCCCTTATCCACGAGGCAGCCATCGGCAAGATCGCCGGTGATCAGCTGATAAAGCTCATGACGCTGGGCCTGACCCGGGAAGAGGCAGAAGAGCAGATCATAAACGGATTCCTGAAGTAAGCCGCGGCGATGCAGATTCGTACAAACCGCAGCGCTTGGGGGCAGATATAGAGTAAAAAAAATGATCCGGCAGCACGAATGAAAAGTGGTGCCGGATCATTTTTCATATAATAATTTACAGCAGATCTATGCCGTGCTCATGGCAGGCGGCGATCATGTCCTCAGGCCATATGCTGGCCTGTACTTCGCCGATGTGGGCCTTGCGCAGGAAGAACATGCACAGACGGCTTTGGCCGATGCCGCCGCCTATGGACAGGGGCAGCCGGTCATTGAGGACGGCCTGATGGAAGGGGAGCTGTGCCCGGTCCATATTGCCGGCTGCCTTAAGCTGGCGCTTCATGCTTTCGGCGTCTACCCGGATGCCCATGGAAGAGATCTCGAAGGCCCGTCCAAGTACATCGTTCCATAAAAGGATATCGCCGTTCAGTTCCCAGTCATCGTAATCCGGAGCACGCCCGTCGTGCGGCTCGCCGCTCTTTAAGGGGCCGCCGATCTTCTCCAGGAAGACAGCTCCGTACTCGCGGCAGACGGCGTCCTCCCTCTCCTTGGGGGACAGGTCCGGATAGGCATCTTCCAGTTCCTGGGTGGTGATGAAATGGATCTCATTGGGGATATTGCTGCGGATCTCATGGTAATGGCGGTTCACGAAATCGCTGAGATTGCACAGCGCGTTGTAAATCGTGCACACGGTTTCATGCAGATATTCCCGGGTCCGGTCCTGACGGCGGATGGTCTTCTCCCAGTCCCACTGGTCCACATAGATGGAATGGAGGTTGTCCAGCTCTTCGTCTCTGCGGATCGCGTTCATGTCCGTGTAAATGCCCCGTCCAGGCTCTATCTGGTATTTGCCCAGGGCGTAGCGCTTCCACTTGGCAAGGGACTGGACGATCTCAACGTCTGCCTCACCCATATCTTTTATCGTGAAGCTGACCCGGCGCTCCACACCGTTCAGGTTGTCATTGAGTCCGGACTGCGGGCGGACGAAAAGAGGCGCGGAGACTCTTCGCAGCTTCAGTCCGTAGGCGAGCTCATCCTGAAAATAGTCTTTGATCTTCTTGATGGCACGCTGGGTTTCCATGGGATACAGTATTGAATTATAGTGATCCGGTATGATCAGATTGGACATCTTACTCCTCCTGATGGGTATTGCTTTGTTATGCTGCAGTATAAAATCGCGGCTTCCTTTTTATACTAAAGCTAATAAAAGAGAATGTAAAGATAAATTTACAATCGGTTTGTTACGATGACAAAAGGTATAATGTCTGCTATACTGTACTTGGCGAAATTATTTGCGGCTGCTGCCGCGCCGAATAAGGAGGAGAACACATGGGACTTCTGAAAGCTGCCATAGATTCTGTCAGCGGTGTGCTGGCGGATCAGTGGAAAGAATATTTTTATTGTGACGCGCTGGATTCGAATACGATCGTGGTAAGAGGGAAGAAGAAGACCTCCGGCCGGGCCAACCGCAAGGGCAATGACAATGTGATCACAGACGGATCTGTCATCTGTGTTGCCGACGGACAGTGCATGATCCTGGTGGACCAGGGGAAAGTAACAGAGATCTGCGCGGAGCCGGGCTATTTTACCTATGAAAGCGCGACAGCGCCGTCCATATTCGCAGGCGACCTTAAAGGGGCTATCCGGGAGACATTCGACCAGATCGGTGCCCGCTTCAGTTTCGGCGGTCAGGCAGCCCAGGACCAGCGGATCTATTATTTCAACACCAAGGAGATCATGGGCAACAAGTACGGCACCCCTTCCCCGGTTCCCTTCCGGGTTGTCGACCAGAGGGCCGGCATAGATATCGATATTTCCGTAAGATGCTTCGGAGAATACAGCTATAAGGTTACCAATCCCATCCTCTTCTATACAAATGTCTGTGGAAATATCAGCGGCGATTTCATGAAGGATCAGCTGGAGGGCCAGCTGCGGACAGAATTGCTGACCGCCCTGCAGCCGGCATTTGCCCGCATCAGCGATCAGGGCATCCGCTACTCCTCTCTGCCGGGCCATACTCAGGAGATGGCTGACGCCCTGAATGAACAGCTTTCCGCCCGCTGGAAGGATCTGCGCGGCATAGAGATCGCGGCTTTCGGCGTTTCCAGCATAAAGGCCACAGAAGAGGATGAGAAGATGCTCAAGGAGATGCAGCGCAACGCAGCCCTGCGGGATCCTCTGAATGCGGCAGCTCACCTTGTCGGCGCCCAGGCTGATGCCATGAAGACGGCAGCCGGCAACGCCGGCGGCGCGGCCATAGGCTTTATGGGCATGAACATGGCGGCGAATGCCGGCGGGTTCAACGCCAATAATCTTTATCAGGCAGGCATGCAGCAGCAGACGCCGGCCCAGCCCGCGCCCCAGTCAAGCCTTAAGGAGAATGAGAATTCCTGGAAATGCCCGCAGTGCGGCACCCTTAACCAGGGCAAGTTCTGTACGGAATGCGGCGCCAAAAAGCCTGCCGGTGTTCCCCAGTACCGCTGCGACAAGTGCGGCTGGGTTCCGGAAGACCCCGCTCATCCCCCGAAGTTCTGCCCCAACTGCGGAGATCCCTTTGACGACGGCGACATCGTATCATAGGAAGGGCTTCTGATTCAGATATAATAGATTCTGATCCGGATATTATAAAAGTTAAGGCATAATAAAAAGAGGAGCTGCCGGCATTGTAAAAAATGCGGCGGTTCCTCTTTTTTGGCTCAGTGCGCAGATTTACTTATTGCACACGTTCTTCGGCTTGTTCTCCAGCCAGGAGATGACATTGTCGAATTCTATGGCTCCCCGGCGTACCATGGCTTCCTTGGTAAGGAATGCCACATGAGGGGTGAGTACCGTGTTGGGCGCGGACAGCAGCGGATAGTCAGCCGGGATCGGAGGCTCCATGTCGAAGACATCTATGCCGGCGCCGGCTATGCGGCCCTCTTTCAGGGCGTCCGCCAGAGCAGCGTTGTCTATGATGGGCCCGCGGGCGCAGTTAATGAGGATGCTGCCCGGCTTCATCTTCGCAATCTTATCTTTGTCAAAGAAACCGCGGGTATTGGCGTTCAGCGGCAGGTTGATGGATACGATGTCGCTTTGTTCCAGCAGGGTGTCAAGGTCAGCGGCGTGGATGCCTGCATCTGCCCATTCAGGCCGGTCGTGGCGGGCAAAGGCCAGGACATGGGCGCCGAATGCGTTGTAAAGGCGGCCCGCCTGGGTGCCGATGGCGCCGCAGCCGACGATGCCGACGGTCTTTCCGCCGATCTCCAGTCCTGTAAGACCTGCGCTGGTCATGCCGCCGCGGACAGCTCCGTCACAGGGACCGATCTTGCGCAGAACAGCGATCGTCAGTCCGATGACCAGCTCGGCTACGGAAGTCGTGGAGTAGCCGGCACAGTTGCAGATCATAATGTGGCGGTCATTGCAGGCCTGCACATCTACATGGTCTATGCCTGTGAAGGCAACTGCGATCATTTTCAGATCTTTGGAAGCCTTTATGACCTCCTTCGGGTACGGATTGTTGGCGATCATAACCACATCCTGTCCTGCGGACCGGCGGATCAGCTCGGCCGGATCTGTTGTCTTTGTGTCATAGTAGGTGAAAGAGTGGCCGCGGCTTGTAATACCCTCTGCCAGTTCGTCGATCTTTTCCTGTGTCAGCCCTAAAGGCTCAAGCAGACTAATATTCATGTCTGATTCCCTCCCCTGAGTATATTGAAATGTTTTTGTGGTCAGGCCCCCCTTAAAGCCTGATCCTTTTGCTGCATGATCAGGCATGTGGTCGCCCAATCATTTTTATTATACATTAGCATTTTGGGGGATTCAAGCAGGAAAGCTTCTGATAGAAGTCCTTATCTGTTCTTATCCTTGGAAAGGATGAAGAGCATCAGAAAGACCAGGGCAAAGCCGGCAGCTTCAAAGCCGGTGAAGGAGCCATGCAGCAGCAGGACAGAGGCGGCGCTGGCCGAGAGGGGCTCTGAAAAGGCATAGAGGGAGGACTTATCGGGGCCGATCAGCTTGAGTCCGCTCATAAAGCTGACGAAGGCGAGAACATTTCCCACGATGACGACAAAGACAATGCCGAAGAGACCCATCTTCCCGGGCACATAGCCGTAGGACCAGGATCGGAAGACCAGGAAAAACAGGATGCCGCCCATGAGAAAGGCCCAGCCCTGAAGGATGGGGATCGGATGGCGGGTCAGCAGCCGGGCGGGCACGATACTGTAGACCACGATGCAGACCGCACAGACCAGGCCGGCTATGATGGAGGAGGCAGGGACTGCCAGACTGGAGAAATTCCCGTGGGTGGTGATCAGCACAACGCCGGTGAAGGCTATGGAGATGCAGAATATCTCACGCGGGGCGGGCAGCCGCCGCTCCATGACGCACATGACCAGGAGGATCATCAGTGGAGCCAGCTCCTGCATGATGGTAGCAAAAGAGGCGTTGGCCAGCTGGATGGTATAGAAATAGAAGAACTGACAGGCACTGATGCCGGCCAGGCCGTAGATCAGCAGCTCCAGGGTGTCCCGCTTCTCCCGGAAGGGCCGCAGGACTTCTTTCGACCCGTACTTAAAAAGGGAGAATACCAGCAGAACGGCACCGGCCAGGCTCAGGCGGACCGGGACAAGCCAGTGGCTGTCCATGCCCTGATACTGGAAAAGATATTGGCCCATGCAGCCGGAAAGTCCCCAGCAGATCCCGGCGAATACGCTGAGCAGCGCTCCCCGGACATTCTTTTTCCTGTTCATATATACAAAATCCCCTCTCACTGTTCGTGCTGTCCCCTATTATCGACCAAAGCAAGCTTTAAGTCAATGCACAAAAAACGCGGGATGCAAAGAGCGGTGCAATGTGCTAAGATTATGGAAAAGCGTCCGGCCGCGGCCGGGAGGAGGAAGTGTATGGCAAAGATAGCGGCAGTCTGTATCAGCGAGAAGAAGGGAACACCCAAGCGTCCGGTGGAGTGCGCTTATTTTCGGGAGAACTGGGGCATAGAGGGTGATGCCCACGCCGGCAGCTGGCACAGGCAGATCAGCCTTCTTTCGAAGGAAAAGATAGACCAGTTCCGGGCTGACGGCGCCGATGTGCGGGACGGCGATTTCGGCGAGAATCTGATCGTGGAGGGCCTGGACCTGCCGGCCCTGCCTGTGGGGACCAGACTGCAGATCGGTTCCGGTCCGGTCCTGCTGGAGATCTCCCAGATCGGCAAGGACTGTCATGATCACTGCGCTATTTATAAGCGGATGGGCGACTGCATTATGCCCCGGGAAGGTATATTTGCCATTGTCTTAAAGGGCGGACCGGTAAAGGCCGGAGACCCGCTGCAGGTCTTTGCACCGGAGGCCGGCCGGCCTTATACGGCGGCTGTTCTTACGCTCAGCGACAAGGGATCCCGGGGCCAGCGCAGAGATGAGAGCGGTCCCCTGATGGAGAAACTCCTGCAGGAGGCAGGCTATGATGTGAAGGAAAGTCTTCTGCTGTCCGATGACCCGGAGCCGCTTGAGAGGGAGCTGATCCGCCTGGCCGACCAGCGGCGGGTGGATGTCATTTTCACCAGCGGGGGAACCGGATTCTCCCCCAGGGATAATACGCCGGAGGCGACGGCGGCGGTCTGTGACCGCATGGCACCGGGAATCGCCCAGGCCCTGACGGCCTATTCTATGTCCATCACACCCCGGGCCATGTTCAGCCGGGCCGTGTCGGGCATTCGCCGGCAGACGCTGATCATCAATCTCCCGGGCAGTCCCAAAGCCGTGCAGGAATCTCTGGACTATCTGCTTCCCCTGCTGGGCCACGGCCTGGATATCCTGCGGGGAACAGGCGGAGAATGCGCGAGGCACTGATTATGCAGGACAGCTGGGGAAGAAATATTGATTATCTGCGGATTTCCGTGACAGACCGCTGCAGTCTGCGCTGCTGCTACTGCATGCCGCCGGAGGGCGTGCCCCTGACCTGCCATGAAGATATCCTCCGCTTTGAGGAGATTGTCCGTATCGTCACCGTCCTGGCCCGCATGGGCCTTAAGACGGTGAGGCTGACCGGCGGAGAGCCGCTGGTCCGGAGGGATATAGGGCGTCTGGCTGCCGCGCTGAAAGCGGTCCCGGGCATAGAGACGGTGGCCCTCACGACAAATGGCCTGCGCCTGGGAGAGCTGGCGGCGGACCTTGTGAAGGCGGGCCTGGATGAGGTCAATGTCAGTCTGGATACCCTGGATCCGGAGACATTCCGGATCATTACCGGCTCGGACGGGCTGGACCAGGTTCTGGAGTCCATCCGGGTCTGCCGCCGGGCGGGCCTGCCGGTCCGCCTCAACTGTGTCCCGGTCAGCTGCGGCAGCGGCCGGGACCGGGATCTGGCGGATATCGCCGCCATAGCCAGGGATCAGGATATTGCGGTCCGCTTTATAGAGATGATGCCCATAGGACCCGGCGCGGATCTTGCCTCCTACCGGCAGGACCAGCTGATGGACCTGCTGCAGCGCCGCTTCGGCCCGGCGCGTCCCTCAGCCTCGCACCCTGGAAAGGGCCCGGCGGTCTACTATGAGTTTGCCGGTTTTAAAAGCCTGGTCGGATTTATTTCCCCCTTAAGTCACTGTTTCTGCGACAGCTGCAGCCGGATCCGGCTGAGCGCGGCAGGCGTTCTGCAGCCCTGCCTGGCCTATGAGGACGGGGTGGATCTGAAATCCTGCCTGCTGGAAGGCGGAGGCCGGGCCCTGGAGCAGGCCCTGGAAAAAGCTCTGTCAGCCAAGCCCCGCCGCCATGATTTCCAGGACCGGGGGGCAGCGGGCAGACCGGCAGACCGCCGGTCCATGTCCGGGATCGGGGGCTGAAAACCATTTGCATAACAAGGAGAAGAGTTGTGAAGACAGCATTTATTTCGGATTTACATGTCGATGTCAACCAGGGGCAGCCTGTCCTGGAGGAGACCGCGGCCGCGGCGAAGGAGCAGGGGGCCGAGATGATCATTGTAGCCGGCGACCTGACAGAGACCCCGGTCCGGTCGGTGGGGACAGCCCGCAAGCTGGAGCGGATGAGCGGTCTGCCGGTCTTTTATGTGCCCGGCAACCACGACCTGTGGAATAAGAACGTTCCCGGAACAGAAATAGGGGATATCTATCAGATGTTCCGGGCCGATCCCCGCTGTCTGGTGGAAAAAGTTATGCTGCTGGACGGCAAAGACGGCAAATTTGCCCTCACCGGGGACATAGGCTGGTATGATTACTCCTTTGCCATGGACGGCTGCAGCCGCCAGGAGCTGGACAGCATGACCTGCGGGGACAGGACCTGGAAAGACAGGCTCTACAACAGCTGGACTGACGACAATCCCGGTACGCTCCAGAAGCGTCTGGACATGCTGCGCAATCAGCTGCGGGTCTGCCGGGACTATCCGGTTGTTGTGGTCACCCACATGGCGCCGGTCAGGGAGCTGCTTCTGTCAAAGGGCACAAAGCAGTGGGATTTCTTCCAGGCCTTTCTGGGCAGCAGTGCCTACGAGGATCTTTTCCATCAGTTTAACGTAAAGCTTTCTGTCAGCGGCCACATCCACCGCAGATTAACCATGGAAAAGGAGGGCATCAGCTACATCTGCCCCTGCCTGGGACATCAGCGGGAATGGGCAGACTACGGGCTCGGCGATGAGAGCGCGGCTGCCCAGGTGAGAAACGCCATGCAGGTAGTAGATCTTTAGGAAAATAAAAAAGCAGGCGCAGAGCCTGCAGGAAAAAAATAAAACGACAGACGGCAGATATGCAGGAGGAAAATATCTTTAACCCTGTTTATCTGCCGTCTGGCTTTTTCGAGCCCGGAATATGAGATTTATGATGGCGAAGCCGGCGGCGATGGCGATGACGGACCGCAGTGTTTTCAGGCCATAGCCGCGGAAGAGTCCGTATTCTCCGCTGAAGGCATGATACATGGTATAGAAAAGGTCGGAGCCGGGGATCAGAGAAACAGCCGAGGGCATAAGCAGGACCGTGACCGGGCATCTTAATATGCGGGCAGATATTTCCGACATCAGGCAGCAGAAGGCAGCTGCCAGCAGCATGGTGAAGAAAGAATTAAGAACCTGGTCCAGGAGCAGGTAGACGCCCCAGGCCGCGAAACTGAGAGCCGCGATCAGGGGAATGTATCTCCTGCGCACCTGCATCAGCAGAGCGAAACCGACGGCACCGAGCGCGGACGCCAGAAGCTGAAGAAAATAATGCATGACATCCTCCTTTACAGGGCCCGGGTCAGAATCAGGGCCAGGACGTAGCCGCTGGCTATGCTGGCGGCCACCAGCAGGGAATTCGCAAAGCGGAGCAGGCCGGTGATGATATTTCCCAGGAGCATATCGCGGACAGCGTATGTGATGGCAACGCCGGGGATGGTGACCATGACGCAGCCTATGAGGATCTTATCCAGGTTCATGGAAAGACCGGCGGCAGACCCCAGATAATTTATACCGCAGGCGGCCAGTCCGGTAAGGATGGAAACCAGGAAATAGTAGAGCAGCTGGCCCTCACCCCGGTGCTGGAAGCGGCGGTCTATGAATGTGATGATGCAGGCCAGAATGGCGGCAACCCCGGCGTCCGGCAGCGTGCCGCCGAAGAAGCAGGCAAAGGCCCCGGCGCCGAGGATGGTCCCCACATAGGCCGAGAAAAGAGATGCCGCCCGGGAGGGGCGCTGAGCCCGGATCTGCTCGAACTGGGAGCGGATGGAAAGCAGAGAGCAGGGGTGGGCGCAGGCCCGCCGGGAAAGGTCATTTAGCAGCTCCACCCGGGTCAGGTTATTGCCGCCGCTGCTGTGCAGGCGCCGCATCTGCGTGAGTGTGCGGCCGGACGGCGTAATGGCGGTCACCTGGATCTGGGCCGGGATGGAATAAACGTTGATCTCTGAAAAACCGTAAGCCCGCAGGATGCGGCTCATGGTGTCTTCGACCCGGGAGACTTCGCCCCCGCTGAGCATCATTTCTTCTCCGATATCCAGGATCAGCCGCATAAATTCACTGCTGGCCCGGAGCTTTTGCAGCTCATCTTTCAAGATTATCTCCCCGCCTTTGTCTCTGCCTGGTCATGCACGCGCCTTTGCGTGCGGCTGCTACGTGTTCCTTAAATAAAATACTCTATTTTTCAGCTTTGTCAATCCGCTGCCGCCAGGATGTCCGTCAGAGTCCTGATCAGCTGCCGGTTCTCCTGGGGGCTGCGGACGGCGGTCCGGTACCAGGTCTCTCCCAGTCCGGGATAGTTTCTGCAGCTGCGGATGAGTATGCCCTGCCGGGCTGTTTCCCGGTCCAGATCCTGCGGCCCCTTAAAGAGCAGATAGTTGGCCCGGCCGGGAATGACCTTCAGCCCCAGCTCCTGCAGGGCATTTATTAACTTCGACCGTTCCTGCTCTGTCAGGGCCAGCAGGCGGTCCACATAATCTCCGCATTCCAGGGCGGCCAGGCCGGCAGCCTGGGCCAGGGACGAGACGTTCCAAGGCGGTCCTGCCTGCCGCAGCCGGTCCGGGATCTGCGGATCGCCGCACAGACACCAGCCCAGACGGACACCGGCCATACCGTACAGCTTTGTGAAGGCGCCGAGGATGATCAGGTTGGGAAAATGGTCCAGGTAAGGCAGCAGGCTGCGGCTGTCTGCGTCCGGCAGAAAGTCCAGGAAGCATTCGTCCACCACAAGGACAGTCCCCAGCTGCCGGCATTTTTCGGCTGTCCGCAGCAGGAGCGGCAGCGGGTTTACGACGCCGGCCGGGTTGCCCGGCTCGCACAAGAATATTATGTCCGTCTCCTCCGGTATCATTTCCGGAAAATCCTCCGGCAGATGGAAGTCATTTTCCTCTTTTAGAAGAAGGGTGGAAATGCTGCAGCCGGCCAGGGCCAGGGCGGACCGGTACTCGGAAAAACAGGGCACCGGCAGCAGGGCATGCTTTGGCCGCAGGGCCAGGACTATGCGGTAGATCAGGTCAGCGGCGCCGTTCCCGAAGAGGATCTGTTCTTTCGGTACGGCATGGGCCTTAGAAAAAGCCCGGGTAAGCTCCCGGCAGAAGGGATCCGGATAGGTGTCCGCCTGCCCGGCCGCCTCCTGTATGGCCTGCTGCACTTTGTCAGGAACGCCCAGCGGGCTTATATTGGCGGAAAAATCCAGGGGCGGGCGGCCCGCTGCGTCCTCAAAGGACTTCCAGTCCCCGCCATGAGGCCATTTTTTATTCAGCATTATTGTCTTTCTCCTTTATGTCCATCCTGTTTTGTATACGATCCGCCGGAACTTATGCCGCAGCCCGCCTGCTTCTGCTCTCATCTGTGCCCCGGATAGTGCAGCGGTTTAAAGCGGCGGGTTTGACATCCGCGGCAAAAGTCGATAATATGAATAGTCCGGGAGGTAATTATGGGGAAATCAAATCAGATTACAGAAGGAGTGATCTGGAAGCAGCTGCTGGTATATTTCTTTCCGCTGCTTCTGGGTTCTTTTTTTCAGCAATTATATAATACGGTCGACGCTGTCATAGTCGGCCGCTTTGTGGGTCCTGTGGCTCTTGCCGCCGTAGGCGGCTCCTCTGCCATGGTCGTCCAGCTTTTTGTGGAATTTTTTGTCGGCATATCCGCCGGGGCCTCCGTTACCATTGCCCAGCTGTACGGGGCAAAGGACGGGGAGCGGGTCAGCCGGGCGGTCCATACGGCCATGGCTGTCGCCGTCCTGGGAGGCATTGCCTTCATGGTCATCTGCCTGACCGCGGCGCCCTGGGCTATCCGCCTGCTGAAGACGCCGGAAAATATCGTGGACTCTTCCGTCCTCTACCTGCGGATATTTTTCTGCGGTATGGTGCCCAACCTGGTCTATAACATGGGCGCCGCCATCCTGCGGGCTGTCGGGGATTCCAGGAGACCGCTCTATGTGCTGATCATCAGCTGCGTCGTCAATATCATCCTCGATGTGCTTTTTGTCGTGGTCATGAAGATGGGCGTGCCCGGCGCGGCGCTGGCCACTATCGTCAGCCAGACTGTCAGCGCCTGGATCGTGATCCGCATCCTGAGCCGGTCGGCGGATGTCTATAAGCTGCACTTGCGGCAGATCCGCCTGCACAGGGACATGTTTTCACGGATCATCCGTCTGGGACTGCCCACCGGTATAGAAGGCTCGCTCTATATGATCTCCAACTTTATGGTGCAGGCATCTATAAACAGATTCGGAACAAACATCGTGTCTGCCTGGGCCGCGTACGGCAAGCTGGACGCGGTCTACTGGATGGTCCTGCAGGCCCTGGGCATCTCCGTCACCACATTTGTCGGTCAGAACTTTGGAGCCGGCAAGTACGGCCGCATCCGCAGGAGCGTGGGTGCCGGCCTGCTCATGGCCCTGATATTTGCGCTGGGTATGACATTCACTCTTTTTGGCTTCGGAAAATATCTCTTCATGCTCTTTACAGCTGATCATGAAGTAGCGGCGGCCGGTGTCGACATGATGCGCTACCTGGTCCGCTTTTACGCCATTTATGTCTGCGTGGAGATATTTTCGGCAGCCCTGCGCGGTATGGGGGATACCCTGCCGCCCATGCTGATCATATTTTTCGGGACCTGCGTCCTGCGGATCGTCTGGCTGCTGCTGGTATTCCCGCACCTGCACACCATCCATGCCATAGAGGCCGTCTATCCGGTTACCTGGTCTGTAACTTCTGTCATCATGGTCATATATTATTTCACCCGCCGCCGCAGATGGATGAAAACGGCAGGTTGAACCTGCCGTTTTTTGTGATGATCTCTATAGGATCCCATAAAACCATTGACTGCCGCACTGAGTCTTTATTCAGGCTTTCTGATCCGGCAGCTGACCGATGCTGATCAGGAAATCCCTTACGACCTGCCGGTACCGCTTCTCGTCGCTGAGCAGGCATTCTGCGTGGTCTGCCCCGGGGAAGAGATGGATCTCACTGTATCCCCAGGTCGTCTTGTACATATCCTCGGACTGGTCAGGACTGATAAAGCGGTCAGCGTCTCCGTGAATGAAGCAGATGGGGATCTCATTACCCTTTAGATAGCGGATGGGACGGATGCTTCCGAAGAAGTAACCGTACATGATCCGGTTAGCCAGGCTGGCGGTACGGATGAAGAATTGCGGGAGATGGAAGCGCCGCCTCAGCTGATCCTTCAGGATCTTTATGATATCGCCGTAACCGCAGTCGCTGACGATAAAGCTGATATCCGGACGGTAGCGCAGGGCCATGATGCTGAGGGAAGCCCCCATGGATTCACCGTGCAGGCCTATGCTGACATGGCGGCCGAATGTCATGCGCACATCTCCGATCAGGGTAAGCAGATCCTGAGACTCCTTCTGTCCCAGTGTAACCGGAGCTTTCTTGTTCTCACCGTGGCCGCGCAGGTCATAGAGAATGCAGTTAAAGCCCAGGTCATGGTACATCAGAGCGTATTTGACTGCTCCGTAATGGTTGTCTCCGTAGCCGTGACTGATAATGACAAAACGGCTGGAAGGCTTTTCTGCCTTCAGCAGCTGAGCATGCAGGGTATAGCCGTCGTGGGATTTGACCTCATAGGGCATGGAAGGGATGCTCTGGAACTTATCCCAGCGGCCCTCCTTTTCAAGGTCTTTGCTGCGGGCAGCCAGGCTGGTCCGCCGGGGCTGGGAGACATAGCCTGCCAGAGCCGCGGAGACGGCGCCCACTCCTCCCAGGGAGCTGGCGGTGATGATAAATGCTAGTCTTGAACTTCTTTTCATAAAGGTCCCCATTCATAATATAGAAAATCTGTTTCAGCCGCGGGTCCATGTCAGCGGGCGGGTCTTATCAGCTTTCGCTGTCGTCGTCACTGATCTCAGCCACATGGCTGTTATGCGCCTTCTCCGTTTCTTTTGTGATCAGGAAGCGTTGAATGGCGAATATACCGGCGATAGCCGCGATCTGAATCAGAATATCGACAGGTGTATTTTCCGAAATGATCATGTGCTTGGCAATGGTCAGCGTGAGAACTTCCAGGATCTCGCGTCCTGAATGGATGACCAGCATCTTGACAAACTCAATGCCGATGACGAAGTTCAGGATCGTTTTCAGGAAGAGGCGGAATGACTCACTGCTGTCCAGAAGGGAAGGATCGTTCAGATGCGTGTAGATCATGACGACCAGCATGGTCGCGATAACGATCAGGATCATGACGGAGATGGCGATTTCCATGAATTCGCTGATTTTGATGATAACCTTGCGGGGATTGTCCTTTTTTTGCATAGATACTTACCTTCCTTTCTTCTTTCTTTCCTATCTTCATGGCCGCTGTTTGTTTCCTTTATTATAATCAATGAAGGGCGCAGGGTCAAAAGATACTTTGCGCAAACAGCAATTGCCGGCCATTTTTTTGTGTGTTATACTGCATTGGTATAAATTAAAGAAAAAACGGAGATGTTGTATGACAGAATATAAGGACAGGGGTGTACTGGTTGCCATGAGCGGCGGAGTGGACAGCTCCATCGCGGCCTATCTGCTGAAGAAGGCGGGCTGCAGCTGTATGGGCACCACCATGCGCCTGTATAATAATGAAGATGTCGGTCTCTCACCTGGTCACACATGCTGCTCCCTCAGGGATATAGACGATGCCGCGGCGGTGGCTGCCAGGCTGGGGATCCCCTATACAGTCCTGGATTTTACCATGGATTTTCGGGAACAGGTCATCGACAAGTTTATCCGGGTCTATGAGGCGGGCGGCACGCCCAATCCCTGCATAGACTGCAACCGCTGGCTGAAGTTCGACCGGCTCATAGAATTTGCCTTCGGCAAGGGTCTGGACTGCGTGGCGACCGGCCATTACGCGCGGATAGAGAAGGATGAGAAGAACGGGCGCTATCTGCTGAAGAAGGCATGTGATGAATCCAAGGACCAGAGCTATGTCCTCTATATGCTTTCCCAGCAGCAGCTGGCCCATATCATTTTCCCGCTGGGCGATATGACAAAGACACAGACCCGGGCGCTGGCACGGCAGCTGGGCTTTGTGAACGCCGATAAGCATGACAGCCAGGATATCTGTTTCGTGCCGGACGGGGATTATGTGAAGTTCATGGAGCGGGAGACCGGAAAGCATTATCCGGAGGGCGATTTCCTGGATCTGGACGGCCATGTGGTCGGCACGCATGCCGGGGCTGTCCGCTATACCATAGGACAGCGCAAGGGCCTGGGCCTGGCCATGGGCAGGCCGGTCTATGTCTGCGCCAAGTCCATGGAGGATAATACGGTGACGGTGGGACCCGAAGAGGCTCTGCGAAGCCGCAGGCTCATGGCGGAGGATTTTAACTGGATATCTATTTCCGGTCCGGATGAGAGTGATCCGGACTGGTCCATCACCGTTACGGCCCGCACCCGCTATCATCAGAAGGAGCAGGCAGCCCGTGCCTATATGGATCCGGACGGGCCCGGCAGAGTGATTGTGGAATTTGACCAGCCTCAGCGGGCGGTCACGCCCGGCCAGGCCGTCGTTCTCTATGACGGGGACCTGGTTGTAGGGGGCGGAACTATCCTGAAGACGCTGCCGGAGGAATAACAAGGAAGAATTAGACGGCGGATATATGTCTGAAAAGAAGGATAAGAAATATATTTTTGAATCGGCGCCGGTTCCCAGGGCTGTGCTGGCCATGGCTGTGCCGACGGTGATCACCCAGCTGATCAATATCGTCTATAATTTTGCGGACACCTGGTTCGTGGGCAGGACCGGCGATCCGGCTATGGTCGCGGCCATGGGGGTTGCCATGCCCCTGTATGTGATCATGGCGGCCATTGCCAACCTTTTCGGCATCGGCGCGTCCAGCGCCATATCCCGGTCGCTGGGCCAGGGGAAGCCGGAGCGGGCCCAGCACGTCTTTGCCTTCGGCTTCTGGGGCGGCATGGCGGCGGCTCTGGTTTATATGCTGATCATCTACTTCTTCCGGGCCCCGCTGATCATGCTGGTCGGGGGCGACGAGGCCGACTTTGCCTATCTTTATGACTATATGTTCTGGACCATGAGCCTGGGCGGTATTCCCACCGTGGGCAATGTGCTCTGCGGCCATCTGATCCGCTCGACCGGCGACGCCCGGGCGGCAGGATTCGGCATGTCCCTGGGCGGCGTGCTGAATATTTTCCTGGACCCGCTCTTCATGTTCGTGATCCTACCGCCGGGAAAAGAGGTTACCGGCGCGGCCATAGCGACCCTGCTGTCCAACACGGCAGCCCTGGTCTATTTTCTGGTCTACATCCTGCGCCGGCGCGAGGATCCGGTCATGACCCTGCACCCCGGCGACATTTCCCTGGAGGACGGGATTCCCGGTGACGTACTGATGATCGGCCTCCCGGCGGCCATGTCCACGACCCTGGCCATGGTATCCAACATAGCCGCCAATGTCCTGGTCCGCAGCTGCGGCAGCGGGGCGGTGGCCGGCATGGGTGTGGCCAAGAAGATAAATATGATCGGCTTTAACACCTGCCTGGGAGCCACCCAGGGCGTGCTGCCCCTGATAGGCTATTGTTACGGGGCGAAGAATTTTAAGAGAATGAAGGCGGTCATCCGCTTTACCGGCATCATGGTACTGGTCTACGGCTGTCTTTGCACCCTCTTTTTCAGGTCCTGCGCCGGCCCCCTGGTGCGGTTTTTCATAGATGACCAGGGAGCGGTCAGCTACGGAAGGATGTTTTTGCGGATCATAGCATTTGCCTCGCCGCTGGCAAGCTTTTCCTATATGATCTCTACAGTCTTCCAGGCCACAGGCAGGAAATGGCAGTCCTTTCTGCTGTCCATCCTGAGAAAGGGCCTGCTGGACATTCCCTTTATGATCCTGCTGCGGGGCTTTTACGGGGCAGGCGGCGTCGTCTGGGCGACTCCTCTGGCGGAGGTGCTTTCAGTCGGCATTGCCCTGCTGCTCTACTTCAGGATGCTGAAGGCTCTCAAAGGGGAGTCCGCCGGGGCTTCGGCAGGACTCTGACTACATATGAAAATATCTGATCCCCGGGCGGGAGATCCAGATCCATGCCCTTTTTGGCAAATAATCTGTAAAGGCAGGAAGAAAGAATGGATATACAAGAGATCACACTGGAAGAGCTGGCAGACCTGCCGGAGAGTACCTATGTCCTCTACGACACGCGGGATGAGATCTCCTGGCAGTATGACACCATACCCGGGGCGGACCATGTCCCTGATCTGTGGGAAAGTGCCAGGGCCGGGCAGCTGCCCATGGATAAAAAGATCGTGCTCTTCTGCATGCATGGTACCGAAAGTGCCGCTTACACCCAGGCCCTGTCCCATCTTGGCTTCGATGCCTGGAACCTGAAGGGCGGCTACGCTGCCTGGCTGCAGAAGCAGATGCGGCATCAGGACCGGTCAGCCGAGATAGAGGAGACCCTCCGGGGCAGGAGCCCCTTCCATAAGAAGCTTTTTGTGCCCTTTGCAAAGGCCATAAACAAATATCAGATGATCCGGCCAGGCGACCGCATAGCCGTCTGCATATCCGGCGGCAAGGATTCCATGCTGATGGCCAAGCTCTTCCAGGAACTGAAAAGGCACAGACAGATAGATTTTGAGCCGGTCTTCCTGGTCATGGATCCCGGCTACAATGACCTCAACCGGGCCCTGATCGAAGACAACGCGGTCACCATGGGCGTGCCCCTGACATTCTTCAGGACATCCATATTTGACGCCGTGGATAAGGTAGACAAGAACCCCTGCTATCTCTGCGCCCGCATGCGCCGGGGCAATCTTTACGCCAAGGCTAAGGAGCTGGGCTGCTGCAAGATCGCCCTCGGCCACCATTTCGACGACGTGATAGAGACCACCCTCATGGGCATGCTCTGGGGAGGGCAGATCCAGGCCATGATGCCCAAGCTCCACAGTGAGCACTTTGAGGGCATGGAACTGATCCGGCCCATGTACTTTGTACGCGAGGATGATATTAAGGCCTGGAGAGACTATAACAGGCTGCACTTTATCCAGTGCGCCTGCCACTTCACGGACACCTGCAGCTCCTGCCGGACCGACGGCAGCCCCGTCTCCAAGCGGATGCAGACAAAGCTGCTGATCCGGGAACTGAAGAAGACAAATCCCGGTGTAGAGCAGAACCTGCTCAGCAGCGTCCACAATGTTAATCTGGACATGGTAATCGCCTATAAGGAAAATGGCGTGAAGCATTCTTTCCTTGAGAAATACGACCGTCAGTAGATGAGCGTTAACAACTCGAAAAACGGCGCAGACAGCCTGCCTCCCGGCAGGCCTGTCCGCGCCGTTTTTTTGCATTCCTGCACTTTACCTGAACTTTACGCGGCCTTTACAGGTCCGGGATATTGGTATGATAGAATAATCTCACACATTTATACACTGACGGAGCGGGGCAGATCCCCGTTCCTGAAAAGCGGAGGGATTATGAGAAAAGGGAAATGGGTGAAAAAGTTTTTCGGCAGAGCCGGCGCCCTGCTAATGGCGGCCATTCTGGTCTCGGCTTCTGCCCTGGCCGGCTGCGGCGGCTCCGGGAGCGGAGGGGGCTCCGGCAGCCAGGAGACAGTCTCTTCCGGCAGGAGTACGGTCCTGGGCTCGGGCAGTAAGAAGATCCGCATCCTGTCCGGATCCGAGAACCGGGAGCTGGAGCCGGTCCTGAGCCAGTACGCGGATAAGAACCATCTGCAGATAGAGATGACTTATGAAGGCTCCCTGGATATCATGCGGGACCTGGGAGAGAAGGATTTTGCCTATGACGCTGTCTGGCCTGCCAGCAGCATCTGGATGAATGCCGGCGACAGCCTGCACCGGGTCAAGCATGCCCAGTCTATCGCTATTAATCCGGTAGTATTCGGCATCCGCAAATCTCTTGCCCAGGAGCTGGGCTTTGTCGGCAAAGAAGTTTCCGTAAATGACATACTTGATGCCATTATGGCGGGAAAGCTCCGCTTCTGCATGACCAGCGCCACCCAGTCCAACTCGGGCGCCAGCGCTTATCTGGGCTTCATTCAGGCCCTGGCAGGGGATACGGACGTTATCCAGAAGGAGGATGTGGAAAAGCAGGAGGTCCAGGATAAACTGCGCGAGCTGCTGTCCGGCATAGACCGGTCGTCCGGAAGCTCAGAATGGCTGCGGGATATGTTTGTAAAGGGCGGCTGCGACGCCATGGTCAACTACGAGTGCCTGATCATTTCCGCCAACAAGGAGCTGGAGCAGGCCGGGCAGGAGCCCCTTTATGTCATTTACCCCTATGACGGCCTGAGCATAGCCGATTCTCCCCTGGGATATGTCGATCAGGGAGACAAGGAATCGGAAGAACGCTTTCTAGGTCTGCAGGAATACCTGCTCAGCCCGGATGTTCAGAGCCAGATCCAGAAGACAGGCCGGCGTACCGCCTATACAGGCATAAACGAGGAAAATAAATCCGTATTCAAGTCGGAATGGGGCCTGCAGCCCGACCGGGTACTGTCTCCTTTCAAGTTCCCTGACTGGTCGGTGATAGAGGAATGCCTCAACATTTACCAGTCTCAGCTGCGCAAGCCCTCCCTGACCGTCTACTGTCTGGATTACTCAGGCAGCATGCAGGGAGAGGGGAATGAGCAGCTGATGAAAGCCATGGAGCAGCTGCTGATCCAGGAAAATGCTGAAAAGTATTTTCTGCAGGCTTCCGCCGATGATGTAACCATCCTGGTCCCCTTCGACAACAGTGTGCGGGATGTCTACAGGTCCGACGGGGACGCTCAGAACATGAAGGCGCTGTACGATACGCTGCAGTCTCTGTTCCCGGACGGCGGCACTGATATGTATACCGCCATGGAGCAGGGCCTGCAGGAGATGAAGAATTATGACCTCTCTAAGTATAATCCGGCCCTGATCGTCATGACGGACGGCCAGTCCCAGGATTACTATGACCAGTTTGAGGAAGAATATTTACAGGATAAGAGCGGGATTCCCATCTTCTCCATTATGTACGGAGACGCGGATTCTCAGCAGCTGGACCAGCTGGCGCAGCTGTCCAACGCGCGGGTCTTCGACGGCCGGGAAGATCTGGTGGGCGCTTTTCAGAAGGTGCGTGGATATAATTGAGAAAAGCAAAAGAAATCATCCGCACAGTCATATCAGTGCTGGCGGCCATCATTTTCTTCTTTCTGCTCTACATTGTGCTGGCCTTTGCGGCCATTCCGGCCGCTGCCCTGGCCATAGCCATGTATTTCGGCATGTATTTTCTGCTCAAGCCCAGGACCCGTATCGGCAATGTGGAGGTCGACCAGATGCGGGGCGGCGAGGATTCCCTGAGGCTCATGGAAGAGGCCCGCGCTGACCTTGCCTCCATGGAAAAGAATCTGCCGCAGATTCGCTCGCAGACTGTCGCACAGTCGGCAGCCGGCCTGGCGAGGACCGGCAGCAAGATCCTGGCCAATCTGACGGAGCATCCGGAAAAGATAAGCGGCGCCCGCCGCTTTGCTGATTATTATCTGGACATGGCCGAGAAACTGGAGAGCAAATATATCGATTTTCAGAATAACGGCATAACCGAGGGTTATCCGGAGGATATCATGGGTCAGATAGGAGATGCCCTGGAAGTTCTCAACACAGCCTTCGAGAAGCAGCTGACCCGGCTGACAGAGGGCGAGCTCATGGAAGTGGCGGCAGATATAAAGGTGCTCAGGCAGACCCTTAAGATGGAGGGAGATTCATGAAGACAAAGCTGATTGGTTTGATCGTGGTGCTGGCGGCGATCGCGGCGGCTGTCATTTACGTGACGGTCGGCAGGAAAACGCAGGTGACGGCCTTAAACGGCTATGTGGGCGGGGAAAAGATCGGTTTCCTGGAAGATCAGGAAGTGCAGGACATTCTCCGCAAGGACTATCACCTTTCACTGGAATACTCCAAAGCCGGGTCTCTGGACATGGTGGCGGCGGACAAGGAGGGCAAAGACTTCCTCTGGCCGTCCAGCCAGACCGCCCTGGAATATTATAAATCCGAGGTCGGTAAGCCGGTCCGCAGCGAGACTGTCTTCAACACGCCCATAGTCATTTATACCCGCAAGGCGGTCAGCGACGCCCTGCAGAAAGAGGGTACGGTCTACGTCCAGGACGGCATTTATTATGTGGATCTGGCTAAGCTTATAAAGCTGGTGGAGGACGGAACTTCCTGGAAGTCCATCGGCCTGCCCCAGCTCTATGGAAATGTCACGGTTTCCTCCACTGACCCCGTCAAGTCCAACTCCGGCAACATGTTTGCCGGTCTGCTGGCAAATACCCTGGCCGGCGGTGTGGCGACAGAGTCCAATGTCGATCAATATCTGCCGGAAATAAAGCAGATTTTTGAGAAATCAGGCTATATGGAGTCCTCTTCAGCTGACATTTTCAGCGAGTTTCTGAAGATGGGCATAGGATCCAAGCCGCTGGTAGTCGGCTACGAGAGCCAGCTGCTGGAGTTTTCCGTAGAGCAGCCGGACATCTGGAAGCAGGTGAAGGACGATATCGTCATGATGTATCCGGTACCGACCGTCTGGTCTTCTCACGTATGGATCGCCATGGACGATCAGGCAGCCGGCGCGGTGGACGCTTTGCAGGACAGCACCATCCAGGAGCTTGCCTGGAAAAAGCACGGCTTTCGGACTGCGGTCTCCGGCGGCAGCGCGGATAATACCGCCTTCCCGGATATAGCAGTGGCGCCGCAGGTCAACCAGGTCGGGCAGATGCCTAATTATAAAACCATGAAGAAAATAATAGACGCTCTGTCCCGCTAGGCGGCGGGATAATCACAGACGATCTGTCTCGTCAGGAGAGCGGGATAAAGAGCCGTTAAATATGCGCGTCCCTGTCCGCTATGCGGTCAGGGACCTGTTATTAAGGAGGAAACATGAGTGACCTGACACTGGATGAGCTTCTGAAGAAGAAGGGCGGGACGGCGCAGGAGGAAGAGACGCCGGTCCTGACCCTGGATCCGGGAAAGCTGGCAGATAAGGCGGCAGCCGAGAGTGAGCACCTTTCCCCGCAGCAGCTGAACCGGGCAAAGGAGATAAGAAAAAGCATAGATCTGACAGACGCCTCCCTGGTGCTGCAGTACGGGGCCGGGATTCAGCGGGACGTCCAGGCCGGCGCGGACCATATCCTGGAGCGGGCCAGGCAGACAGACCATGCCAGAGCCGGGCAGCTGCTGGAGGACCTGGCCGGCCTGCTGGAAGGAGCGCAGGCAGACCTGCCCCGGGAGAACGGCAGAAGATCCTTGTTCCATTCGTCGGAAAGAGAACTGAAAAAAGCTGTCAAAGACTTTGAAAAAGCGGAGGTCCAGGTTGACCGCATCGCCATGGAGCTGGAACGGGAGCGGACGGTCTGTCTGCGGGATATAGCCGTGCTTGACGAGTTCTATGACCGCAGCCTGGAACAGTTCCGCCAGTTTCAGGTCTATATCCTGGCCGGGGAGAAGGCACTTCACGATACGCGGCAGGAAACCATCCCCGGACTGCGGGAGCAGGCAGCCAGGCGGGGAGACGCCATGAGCGGTCAGGCGGTGCGGGATTTCGAGGCCAACGTGGATCTTTTCGAAAAGAAGCTCCATGAGATGAAGGTATCCAAAACCATCGCCCTGCAGACAGCGCCCCAGATCCGCCTGATCCAGAACGGAGACCGCCTGCTGGCTGCCAGGAGCCAGACCGCCCTCACCCAGACCATACCCCTCTGGAAAAATCAGATGGCCATTGCCCTGGGCCTGGAGCGGCAGCAGGACGCTCTGAAGAGAAAGGGCTGACATGCACAGAACCGGCACTGTTTAAGCGGAGCCGGTCTGCTTTACATCAGGGGCAGAAATCTGTTATGATTCCTTTATCAATCATGTATTCAAGAAAGAAGTGTGCACAATTATGTTTGAAGAATGTCTGAATCATGTCAGAGAAAGAAGCCCTCTTGTTCATAACATCACAAATTATGTTACCGTAAATGACGTTGCCAACATCATCCTCGCCTGCGGCGGCAGTCCGATCATGTCGGACGAGCCGGAGGATGTGGAGGATATCACCTCTGTCTGCGGCGGCCTCAATATCAACATCGGCACCCTCAACAAGAGATCCATAGAAGCCATGCATCTGGCAGGAAAGAAGGCGGCAGAGCTCGGCCATCCCATTCTGCTGGATCCGGTGGGCGCCGGTGCCTCCCGCCTGCGGACTCAGACAGCCGTATCCCTGATGGAAGAGATCCCCTTCACCGTCATCCGCGGCAATGTGAGCGAGCTCAAGGCCCTTGCCCAGGGGAGCACAACGACCCGGGGCGTGGATGCCGACGCGGCTGACGCAGTGACAGAGAACAATCTGGACGCCATGGTCCGTTTTGTAAAAGATTACGCTGCCAGAACCGGCTCCATCATCGTCATCACCGGCGCCATAGACCTTGCCGCCGACGCGGACCGCTGCTTTGTCATCCGCAACGGAAGGCCGGAGATGGGCGCCATCACCGGCACCGGCTGTCAGCTGTCCGGCCTGATGACCGCCTATCTGACCGCCAATCCGGAAGATCATCTGCAGGCGGCGGCAGCAGCAGTCTGCCTGATGGGACTGGCCGGACAGATCGGCTTCAGTCATATGCAGGAAGGGGACGGCAATTCCACCTACCGGAACCGGATCATAGATGCCGTTTACAATATGGACGCGAAGACCCTGGCAGAAGGGGCCCTTTTTGAGATAAAGTAAGGGCAGGTGACAGCGAGGCATAATTTTCAAACAGAGCTTGAAAATTATGCCCTGAAGAAGGAATTTACGACAAAGGATTGGCAAACAAGGCACAACATGCGCACGATAGTTGACGTTGTGACTTGTTTGCGTTATAATTACATCATAGTAAAGGAGGTAAATAGTATGGCAAGAGTCAGTACGAATCTTAGTCTGGACGCAGATCTTAAAAAAGCTGGTCAGGAGTTATACGCTGATCTTGGCATGGATCTTTCCACTGCGTTTACGATTTTTTTAAAGCAGTCTCTCCGCGTTCAGGGTATTCCCTTTGCCGTAACGCGGGATGTGCCGAACAGGGAGACAATGGAGGCGCTGCAAGAATATGAAGAAATGAAAGCTCATCCGGAAGCGTATAAGAGATATTCTTCTTTTAAGGAACTGCTGAATGAGGTCAGGGAAGATGCTTAATATTATCTCCTCTAAACGTTTTAAAAGGGATTTGAAGCAGATTATAAAACGGTTCAGATGAATAACATCAATGGAAAAAGCTGCCCAAAGCAGATGCTTCGGACAGCTCCTTTGATGGAGCATACGGGATTCGAACCCGTGACCTCCTGAATGCCATTCAGACGCGCTCCCAGCTGCGCTAATGCCCCGTATAGAGGCATTGTACTAAGCTTTGAGCAACTTGTCAATATGTTACTTTTTTAAGCTTCGAATTTTATGAAGCTGTGGCAGTAATAGCCGCAGACATCACAGACCAGATGGCCTTCTATGCTGGTCATGACATTGCCGCAGATGGGGCAGACATAGAGGGTGCCGCCCTGGTACTGGTCGGGATCTGTCAGGGCCTGCAGCAGCTCCTCGTGGATCTCTTCGGCCTTTGCCGCGAAATCAAAGGCGTAGGATGTGAGCGGCGCTCCTTCCTGATAAGCGTATTTGGAGATGGCGGGATAGTGGGTCTGCGCCAGATAGCTCTCATTTGTATGGAAGCTGGCCATCATTTCATCCAGAGGCGCATTGTGCTCGAGCAGCAGATAGAAATTACGGGCATGACGGTATTCGGATTCCGCCAGGGCCCGGAAGAGGTTGGCGATTTGCGGATAGCCGCGGTCCACTGCCCGGTCTGCCATGACGCGGTAGCGCAGATGGGTGTACATCTCTCCATGGATGGCGTCTTCTATGCGGCGGCGGAGGATCTCGTGGCCGGATTCCTTCTTCCAGCCCAGGGAGCGGATCTCTTCATAATGATAGTGCAGCTTTCCGCCCATGAGCCAGAAGCGGCACAGGTGGTAGCGGACATCACTGGCCTTTATCTCGTCGTTGAGGTCTTCGAGCGGGGCGCCGCCTCCGCCGATGCAGAGCATGGGTATGCCGTCGAAAACATCCTCATAACGGGAATGAACGTGACCGCAGACGATATTGCGGACCTTGTCTTTACCCTCCGCAATGGCCGCGCGCAGGCGGTCCGCTTCGGACTCACTGACATTTTTATTCTTGAAATGGTTGGGCAGAGGGATGTGGAAGGCGAGGATGACATTCTTAACATCATCCATAGCCAGAACCCTGCGGGTCAGATCCAGCCCCTCTTCTTCAAAGGAACCCGAAGCATTGTCCAGGGCGATGATGGTAAAATCCCTGGCCATCAGGGCATAATTGTGCAGGCCCAGGACCTGGCTGTAGCCATTCACATCATGGTTGCCGCGCAGACCGTAAATATCATTGGACGCGGCCAGCTCCGTGAAATTCTCAAAGAAACGGTAGAACTGAGGATAGCCTCTGGGTACCAGATCACCGAGGATCATGGTGAAGTCGTCTTCGCCGGCCCGGTAGAGAGTCTCCATATAGATACGGAGCATGGATGTGCCGATCCCCTTGCAGCAGGGATCTCCGACCAGGCTGAAGCTGGAAATGCTGCCGATGGGCACAATTTCCTGGGTTATTTTCTGAATATGAGACATTTCTATTCCTCCCTCCGGATCCGGAGCCTTTCCGTCAGCAGGCGGATTCCTTCATATATTTGACATCATTTCCTTTATCATACTGCCGAACGAAAAAAATCTCAAGAGGAAAGCATCGGCAGGCACAAAAGGAAGTTTCCCGCACAAAACGCTTCCTTTCTGTTCATGCTTATGTTTATTTAGAAATACATGCTTACATTATCCGGAAAAATGTGATATGGTATCTGTTAATTAATGGTAGTTGCAGATGAGAGAGTCGAGACGAAAGTTTCCCGGCTCTCTTTTTTTTGTGTTTAGAAAAAAGGAGAATAAATATGCCGAAAACAAAACTTGAGAACCTGATATTTACTGCGATTATGGCTTTTGTAATGGTGTACGGGATGATCTGCTACAACATCTCCCTTAATATTGGCGGCTGCACGAATGAAGTGTTCCTGATGGCTTTTGGAGAGCTGCGGATCATGTGGCCGGTGGCGATCGTGCTGGAGCTGGCGATTGCAGGCCGGCTTGCTCCCAGGCTTGCCTTCACATTCATGCAGCCCACGGACCGGCCGCAGTTCATTACTTATGCCGTATCTTTCTGCATCTGCGCACTGATGTGTCCCATGATGAGTCTTGCCGCCACGATTCTTTTCAAAGAGCCGAGTTTCGGAACCTTTGCTCAGACATGGGCAATGAACATTCCGGCTGCCTATGTCATGCAGTTTATTATTGCCGGACCCTTTGTCCGCCTGATATTCCGGTCTATTTTCAGAAGAAAATAAAAAGTACTTTGCAATACGCTGAATATAACGGTAATATTTTAATCAGATGCCTGTATAAACTATTAATGATGTGCTTTTTGTAGAGGTGAAGGTAAATGGAACTCTCCCATGAAATATTCAAGGCCGCGCTGGACTGCGGATATGATAACTGCGGAATCATTGCGCCGGAGGCTATTAATGACAGCGAAGCTCTTCTGAAAAAGCGGATAGAAGACGTTCCGTCAAGTGCCGGTTTTTACGAGGGCGTGAAGAACAATTATCGGCCGGTGAAGGAACGCTGTCCCTGGGCAGGATCCATCGTTATTCTGACAGCAGAACATGGGAAATATCGTTTTCCTGCGGAACTTCGCAAGCGGTATGCGAAGGGATTCTTCCTGTCACCGGAGGAAGGACGTTCGGATGCGTACGACCATGCCGCCTTTGAACGCCGGATGGCAGAGCTGGGCATCAGATGGGGACAGATTGGGCTCCCTTTACGATATGCAGCTATGAAAGCCGGATTGGGTATTATTCGAAAAAACAATTTTTTCTATACAGACAAGGGCTCTTTTGTTGGACTGACAGGTTATGTTATCGACAGGGAGTGTACTCTGATCCAGAATGTTTCGCCAAAGCCATGCAGCGACACCTGCACGCTGTGCCAAAAAGCATGCAGGAGTGGATCTCTGTGTGCCCCATACACAATGGACCCCTTGAGATGTATCTCGTTTTGGACTACATTTGGTAAAGGAAATGTGCCCCCGTTCCTGGAAGAGTCCATGTATGAAGAATGGATCTGCGGCTGCGAAAACTGTCAGGATGTCTGCCCCTATAATGTACGGCATGACTGGGATAAAGGGGAACCGTTTTCTAATCTTGAAGAGATTGCGGGACGTCTTATCCCTGAGAGATTAGTAGAGCAGACGGACCGGTTTTTACGAGAAGAAGTAATTGCTAAAACAAGCAGTCACATGATGCCGGAGGACACCAATGTTCTGCGGTTAAATGCAGAACGAGCGATCAGAAATACCCAGGGTAAAAAGAATGCCGCCGGCTGACTGTTCAGCTGGCGGCATTCCACTGTTAATCTATTTCATTAAAAAGTACGCTGTATGGACGATCTGCCGGTGGAATCAGACATACCACTCCATCGGGAATGTCAGATACTTGATCTCGTCGAGCTGGTCAGCCGTTACATAGCCAGTCGGCGCGCAAAGGATGGAAGGAATCCTGTTGACAACGGATGCACAGGTATGCTCAACCGTGTTCGGCTTTACAACATGGAACTCGGTATCCGGCTGTCCGGTGATTCACCAGTCGCACATATCTCCCTTGTCGACAGGTTGTGGTCGAGAAAGGCAAAGGCGTCCCCGTCGACGGCGCCTTCCTGTAGCGCTCAATGCTGCGGATCGCCCGCTCCACGGCATCATGCCTCATCTTAAGCTCTGCCATCTGCTGATGAAACTGTTCATTCAGGTACTTCGGTTTCAAAAGCCCCAGCTTATCGTAGTGCCGGAGTGTCGCTATCGAAACATGATTGATCTTCGCCATCTTCCCGATGGGGATAAAACGCTCATTTATTTCCTCGTCCATATGCCCTCTCCGATATCTGCTTTTTCCTTAAACTCTATATGCGGGATAGAGTTTTTCATCAATATTATATCATAGGTACCGGCCGGCATGGTTCATTACAGATATAAGTCTTTTCTTCGAAGGGATGTATAAGGCCGGGAACCCCTGATATGTTTTGAAAGCTCAGGATGCACCTGGCAGTAAAGGATCTTCTCCTGGTCGTCAGCCATTAAAAGCAGATTCCCATCCGAGTCCGTGACAAGGGACTCTCCGGAAAAATCCATCTCCCCGTCCCGCCCCACACGATTGCACATGGCAATCGGCACGGAGTTCTGGAAGGCCTGGATGCGGATCTCCCAGGCAAATGTCTCCGACGGTTCAGACTTGACATTGACGGTGGGAATAAGTATGAGATCCGCGCCCATGAGCGCCTCTGTGCGGATGCTTTCCGGATAATGACGGTCGAAACAAATGACCAGACCGATCTTCCCGAACTCTGTCTCGAAAACATGGAAGCCGTCATCGGAGGGCGCGTAATAATCCTGCTCATAGAACTGGGGTGCCTGGGCGACATGGACCATTTTCTGGACGCCAAGGATCTCGCCTGTCTTATCTATAAGCAGGCTGGCGTCGTAGTAAGTTCCATTTTCCAGGAGATAGATGTTCGGTACTGCCATGATATGGTTCTCAAGGCATGACTTCTGAAAGGCTCTTACGGTCTCACTGTCGATCTCCAGGCCATAGCTGCGGACATCCTGCCCCGGATACTGGGCAAAAAAGTCCGTCAGCTGGACCTCCGGAAACAGGATCAGATCCGCCTGATTCTGCGCGGCCTGCTCTATAAAGGAAAGGCTTTTTGCAAGGTTAGTTTCTATGCTCCCTGCATTCTGCATCTGTGCCATTGCAAGTTTCATATCTTTTTCTCCTGTAATGATTTAGAACTTTTATGAACTTTTACGAACTTTACGATGTTTTACGAACTTTTACGAACTTTTTCGATGCTTTACGAACTTTGATTTTATCTTAGAACTTTTTGCCTGCATGTCAAGCCTCTGCCGGGAACAATCATGGCTTTGCCATAGGCCGGCTTCTCAAATCGAAAATCATAATTTCTGACATATGTCAATTTTTCTTGACAGTACTCCTGCGAGAACTCATAATTGACATATGTCAGAAAAAGGAGGCGAAAAATTGGCCGGTAGACAGGAAAAGATCAGGCAGTGGGCAGGCTTCTCGAGGGCACTCTTGCATATGATCCCAATGTTGAATGCAGTCATCATGGGGGCGGAGACTGCGGACACCATGACGGCGGCAGCTGCGGAGAGAACGGCTGTCATCATGAATAAGGAAAGAGCAGGACAGGAGATTTTAAGATCAGGAGGAGATAGGATGAGGATACGGCATGCGAATATGCAGGATCTGGACAGGCTGGCAGAGATTGAAGCTGCCTCCTATCCTGCCGCGGAAGGCGCTTCCAGGCAGAGCCTTGAAGGACGGCTTCAATATTACCCCGACCATTTCTGGCTGCTGGAATCGGATAATGGTCAGATAACCGCCTTTGTGAATGGCTTTGCCACAATGGAGAAAGATCTGACAGACGAGATGTATGATCAGCCTCAGATGCATGACGCGGAGGGTGACTGGCAGATGATTTTTTCAGTGGTCACTGATCCCCGGTACAGAAAGCAGGGCTATACCGGCATATTGCTGCGGCAGGTGATCAGCGATGCCGGGAAAGAGCACAGAAAAGGGATCGTGCTCACCTGTAAAGAACGGCTGATCCCGTTTTATTCAAAATTCGGATTCCAGAATGAGGGAGTTTCGGAATCCGTTCATGGAAATGTCGTCTGGTATCAGATGCGGCTTACCTTCTGACGCAGGATAGATAAAGGGCCCCGCCATGCAAGAAGCGGAGCCCTTTTTGTGGGGTATTATCATCTAACCAAATAGGAGGTTCTCAAATATTTATCATTCGCCCATGAAGAGCTTAATGTCATCCTCTACGGTTCCGATACCGGCGATCCCGAAGTTCTGAACGAGGACATTTGCCACATTCGGGGAAAGGAAGGCAGGCAGGGTCGGTCCAAGGTGAATGTTCTTCACGCCCAGGTAAAGGAGGGCCAGCAGAACGATGACAGCCTTCTGCTCATACCAGGCTATGTTGAAGGAAATGGGCAGGTCGTTTATATCATCAAGGCCGAAGACTTCCTTGAGCTTGAGGGCGATCAGGGCCAGGGAGTAGGAGTCGTTGCACTGGCCTGCGTCGAGAACTCTGGGTACACCGCCGATATCGCCCAGGTCAAGCTTGTTGTATTTGTACTTTGCGCAGCCGGCGGTCAGGATCACGGTATCCTTAGGCAGGGCCTTTGCGAAGTCAGCATAGTATTCTCTGGATTTCTGACGGCCGTCGCAGCCTGCCATGACGAAGAAGCGTTTGATGGCGCCGCTCTTTACGGCGTCAACGATGGTGTCTGCCAGGGCAAATACCTGTTCATGCGCGAATCCGCCTACGATCTCGCCCTGCTCTATCTGCGTCGGAGCCGGGCACTTCTTAGCAAGCTCTATGATCTCGGAGAAATCCTTCTTTTCGCCGTAAGCGCCGTCTATATGCTTACATCCGGGATAACCTGCGGCGCCGGTGGTGAAGAGGCGGTCCTTATAGGAATCCTTAGGAGGAACGATGCAATTGGTGGTCATGAGGATGGGGCCGTTGAAGCTCTCGAACTCTTCCTTCTGCTTCCACCATGCGTTGCCGTAGTTGCCGACAAAGTTGGGATATTTCTTAAATGCCGGATAGTAGTGGGCCGGCAGCATCTCGCTGTGGGTATAGACGTCAACGCCGGTTCCCTGGGTCTGCTCCAGCAGCATTTCCAGATCCTTAAGGTCGTGGCCGGAGATCAGGATGCCGGGGTTCTTGCCGACGCCGATGTTGACCTTTGTGATCTCAGGATTGCCGTAAGCCTGGGTGTTGGCCTTGTCCAGCAGGGCCATGCCGTTTACGCCGTATTTACCTGTCTCCAGGGTCAGGGCAACCAGGTCGTCTACAGTAAGGGAGTCATCCAGAGTCTTTGCCAGCGCTTCCTGCAGGAAGGCGTCTGTCTCAGGATCATCTTCCAGAAGAGCATTGGCATGCTTAGTATAGGCAGCCAGACCCTTGAGTCCGTAGGTGATCAGCTCGCGCAGGGAGCGGATGTCTTCATCCTTTGTGGAAAGGACGCCGACCTCGTCAGATGCAGCCTTTGCCTCGAATGTATCCTCGCTGCCGTTCCATACAGCTGCGGCGGGCAGAACAGAGGCGTCTTTTACCTGTGCCAGAAGATTTTCCTTTACCTCCAGGGTCTCCTTGATCCTGGCAATGATCGCTTCCTTATCGAAGTTGGCGTTGGTGATGGTCGTGAAAAGATTTACGCTGACCAGATGGTTGACGTCCTTGCCGACCTCTTTGCCTTCCTTGCGCAGCTGGGTCGTCACAGCGGACAGTCCCTTGGTTGCGTAGATCAGCAGATCCTGCATAGCTGCCACATCGGGTTTCTTTCCACAGACGCCGGACATGGTGCAGCCCTTGCATCCGGCAGTTTCCTGACACTGATAACAGAACATCTTGTTCTCCATGATAATACCTCCGTTTATAAAAAGCTCATTGAATATTTGTAATTCCTGTTTTGTGTCACCATCTATCGAACACAAGTGCATTATAGAAAAGAAAAAGCCCTGTTTCCGTTGCATATGCAACAAAAACGGGACTTTTCTGGCCGGGAACCGGGAAAAGTCAGTTCCATGCCCTGCCGGGCAGCTGCAGATCCTGCCCGTGGCTGAGAATGTAGTGCGCAAATTTTCTGGCTGCCAGAGACAGCGTCTGGCTGTTGTTCCAGGCCAGGCAGACGCTGCGGACCGGCGGGTCCTCTATGGGCAGGATAGTCAGATCGCGGCCGCAGCCCTCCAGAACGCTCCGGTAAAGCATGGAGACACCCATGCCCTGGCGGACCATGGCCATAATGGTGTAGTCGTCCATGACCGTATAACGGATATGCGGCTGCAGACCTGCAGCTTCGAAGGCCTGCAGGGCCACACTTTGTTCACCTTCTCCCAGGAGGATGAAAGGAGCCCGGGCCAGCTGCTCCAGGGTCATGGCAGACATCCTGCCCGGCCGGCTGCCGGGCGGCAGCACAGCCATCATTTCTTCCTTGTAGAGGATCTGGGTCTTGAGGCCGCCGGCGGCGCGGGCGATGACAAAGCCCAGGTCGGCGCTGCCGTCGCGGACGGCCTGCGCTATGCTGGTATATTCCCCCTGGCGCAGCTCAAAGGAGGCAGAGGGGTATTCCTTCTGAAAACCGCTTATCAGGCCGGGCAGGATCGTGCGGCTGATCCCCGTAAATGTTCCCAGCCGGATGGTGCTGTTTTCCAGGCCTTCGACTTCCAGCCGCTTCTGCTCCAGGGCTTTTTCTGCGTTGTATACAGAAAGAAGGTAGGGGTAGAACTGCTTCCCGTCCTCTGTCAGATTCAGGCCGCTCTTTTTGCGGTCTATGAGGGTGACGCCCATCTCCCTTTCCAGGGCTTTTACGGACTGGCTGACTGAACTTTCGGAATAGCCCAGCTGCCGGGCAGCGCGGGTGAAGTTCCCGGTTTCTATGACTGTACAGAATATGCCGTAACGGGAGACCATGGCCTAGCGGTAGGACTTTTCGTAGATAGCCAGGATCTCTTCGCAGGTCAGATGGTGGCGGTCATTTGTCAGCAGCCGTTCGTTGGTATCCAGGGCCAGCTGTGCGGTTTCCGGCAGTTCCTCTCTCGTAATACCGTAATCACTCATCTTCAGGCCGTCAACACCGCAGGCCTTCTGCAGGTCAACCAGAGCCCTTACGCAGTCCATGGGATCTGCCGCGTCCGCTTTGCCCAGGAAGCGGGCCAGGCTGACCAGGCGGTCATCGGCGAGGTGATTTTCCGCGTAAAATGTAAAATATTCCCGGGAGATCATGATCAGGCCGGCTCCGTGCGCCAGCTGCGGGTGCATGGCGCTGAGGGCGTGCTCCATGGCGTGTTCGCCTATATTGGAGGAAACCATCATGGAATAGCCGCTGAGGGTATTTGCCAGGGCGACTCCCTCCCGGGCTTCTATATCCTTCCCGTCTTTGACGGCCCGGGGCAGGTATCTGGCTATATTCTCGATGGCTGTACGCTGTACCATCTCCCCGTAGACATTGTTCTTCTTGGAAAGATAGCCTTCCATGGCGTGGAAGAGGGCGTCAAAGCCCTGGTAAGCCGTAAAGGCAGGCGGTACGCTGACCATGAGCTCGGGGTCAACGATGGCGATGCGGGCGAAAATGGAGTCGCCGCCGGTGGAGCCGATGCCGATTTTCTCCTTTGTATCGGGGTTTGTGACCACGCTGGCCTTGTCAACTTCACTGCCGGTACCGGCAGTGGTGGTGATGGCGATCCAGGGAGCGCAGGGCTTCTCCAGAGGAAGGCCCTTTCCGGTGGCGCCGCCCGCGTAATCCCAGAGATCATCGCTGGGCTGGGGCGCCAGAAAGGCCATAGCCTTGGCGGCGTCCAGGACGCTGCCGCCGCCCAGGGCAACTATGAAGTCGCTGCCGGATTCATTAAAGAGCCTGGCTCCTTCCTCGATGGTGGCTTTTAAGGGGTTGGCGCTGACCTTGTCGAATACCTGATAATCGACGCCGGCCAGCTCCAGTTCCTTCTGAACCCTGTCCAGGTAGCCGTTGGCGCGGGTGGATCTGCCATTGCTGATGACGATAAAGGCATGCCTGCCGGGCAGGTCCATCTCGTGCAGGTGGGAGAGCTGTCCGCAGCCGAAATAAAGGTCTACCGGTACATGAAAATGAAAACTCATGATGGGAATCCTCCTTATTATAAATCGAAATTACTTATCATACTATTATAAACATTAAATTTACTTTTTGTAAATGCCTGTTATAATGGAGACCACAAAGAAAACTACTTCAAGGCACGACGGTATTTGTCATAGAATTGTTTCTGGTATAACTTTTGGACCTCCTCATGCCCTGCACATGAATGCAGGATATTGGTCACAGCCCGGCTGATATAGGCCGGGCTATTTTTTCCCTATTGCAGATGGAGCGTCCTGCCGGCTCCCAGAGCTGCAGAAGCCCTATGGGATATAGACAGAACAGTGCGGCCGCGGGCAGCTTTATTCAGCGCGGCCAACAGAGCCTTTTCCGTGGCGGCGTCCAGACCGGAACTCATCTCATCCAGAAGCAGGAGCCGGGGATCCAGCACGATGGCGCGGGCAATGGACAGCAGCTGGAACTGGCCGTGGGAAAGGCTTTCGGACGTACAGGGGGCATGCAGGCCGCCGGGAAGAGCCCGGACTGTATCGGCAAGACCGGCGGTTTCCAGAGCGTCCCAGGCCTCCTGCTCGCTTACCCGTTCATCGCCCATGGAGATCTGTTCAAAAATGTCGCCGGGGATCAGGGTGAAATTCTGTTCTACGCAGCCGAAGAGCCGGCGCCGGTCTTTCTCCGCAACAGTACAGGCCTCCTGGCCTAACAGAAGTATCTGCCCCTGATCCGGCGGATAAAGCCCCAGGATCAGCTTGAACAGAGTGCTTTTGCCGGCGCCTGTCCGGCCGGTGATCAGCAGCCGTTCCCCCTCTTTAAGGTCAAGGGAAAAGTTCGAGAAGACCGGAGCCTGCCCGGGATAGGCAAATGTCATCTGCCGGATGCAGACAGCCGGGGCGCTGCAGCAAGAGTCCGCCGCTGCCGGTCCGCCCTCTTTCTCCGGCTCTCCCAGAAAATCGCTGATCCGCCTGGCCCCCGCCATAGCTGACTGGATGTTCTGGATCTCCATGCCGATGTCGGCCAGCGGGGTGAAGACCTGGCCTATGTAGGCGATGCAGGTGACAGCTGTGCCGGCGCTGATGCCGAAGAATGACCGCAGGGCGCCGCTTTGTGCCGCAAATATCATCATCAGAGCCGTAAGGACTGCCTGACACAGCAAAATGACAGGAGAGTAGACTGAATCATAGAAGTTCGTGCGTTCACTGGCGGAAAAACTGCGCCGGCAGGCCTGCCTGTAGCGGTCTTCCATGTAGGGGGAAGCATGGAAGAGGCGGACAGGGAGCAGCCGGGTCAGGGTCTCGGGGATCTGGCTGTTTAAGTCGGCCACAGCCCGGCGCTGGTCCAGCTGAGCCGCCAGGGTCCTTTTCTGGACATGCAGGGTGAAAAGCCAGAGCAGGGGCAGGGCGGCAAGCAGCATCAGAAATAAGCCGCGGCTTCTGCCGGCAATCACGACAAGAATACCGGCGATGGAAGCCAGGTCGGCCGCCATGCTGATGACGCCCGAGGAAAAAAGATCCTCCAGGGTATCCACGTCATTTACGAAGAGAGAGCTGACCGTCCCGGAATCATGTTCAGTAAAATATGTCATGGGAAGACGGCCCAGTTTCCCGGCCATGGCGCTGCGGATGCCGTGGGTCATTTTTTCGCCCCAGATGGTGATGGCCGCTTCCTGCAGAGCCTCCAGCAGCCGGGAAAGGGCCAGCAGGGCAAAATACATGGTTCCTGCCAGGACAAGCCCGCCGCCGGGCAGAGCACTGGAAGAGCCTGTGCCGGCCAGGGCATCGACGATCCGGCCCAGGATAATGGGCGGAATCAGGGAAGAGGCGGTCCTGGCGGCAATGACCAGGGCCAGCAGCAGGGTCAGACCCAGGTGTTTTTTACTGATATGCAGAAAGAGACTTTTCATGACCGCACCTCCGTTCCCTCAGCCGCCAGTTCCCACAGCCTGCGGTAGCCGGCGCAGTAGGCCAGCAGTTCCTGATGGGTTCCAAAATGGCTGCCGTCAGCGGGATCCCCGGAGAGGGAAGAGGCCGGCTCCAGGTAGAGGACAGCGTCTGTCTCGGGGAAATGCCCCAGACGGTGTGATATCAGCAGGACGACGCGGCCGCTGCAGCACTGCCGGAGATTTGCCATAAGGGCATCTTCTGTCGCTGCGTCCACTGCGGAGAAAGGATCATCGAGGATCAGCAGGGGACGGGGATGGGCCAGCGCCCTTGCCAGGGCCAGTCTTGCCTGCTGGCCGCCGGACAGGCGGACACCGCCCTCGCCGACCCTGGTGCGGATGCCGTTCTCCATGGCAGAGACTTCCCGGTCCAGGCAGACCAGTTCCAGCAGCCGCGCCAGCTCCGCTTCCGTGTGCTGCTGTCCCAGCATGATGTTGTCTTCTATGGAGGCAGAAAGCAGCAGGGGGTCATGCCCCAGCCAGGAAGCCCAGGAAAGCCCTGCATCCCGGAACTGATCCATATTTCTGCCGGCCAGGCTGACAGTGCCGGTAAAGGGGAGACAGCCCAGCAGAGCCAGACCCAGGGAGGTCTTGCCGCTGGATACCGGGCCGGTGATCCCGATGATCTGACCGGGCTGTGCCTGAAAGCTGACTTTTTCAAACATTCTGCCGCTGCCTGAAAGTCTATCTATAGAGAGACTTTCCACCAGCAGCGGCCCGGCAGGAGCAGTTTTTTCTTCTTTTAGATGTATATTTTTCATGAAGGGCCGGATCCGTTCCCAGGAAACCCGGGCCTTCTGCACAGCCCCGAAAAGCTTGCCCACATGGGATGATTTTGTTGCCAGACGGGTGAAACAGGCCAGAAAAGCTGAAAAGGCGGCTATATCCCAGTCCGTCCAGCCGGTCCCCAGCACGTTGCGGCCGCCGAGCCAGATGATGAGGATCAGGCTGACTGATGAGATGATAAAGTAGACAGGCTCGGCAGAGCTGGTCAGGATGCCGGACCGGATCTGCCGGTGCTCATAATCGGCCAGAACATTTTCATAAAGGGCATTGCGTCGGCTTTCCAGACCGAAGATCCGCCAGGTGCGGGTCAGAGCCGTCCTGTTCAGAGAGGCATCGGCCAGTCTGCCTGCTGACTGCTTTGCTTCAGAGGCGGCTGAGCTGACCGGCCTCTTCAGTTTCTGGGCAAGCAGCCAGGCCAGGGGCGGAAATATCAGACAGAGCAGGGTCAGCCGGACGTCATAGTGCAGGAGCAGGGCCAGATAGGCTGCCATGACGACACCGGTGTCGAAAAGTTCTGTTGTAAACTTGCGCATGCCTTCGGCACAGTCATCCACATCGGAAATAGCCCGGGTCATGGCATCGCCGCTGCCGATCCCTGTGTCTGCTTCCAGCAGATTGCGGTAGAGGGTCTGCTTCATGGCCAGAGATGTGCGGTTGGCGAATTTACGGACATAAAGGCGTTTGAGAAAACGCATAAACTGCACGGCGGCGATGACCAGCAGATAAGTCAGGGCAAGGCGGATCATTTGGGCCGCAGGCGCCCGGCCGCCGATGATATCCGTCAGTTTCTGGACCATCTGTCCTTCAAACCAGGGGCCGGCCGCCAGTCCCAGATTGTAAAGGATACCGGTCACCGTCACGACAAGGAGCACCCGCCATTGCTGGCGGAAATAAGATCCTATTCTGCCGGGATCACGATCCATAAAAAATCCTCCTGAAAGAGATGAGAAAATAACGCAATACATTTAACCTTGCTCATATTGTAGGCACAGCATATAGAATTGTCTATAGACAAAACGGCCTTCCTGCAGCGGCAAGGGACTGCCCTTGCGGGGACGCCGCATATGAAAATTATTCTCATGGCTTTCCCATTGACACAGGGAGAAGGTGCGGTTATCATAAGAGCATAAAGTTATATATAACTAACCGCAAACCAAAGATGTTTAAGAAATCCTGCCGCAAGGCAGAACATTTTTTTGACATAAAAGTTAGCATAAACTAACAATGTATCGAAAGGAGAACAAAATGAGCAAAGTTGCAGTTGTATACTGGAGCGGTACCGGCAATACACAGATGATGGCCGACGCTGTCGCTGAAGGAGCAAAGGCGGGCGGCGCGGACGTCAGCGTATTTAACGTATCCGACTTCAGCGCGGACAAGGTTGACGAGTTCGACGGACTGGCCTGGGGATGCCCCGCCATGGGATCAGAGGAATTGGAGGAAAGCGAATTTGAACCGGTATTTTCTGCCTGCGAATCAAAGCTGGCCGGCAAGAAAGTCGTACTTTTCGGCTCCTATGACTGGGGAGACGGCGAATGGATGCGCCTGTGGGCAGACCGATGCAAGGACGCCGGCATCACCCTGACAGCAGAGCCCTATATCTGCAATCTCACACCCGATGACGGAGCAAAGGAAGATTGCGCAGACCTGGGCAGAGCCCTGGCATAATAATATTGTTTCTGTAATCAATAGCAAAAGTACCCTCCGGCGGGGATACCCGCCAAAGCCTCACTATAACAATAGAATAAATTCCTGGTTAAAAGACCCGGCCCCTTACCTCATGGGACCGGGTTTTTTATATGCGCCTGTTTGCCTGACAGGCGCTTTTCTTTGCATTTCAGGTGAAAAAGATCTGCTGATGGCTTATAATAGCGGAAGAACATTTTTATTTAAGAGAAAGGGGGCTGCCTCATGTGCTGCAGATATGGCATTTCGGCGCAGATGACCCAGGAACTGCGCCGTATGGCCTTCCTTCGGGAGAAAGGCCGGATAGATGATTTTTCCGGTGACATTCATCCGTCAGAGGCTGCCCCGGTCATCCGGGCGGACGGCAGTGATCTGGTCCTGGAGCCCATGCAGTGGGGGCTTCCCCTTAAGGGGAGAGGCAGTCTGCTGATCAATGCCCGGGCCGAGACTGTCCTGACAAAGAAGACATTTTCTGAAGGGGTCATGCGGCGGCGCTGCCTGCTGCCGGCCGCTCTTTTTTATGAATGGGACCGTAAAAAGGACAAGGTCACATTCACCCTGCCCGGGGAAAATGTTTTCTTTATGGCGGGTTTTTATAATTTTATCGGAACACAGCCCCGCTTTATCATCATTACCACGCAGGCTAACAGCAGCATGGCTCCGGTGCACGACCGCATGCCGCTGATCCTGGGCCGCAGGGATATAGCTGCCTGGCTGCAGGACGATGAGCGCACGGGGCAGCTGCTGGCGAAGACCCCGCCGGAGCTGGCCCTTAGCCGGCAGTACGAGCAGATGACCTTATTCTAGACATATCAGTGTGGAAGCAAGGATCGGAAAGGGGACAGCTATGAAGGGAATACTATATGGAGTGGGGGTCGGCCCGGGCGATCCGGAGCTGATGACTCTTAAGGCCTGCCGGCTGATCCGGGAAAACGAAGTTATTGCCTTTCCCGGACAGAGCCCGGAGCGGTCGGCGGCTTACAGGATCGCTGCTGAGGCGGTGCCGGAGATTGCTGATAAGACTCTGCTGGCCCTGGACATGCCCATGACTATGGACAGGAAGATCCTGGGAGCCAGCCATGACAAGGCGGCAGACCGGATCTGCGCTTTCCTGAGCCGGGGAGAGAATGTCCTCTTTCTGACCCTGGGGGATGTCAGCATTTATTCCACATTCGGCTACCTGCAGGAGAGGGTGGAAAGGGCAGGATTTGAGGCCCGCCTGGTCAGCGGCATTCCCTCCTTCGCGGCAGCGGCAGCGCGGCTGGGCACAAGCCTGGTCAGCGGCAGAGACCAGCTGCACATTTACCCGGCAGGCCTGCCGGAAGGGGCGCCAGCTGAGGGCACTGTGGTCATCATGAAAGCCGGTTCCCATCTGGGACAGATCCGCCGGCAGCTGCGGGAAAGTGGAAAAGAAGCCATGCTGGTGGAAAACTGCGGCATGGCGGGCGAGAAAATCTACAATTCTGTGGAAGAAATGCCGGACAAGGCCGGCTACTTCTCTCTGCTGATCGTAAACGACGAGGCAGAGGGGAAATGATAATCGGAAGAACATTTTTTTACTACAGTTTATAAAAAGCAGGGAAGTTAAAGATATGCAGACACAGTCCGGGGGACAGATAGATGCCGGCAAGAAGGAGCTCTTTGAGACCATGCCGGTAGCCAGGGCGCTTTTTAAGATGGCGGTGCCTACGGTGATCAGCCAGCTGATCAACCTCATCTACAACATGGTAGATACCATTTATATAGGTCAGTCCGGCGACGCCTACAAGACAGCGGCGGTTACCCTGGCCTTCAGCGTCTTCATGCTGACCATTTCTTTCGGAAATCTCTTCGGCGTGGGCGGCGGCAGCCTGATCGCCCGCCTGTCCGGACGGGGAGAGACCAGACAGGCAAAGAGCGTAGCCGCCTTCAGCTTTTACGGGGCTGTCGGCATAGCTATCCTCTATTCCCTCTTCGTCGGCATATTCATGGATCCGCTCCTGAATTTCCTGGGAGCCTCCGAAAATACTCTGGAATTCGGCCGCCAGTATCTGACATATGTTGTCGTGCTGGGCGATATTCCGGTCATCGCATCCGAGGCAGGCGCCCATCTGCTCAGAAATGCCGGCTATTCCCGGCAGGCAGGCCTGGGTCTTTCCATAGGCGGCCTGCTTAATATTGTGCTTGATCCTCTGTTTATGTTTGTGATCCTGCCGCCCGGAAGAGAGGTAGAAGGCGCCGCCATCGCGACCCTGCTCTCCAATATCGTTTCTTTCTTTTATATTACTATCACCATCTACAGATTGTCCGCTTCCTCGCCGCTGAGCCTGCGGCTCAGTGACCTGAAAAACATACGGCGGCGGGATATCCGGGAGCTTTTTTCTGTAGGCGTCCCTTCCGCCCTGCTGACTGGTCTCTTTGATGCCGCAAATGTGGTCCTGAACTATCTGATGGCAGCCCATGGCGATCTGCAGCTGGCGGCCATCGGCATCGTCATGAAAGCGGAACGCCTGCCTAACGCTATAAATGTCGGCATCGGTCAGGCTATGCTGCCCATCGTCGCCTACAATTACAGCTCCGGCGACCACCCGCGGATGAACGCGGTGATCAGAACCGCCCGCCTGTGGGGCTACAGTATCTCGGCGGCGGCCATCGCTCTTTACGAGCTGCTGGCCGGACCGGTCTGCAGCCTCTTCCTCAATACGAATGTGGGCACCAGCGCTGCCGACAGCGCAGCAGCCATCGTCTTCGCCGTCGTTTTCCTGCGGATCCGCTGCATACAGTCACCGCTCCAGTTTACAAATTTCAACACCTCTTTCTGTATGCAGGCCGTGGGTTACGGCTCGGGGACTCTGCTGCACTCCTGCGTCCGTGAGCTGGTATTTTATATTCCTTTCATGGTCCTTTTCAACCATTTCTTCGGCCTCTACGGTCTGGTCAGCGCGGTTCTCGCCGGCGAGCTGTGCGGCGGCGTCTTTGCCCTGCTCCTCTTCCGCCGCTGGAAGAAGAAACACTTAAATAGAAACACAGGGAGGTAAATCAAAATGGGAATATTATCAAAAAAAGAAAAGAGAGGACACTGGACCTTACATACCCATTTCCTCCGGAAGGATGTGTACGAATGCTCGATATGTCATTGCAAGTCAGACAAAGCCTATAAGAAATGTCCTTCCTGCGGCGCCGCAATGGGAAAAACCGTATACGACCCCTCATGGGTTGATGAGGCAGTAGATATGGAAATTATAAATGATGATGACTTTTTGATCTGAACACAGGATTGAATGTTTAGATCTTTCTCAGGGGAATACAGACGATGAAGACAGCTTAGCTTGTCCAGGAAAATATCCGCCCCCCTATCCTTGTGAATCTAACGGCGATATGTTATAGTATAGAAGTTAGGAACTCACAAGTTAGTAACTATAGAGTTAATAACTTACGGCCGGCATTTATACAAGCTGTAATATGTACTGTGAATTGTGTCAGATAACTATGTCGGAAATTGCTTTTGAGAAGTACAGATGGTTCAGGGAGCAAGGGAATGTTTTTTGGAAGAGTAAAGGAACTGGAAGAACTCGAACGCAGATATTCGGGAAACAGAAAAGAGTTCGGCGTGATCTACGGCAGACGCAGGATTGGAAAGTCTGCTTTGGTTAGACATTTTTTTGATGGAAAGAAGGGAGTGTTTTTCCAGGCAAAGCAGGATACCTCCTATGGAAATCTTAAATCCTTTTCCTATGAATTAAATAAACTCCTGCGTCTTCCTGCCTCTTTCGTGTATTCCGGCTGGCAGGAGGCATTTGACGCCCTGCTTCAGGCGGCTGGAAATGAACGGTTTCTTTTCATTATCGATGAATATCCGTATATCGTGTCGCAAGATCAGGCTTTTCCGTCCGTTCTTCAGGAATTCGTCGATCATGCACCAGAGAACATTTTTACGATTATCCTGGGAAGCGATGTATCTTTTCTGAAAAGAGAACTGGAGGATCAGAAGGCACCTCTGTACAAACGGAAAACTTTTGAGATGCGGATCGGCAGACTGCTGTTTGATGAGGCGCTCCTGTTTCTCGAAGGAATGCCGGCTGAGGAGAAATGCGCGTATCTGTCTCTAATGTCTTCTTATCCCTATTACCTGGCCGCCGTAGACCCGAAAGAGTCCTTTTCTGAAAATCTGGAACGGCTTCTGTTTAATGAATTCGGAACCTTTTACAATCTGCCGGATCAGGTGCTTTCAAATTCCACGAAAGTACAGGATGTATATAATGCCATTCTTCGTTCGGCTGCTCACCGGCATTATTCACTTAAGGATATCAGCCTGGATATTCATGAGGAGAGCAGCAAGGTTTCGAAGTATATATCGACGCTGTTAAAAAGTGAAATTCTGGAAAAACGTTCCACATTTATGGGTAATAAAAACAGTCATTACTATGTGATCGCAGATCCAATGCTTCGGTTCTGGTATCTATTCGTTTATGACAGGCAGGAACTGATCCGGATCAACGGCAAGAGAGTGCTTTCTGATCTTTCTGCGCCGATAAGGGAGTTTTTGGACAAGGGTTTTGAGGATACCGCTTTGCTTTTCCTGGACCAGGAAAACAGAAGGGGAAAGCTTCCGGGTGTTTTTCCTGAAATCCAGAACTTCAGAGCAGATAAGACTTCCCTGGGAAGATCTGTCGAAATAGACGGATTGTCCCGGTCCGGCGATGTGCTTCTGGTGGTGGAATGCAAATACAGGAACAAGGCATTTTCGAGTGCCATGCTGGAACATTTAAAGGAAAGCACTTCGATATTCGCAGAAAAACTTCATAGAGAATACTATCTTTTCTCCAAATCCGGATTTTCTGATGACATGGAACATGGAGATAATATTCACGAATATACATTGGAAGACTTATTTCAGGAGAAATAAGACAACCAGTCAGCAATTAACCTGCGATAAGCGGTTTTTTTCACTGGATGATTACGGAAGGGTTTGCCTGACAGCCCAGCGCAGCTTTGTGGAATGGGACCGGGGGTTGGCATAGTACTCCTGCCGGGAGGGCCGGATGGCGTCTTCCGAGATGGAGGCGTATATGCCGGCCTTTTTTCCTGCCTTGAAGGCTTTCTTGACCAGGCGGTCTTCGCCGGAGTGGAATGTGAGGATGGCTGCCCGGCCGCCGTCTTTTAAGATATGCGGGAGCTTTTCCAGAAAGGCATAGAGTACTTCAAATTCAGAATTCACATCTATGCGCAGGGCCTGGAAGACTCTGGCGCAGGCTTTTTTCTGGGCCTCGGCCAGTTCCTGCCTGTCGGCTCCTCTAAGATCGGCGGACGCGGCGACGGCCGTCTCTACTGCATGACGCAGGGCGAATGTGTCTGTGAACTTTTCTCCTCTTTTCATTTCCCGGAAGACCTCGGCCGCGATCTGTGCCGCATAGGGCTCGTCCGAATTCTCGATCAGCATGCCCTCGAATTCGTCCTCCGTGAGGCTGCGCAGCCGCTGGCTGGCCGGCTCCCCCTTCTGCGGGTCGAAGCGCAGATCCAGAGGACCGTCCGCCTTCCAGGTAAAGCCCCGCTGTGGATTGTCTATCTGCATGGAAGAGACGCCGAGGTCGGCCAGCACGAAATCGAAGCTGCCGTAGTCTGCGGCGACCTGGTCTATATTGGCAAAGTTTGTTTTTATGGGAGTCCAGATATCCTCTCCGAAACCTCGGCCGCGCAGGCGTGCGGTCGTCTTTTCTATCTCTATGGGATCGCAGTCCAGAGAATACAGGTGTCCCTTTCCCGCAAGCTGCTCCAGCATTTTCGTGCTGTGGCCGCCGTAGCCCAGGGTGCAGTCCAGTCCCTGCTGGCCCGGCCGGATCTGCAGAAAATCCAGGATTTCCTGCACCATGATGGGAATGTGGGTGCCGGCAGGGGTATTTCCTTTGGCGATCACATGCTCGGCCTGCTCCTGGTATTTTTCCGGATTCAATTCCTTATATTTTTCTTCAAAACGTTTAGGATATCTGCCGCTGTAGTGGGGGCGGCGCTTATGAGGTTCTGTACCTGTCTGTTTCGGATCTTTCACACTAATTAGTCCTCCTGCTTCATCTGTTTTTCAGCTTCGCGGGCGATCGTTTTCTCTATCTCTTCCAATGCCTGTTCGTCAGGCGGATTTCCATTATGATGGGCGGCGTAAAAGGCGGAGAATTCGGCATATTGGCGTTTGCGCAGGCGCCGGGTCTGAGCCAGGTGCCTATGCAGCAGCTCCTGCTGTTCCTGGAGGTGCCGCTGTGTCATCTCGGCGGCTTCCTTTCTCTCCTGCGGATCCTCTATCGTGTCCAGGCTGCTGCGGATGGCGGCGCCGGCAGCATCCCGGTACTGGCTGGCCTGCTGGCGGGCAAGCTCCATATGCTGATGGAGGATTTCCCGGAAATGCCCGGGGTCATGGCTGATCTGCGCGAGGGCTCCTGCAGGGTCTGAATCTGTGACTGTATAGACCAGCTTACCCAGGAAAGGCATCAGGAAAACGGTAACCGCGCCGGCTGCGACCAGAACAGAGGCCACATCTTCCTCCATCAGGCCGTGGTCTGTGGCAATCCCGGTGATGGCCACAACCAGAGGCAGGGCCGCTGTGCAGTAAAAAGCGCATGAAAAGCGGCCGTGCAGGGAAATCTCTTTGCGGGTGTCAGGCCGCAGGGTCAGACTGACGACAATGGGGATCGTCCGCACCAGGACCAGGCCGGCTATGAAAAGCAGCATCAGCAGGGGCATCTTTGCCACTGCCCGCAGGTCGATCCCGCAGCCGGAGGCGATGAAGAAGAGGGGAATGAAAAAGCCGCTGCCTATGCCGTCCAGCTTCATTTCCAGAGAGTGGTCCCCTTCCGGGATGATATAGCGGAGTACGAAGCCTGCCGCGAAGGCACCCAGTACGATGTCCAGGTCAAAGACAGCGGAGAATGTCACCAGGATGACCAGCAGCATGATGGTGATCCGCACCGTGGTCTGTGAATTGGTATCTGATTTTGACTCCAGAAAACGATAAATGGCATGGCCGCCCTTCACTGCTCTTGACCCCAGGCGGGCAAGCCAGACGCAGAGCAGGACGAACAGGCCGAGTATGAGGGCCGTCTTCCAGGTGGAGCGGGCGGACAGCAGGATGGCTACCGCAAAAATGGTCGCCAGCTCACCCCAGGTTCCATAGGAAATGATCAGGTCGCCGACTCTGGTGCCGGTCAGATGGTTGTCCTTGAGCATGGGCATCAGCGCGCCCAGAGCCGTTGTCGTAAAAAGCAGAGCCGTCGCCAGCATGCCCTCTGTCCCGCTGGCTATAGCCGGGGCCAGACTGGCTGTGAGGATACCGATGACAAATGTCACGCCCCAGGTCGCCAGTCCGTGCAGGCCGTCCTTTCCGGTTATGGATCTGGGGTCTATCTCAAATCCGGCCAGCAGGAAAAGGAAGGAGCAGCCCAGTTCCTTGAGGATGGAGACCGCCTCGCTTCCAGACTGGATGACCCCCAGCATATGGGGCCCCAGTATCGCACCGAAGAGGATCAGCAGCACCGTCTCCGGTATGATCTGCCGGGGGATCAGGCGCGCGATCAGCGGAACGGCCGCGGCCACAACGGTAATAACAGCAAGTGAAACAAATTCCGAAGCCATGTGGATCCTTTCTATAATAATAATAGATTCGTTCAATATCCGAACTGCATCATGGAAATCATTATAGCACAGAAGGAAAGGATAAGAAGCACGGCATATCAATGGAAATGTCTGTTCAATCCGCAGTGATAAAAAATATTTAAAAAATTAGCACTCAACAGTTGACAGTGCTAACAATTGGTGTTATATTACATCTAGAACGAAAGAAAGATACCTGATTTGAGTACAGGAGGCTGCATCAGGCAGCCGGACATAGATTTACAGGAGGAATAAAGATGTTATTACCCAGCATTTTCGGAGAGAATTTATTTGATGATTTCATGGATGATTTCACAGAGCCGGTATATGGCAGAGGCTATGCAGAGATCCCCAGACAGGCTGTTATGAAGACAGATATCCGCGAAACTGAAACAGACTGCATTCTGGACATCGATCTTCCCGGATATAAGAAAGAAGATATCAAGGCCCACCTCAAGGACGGCTATCTGACCATCACTGCCACTCAGAATAAGAACAATGACGAGAAGGACAAGGAAGGCAGATACCTCAGACGTGAACGCTACACCGGATCCGTCAGCAGGAGCTTCTATGTAGGCAAGAATCTCAGCGAGACCGATATCAGCGCGAAGTTCGAAAACGGTATCCTCACGCTCAGCTTCCCGAAGAAGCAGCCTAAGAAAGTGGATGAAGTCAAGTACATCAATATAGACTGACCTTTGAAAGAGATGTTCTTCATGCGGTAAGCATGAAGGGGTCTGTCAGGTCTTAAACATAAAATATAAAAATATACTGCAAGTCGCAAAAGAGGGGACGTGAATGGTCACGCCCCCTCTTTTGCCATGTCCGGAGAATATTTTTCATATATCAGCGGATGCGGAACATGTCCATTACCCCGTCCGCCAGCAGCTTTCCTTCTTCATCTGTGACGGTGATGTGGAGGATGACGATGGTCCGGCCCCGGCGGACGATCTCGCCCTTGGCGTAGATCGTACCTCCGGTCACATTGCTGAGAAAATTGAAATGGGAGCTCTGGGTGACAAAATCGCCCTCGCCGGACCGGGCCGTCAGTCCGGCGACGCAGTCTGCCATGGAATAGATCATTCCGCCGTGGACATGCCCGTTCAGGTTCATGGACTCCTGCTTCAGATCAGCTTTCACGATGCTGCAGTCCTTATCCGCCTGGACAATTTC
>ONFL01000066.1 GCA_900317095.1 uncultured Eubacteriales bacterium | reverse complement strand
TCCTGCAGGAGGCGGCTGAAAAGCTGAACAAAGATCCCGAATCCCTGCGCAAGTTTGAAGAAAGCAAGTCCGGGCTGGACAGCTTCTTCGGCGGCGGCAGCAGCACTCCCATGGATATGCCGGCCGTTACATATGGGCAGCTGGACCAGTACGCCCTCTTCCGCGTCGAATCCAAGCTGATCCGTGATATAGCGGAGAAGGAATCCTGCGTCATAGTAGGCCACTGCGGCAGCTATGTACTCAAGGACAAAGACGCGTCCCTGCGTGCTTTCATCTATGCTCCTATGGAATTTCGAGTAGGCCGCGTCATGGCGGACAACAAGTCCTTCACACATGCCGAGGCAGAGAGGCTGATCCGCAGGATGGACAAGAATCGCCAGCACTATTATGAATACTATACCGATTATCCGTGGGGCAGACAGGAAGGCCACGACATCCTGATCGATTCCAGCATCCTGGGCATCGACGGAACAGCGGACCTGCTTGTAGATTTCATCAAGAACAGATCCTGATAATTGCAGAATAAAATCTTATCTCAGGAAGAATCTGATCCATATCAGTTCAATATACATGAAGCAACAGGAAGAAGAAAGAAGGCAGTTAACATGTCAGAAGATAAGATTGTGATCACGATTGGAAGACAGTACGGAAGCGGCGGCCATGAGGTCGGCGAAGTCATTGCCAAAAAGCTGGGCATAAAGTTCTATGACGTAGAACTCTTCCGCAAGGCGGCAGAGGATCTGGGTTCCGATCCGGACAAGCTTAAGAGATTTGAAGAGCGGCGGACCAATACCATGTCAGTCTGGGGCGACGGAGACGTAAGCTTCATGAGCATGCCCAGGAAGCTGGACCTGATCAGCAACGATGATGTCCTTTTTGCGAGAGAATCCGAGCTGATCGAGGAGGCCGCCAAAGAATCCTGCGTCATCGTAGGCCACTGCGCCAACGAGGTACTTACCAACGCTAAGATCCCTGCCGCGGCAAAGGTTTTCGTTTATGCTCCGGTACAGGCCCGGATAGAGCGGGTCATGGAAGAATATAAGATCCCTTCCCTCGAGAAAGCGGAAAAAGCCGTCGAGAAGATGGATAAGACCCGGCGCAGCTACTATCAGTACTTCACTGAGAAGAGATGGGGCGGCAGGGAAGGCTACGATCTCATGGTAGACAGCAGCATACTCGGGATAGAGAAGACAGCAGACCTGATCATATCCTTTACAAAAAAACGGCTCGGCCAGTAAGCCGGCTGAGTTTTATCTGATATATAGAAAACCGGCGGATCCGAAAAAAGATCCGCCGGTTTTTCTATCCCGCCGCGTCTGCCGGGCAGGCTTCTTTATCATCGGAAATACTTTTCCTCTTACAGTACCAGGGAAGGAGCAGTATATACTCTGCCCTGCAGCTCCTGGTTCAGTGCGTACAGACCCTTGGGGTCGCTGCCGAAGAGCTGGAACTTCTTGATCAGATCTTCCGCGTTCTTCTCCTCTTCGCCCTGCTCCTTTACGAACCAGTCGAAGCACTGCATGGTGCGGAAATCATCAACTTCCTTGGCAGCCTTGTAAATAGTGTTGATGAGGCTGGTAACATACTCCTCATGCTCCAGGCCGAACTTCAGAGGATCGTCAAGCTTCGCATATTCCTTGTCCGGTTTGTCAACAGCCTCGAATGTTACACGGTGGCCGTTGTTGATCAGGTAAGTACGCATCAGCATAGCGTGATCGCGCTCTTCCTGTGCCTGGATATCATACCAGTTGGCGAAGCCGTCCAGGCCCTGGTCATAATAATAGTTAGCAAAATCAAGATATAAATAGGCAGAATACAGTTCCTTATTGACCTGTGTATTGATCAGGTCTGCAACTTTCTGATTTAACATCGCATTTTCTCCTTTTTTTGTATAAATTAGATTTTCAGTCCATGCCTATTATAGCACAAAACGATCAGCCTGCCGCGTTTTTCTTCTTGTATTCCTTGAGCGCTTTCGCGAACTGATCCGGGCAGGATGTCGCACGGAATCCGCAGCGGATGCCGTCCAGGCGCTCTATGGCATCATCTACCTTCATACCCTTCAGCAGACGGGATATTCCCTGGGTGTTGCCGCTGCAGCCGCCTACAAATTCCACATTCTGGATCACATCATCACTGACATCAAAAACGATCTCCATGGAACAGGTTCCATGTGTCAAAAATCTTTCCATCTTTATTACTTCCTTTAACGCTTCTATGTTTTGTCAAAATATCCGCTTTATACTAGCAAGTCAGATGGAATTTGTAAAGAGCTTTTTGCACAAATTGATTAGTACGGCGGATTCTTTTTAATTGAAAGGAATCCGCCGTACTTAAAGAGCATGATTTTTATTACCGGTCCGCTTTCTTTCTGCGCCGGAGCAGGACAAGAGCTGTCAGGCCGGAAGCCGCGCATACGGCCGCCGTAATGCCGATATGAGAAGTATCCCCGGTCTTTACCGCACTGGCTTTGCTGACTTTCGCCTTCTTGCCGGAAACGGTTTTGCCGGTCTTTCCGGGTTTACCCGGCTTATTCCCGGGCACAGAGGGATTTGTCTCCTCCGTTTCCTTTTTTGTTTCTGTTTCCTTCTCTGTTTCCTTCTCTATCTTATCGTCCTCAACATAGTCAGCGTCTGCCAGCCAGCCGGAATCGCCGTCTTTCGTGAGGGTTACCGTCTGAGAGGGAACTGTTCCCTGCTCATCACATACGGATATAGTGCCGTCCGCGCTTACAGTGAAGCGGAAGGGAGTTCCCGGATTCTCATCCAGCTTATAGCCTGTGGGAGCGGTAATCTCCTTAAAGAGATATACGGTGTTGGCCTTAATATTATCAAAATACATGAAGCCTTCCGCATCCGATGACTGCTGCTCCTGCAGAGTCAGGCTTCCGTCAGCGTCCTTCTCATAAAGACCGTATACAGCTCCCTGAAGACCTTTGCCTGTATCGCTGCCCCGCTTCTGCAGCTTTATCCTTACAGGAATCTGCGCCGGTGTCTGCGGCGTATGGCGGTTTTCAAATACCAGAAGCTGTCCGCCGGCTGCCGTGCTGCCTCCGACAGGGTATCCATTTACCTCTGTAACACGCAGGGTATTCTTTACGGGTATCTCATTCCAGCTGCTGTCATAGCTTACATCAGGAATATTCCAGAACTTTCCGGTCCAGCCGTTTTCCTCGTTCAGGGTCACGCTGATACCCGGCTTTCCGTCCTGATAGATCTGGAATGTAATGCTCTGCAGGTCAGAGCTTCCCTCACCACCTGCGGAAATGGTGTAGGTCGTCTGCGGCTGCCAGGGGTTAGGCATCTTTTCTATCTTGAAATCGCCGACTGTCACGGTTTCGTCTCCGCTCAGATCTATATCATCAGCGCTGTAGCCGCCGGCCCCGGTCTCCTTTATAGAGTAGACGATCTGGCTGCCGTCCCCCTGGGCAGGCAGACCTGTAAACTGAGCCGTCCAGCTGTTGTCCTCGTTCAGCTCGCCGGTCTGTCCCTCTACGGGAGCACCGTCCGCCAGCAGCTGGATGGAGATATTTTCCGGCGTAAGTGCGCCCTCGGGCCAGTCTTTGCTGCATACTACTTTTACGGTTCCGTCTTCCTGCAGCTGACTGCTGACCGTCGTCCTGGCTGCCGTGACACTGTTTCCGCTATTAGTATAGCCCTCCGGCTCTGTCTCGCGGGCAGTGTAGGCAATCTTATTACCCTTCTGGTCCGCTGCATCCAGCTCCTTCCAGGTGTATGTCCAGCCGCCGTCCGCCGTCAGCATGACAGGGTCACCCAGAGGTTGTCCGTCCGCGTAGAGCTGAACCGCCAGCTGCTGCGGCCGCAGGCCGTCCAGGTCATCGGCGTCGGTCCAGATCTTTTTAACCGTCAGCTCTGTGATCTGGCGGTTGCTGACTGTGTAAGCGCCGTCACCGCCTGTCACATCGCTGCGCAGCATATTGCCGCTGCCGTCCTGGGCCGTGAAAATAACTTCGCCGTCCTTCTCTTCCCGGGTAAATCCGTCCACGGCGGCTTCTTTTACACTGTACTCATAATTTCCGTCGGGACCGGAGGCCGGGAGATTGGATATAGAAACCTTCCAGCCCCTGTTCTGATTCAGGTTCTGATAGCCGACCAGGGCCGGGGCCGCGTCGCTGCCCGCAGTCTTCCTGTATATCTCAATGCCCACAGATTCCGGCATCTGCAGGCCGCTGCTGACCGCCCACTTCTTGGCGATAGAAAGGCTGGTCGTCTTATCGTGGCTGCCCATGATCACGGTGCCGTTGGAGCCGATGCCGCCGCCTCTTGTCGCGGAAGTGTTGCCGCTGATGATCACCTTGGCAGCAGACTAGGCCGCCGCGTCCTCGCTGATATCAGTATTCAGAGCAAACCTCTTATTTCCGGTCAACCTGCCCTTAAGGCCGCTTAAGGGGATATCACTGCCGTCGTCGTACTTCCAGTTGTAAGCGGTTCCGCCCAGCATGACGGGAGAAATGGTATAGGTGGGATTTCCGCTGTGGTCGCCGTAATTCCGACCGACCGCCAGGAATATCCCATTGCCGCCGGAGGCCTTGTTGCCGATCAGAGCCGCGCCGTCCGTGAGATAGATCTCTGTCTTTGAACTGGGACAGCCTGCAAAACCGCCTCCCTGCAGAGATGCTGTATTGTCCTTTATGAGGACGTTCGTAATCTTCAGCTCACCGTTGTGGTAACCTCTCTTACCGGAACCGTTGACATAGATCCCGCCGCAGGATCCGGATGTGTTTCCGGAAACAGTGCCGCCGGTCATGGTCAGGCTGTCGTGACCATCGCCTTCATTATTGGTGCCGATACTGATGCCGCCGCCGATATTGGCCTTGTTGCCGGTGATCTGCCCGCCGGTCATAGTCACGCTGCCGCCTCTGACAGTCAGGCCGCCGCCGGTGGACTGGAAATAGGACCGGTCTTTTGTGGCATAATTATTTTTGAGAACCGTTCCCTTTCCTATGGAAAGGCTGCCGGTCACCTGCACCAGGGATTTTCCTGCCAGGACAGCATCTCCGTTCCCGTCCAGGGTAATATCCGTAAACTCCGCTGAAGAGGACACATCCATAAGATAGCCGCTGAAGGAAGGATCCCTCTTGATAACGGCATTTGTCCCCGCAAGGGATACGCTGCCCGATACCGGCACGGTCCCTGTCACATAGATGGTGGTGATCTGCGGATTCCCCTTTGCGATCTCTTTAGCCCGGGCAAATGTCTTCACAGCAGCGGACGCGTCTTTACCGTCTTTTGCGTCGTCTCCGCTCTGTCCGTTCAGATAAATAGCCGTCGTACCGTTATAGGCTGCTGCCCTGGCCGGCGCTTTGCGCGGCAGGTCCGGGGCTGCAGTCTGCCGGGTTTCCGTTTCTGAATCGGATCCTGCAGCGGATTCAGGCTCCTGCGCCGTCTCACTGCTCTGCCCGGTCACTTCGCTCACGGAAATAGTCCCGGTCTCCGGCTCCGTCTGCGCTTCTTCCGAAGCCGTCTCCTGCGATTCCTCCGCCTGTGCGTACTCTGAGGTCCCCCCTGCCGGATCCTCATCTGCAAGAACAGAAAAGCCGCTCATGGTACATGTCAGAGCCGCAGCCAGAAAAACTGCCGCCAGCTTTCCGAAAAAATTCCCCCTGTTTTTTCTGGACTTCATAAGATCGCTCCCCTTTTAGTTTCTTCACCAATATGTGATATTGTAACATAATTGTAATATATTGGGCAAGTCTAACCCAAAGAAGCTCCCAGGATGATGATTTACTTTCTCTGGGAAACATGATGTGTCCTTTAACTTGTGCAGATTGGGGATTTCGGCACAAAAAAGGCTGCTCCGCAGGCCTCGCCTGCAGGGCAGCATGTATATATTTTTTATATTACCAACCGGCTATTATTTCTCAGTTCTTCAGTTCCTGACTGTCACTGTTCCGGTAGCCGTTGGGATTCTTACTCTGCCAGTTCCAGCTGTCGCGGCACATCTGTTCAAGGCCGCGCTGCGCCTTCCAGCCCAGCACCGCATGCGCCTTGTCGGCATTGGCCCAGCAGTCCTGGATATCGCCGGCCCTGCGGGGGCCGATCTGATACTTTATGGTCACACCGCTGGCCTTCTCGAAGGCCTTCACGACATCGAGCACGCTGTAGGGATCACCGGTTCCCAGGTTAAATATCTCCGTGCCTGTGTGCCTGGCCGCGTACTCTATGGCCCGCAGATGCCCGTCCGCCAGATCCATGACATGGATATAGTCGCGGCGGCAGGTTCCGTCCGGTGTATCGTAGTCATCGCCGAACACGGTCAGATGGTCTCTCCTGCCGACAGCCACCTGGGCTATATAGGGCATGAGGTTGTTGGGGATTCCCTGGGGATCCTCGCCGATCAGGCCGGATTCGTGAGCCCCGATGGGATTAAAATACCGCAACAGGACGACGGAAAGGTCCGGGTCGGCAGCCGCAGCGTCCGTGAGGATCTGCTCCATCATGGACTTCGTCCAGCCATAGGGATTTGTGCAGCTT
>ONFL01000014.1 GCA_900317095.1 uncultured Eubacteriales bacterium | reverse complement strand
TTTCTTTCCCTCCGAATAATCTTTTGATCTATTCAGAGTAATCTTAAAGTGGCTCACTTTCAAGTCAGCGTTTTGAGCCGAAATGGTTCACTTTTAGATTAGCATTTATACCGAGACAGATATCCCAGATGAAGAGATCACTAAAGTGATCGCTGACACCGGATATGAGCCCGGAGCCGTTCACAGAGAAGTAAAATAAATTTTCTCCCAAAGAAAGCGAAAGGACATGCCCGCTGAATCAAAGCAGCGGGCATGTCCTTTCGCATATATATTTTTTACGGAAGTCTGCCGAAGATCAGCAGGCTATTTTCTTCACATTTTTGTGGTAGAGATACCACAGGCCTTCAAGCAGGAGATTCTCATCATAGATGAGGTCGCGCTTACAGTAGGGAGCGATCAGGCCGCCGATGCCGCCGGTGATGATGGCGGCAGCCTTCCAGCCGTACTCCTCGTTTATACGGTCTATCAGGCCGTCTATCATGGCCGCGTTTCCATAGAAGAGACCGCTCTGCATGCACTCCACGGTGTTGTGGCCGATCAGGTGGCGGGGATTCTCAAAACGGATGCAGGGCAGCTGGGCACAGCGCTCGGAAAGCGCGTCCTGGGAAATCTTGACGCCGGGTATGATCAGGGTGCCGAGATAAGTGCGGTCTTCTGTTACAACAGAGCAGGTCGTGGCGGTTCCCAGGTCAAATATGATCAGGGGACCGTCATATTTCTCTGTGGCTGCTACGGCATCGACGATCAGGTCGCTGCCAACACTTGAAGGCTGTTCGGCATTGATGCGGATCCCGGTTCTGATCCCATGGCCCACGACAAGCGGCTGTACGCCCATCATGCGGTATATGCCGCTGCGAACAACGTCCGTCAGACTGGGTACTACGGAAGAGATAATGGCACCGGTAACCGTGCTGACAGAAACATTGTAAACATTTAAAAGATTTTTCAGTTCAATGAGAAACTCTTCTTCTGTCTTATCCCTGTTGCTTCTCATACGACCGGTGAAAGTAAGAGTGCGGTCGTCATCCATCATTCCGACACAGATGTTGGTGTTCCCGATATCGACTGTACACAGCATGGCATTACCTCCCTTTTTTATTATTACTGATGTCCCGCAGGACATTCATCAGGCCGTCTGCCGCCTGGTCCTTGGACTGCATGGGCAGATCGACGGTATCGTCTTTCGTGATCAATGTGAGGTGGTTTGTGTCCGTGCCGAAGCCGGCTCCAGCCTCCCGCAGAGAGTTGGCGGCAATGACATCGGCATTCTTCTTTTCCAGCTTGCGGCGGGAATTCTCAATAACGTGCTCCGTTTCCATGGAAAATCCGCAGAGAACCTGCTGTTCATTCCTGTGCAGACCCAGCCAGGCAAGGATGTCTGTTGTCCTTTTCAGGGCGAGAGCAGCTTCACCGTCTGCCTTGTGGATCTTTTCATCTGCGCAGGTGACAGGCGTATAATCTGCCACGGCCGCGGCTTTAACGATGATGTCCATGGATTGATAACGGGCCTTTACGGCCTCAAACATATCCTGGGCACTGGTGACGGGAACCACTTCCACAAATGGCGGCGGAGCGATATCTACGGGACCGGATACCAGGGTCACCTCAGCACCGCGGAGCATGGCATTGCGGGCAATGGCATAGCCCATGCGGCCTGTGGAGTGGTTGCTGATAAAGCGGACCGGATCTATGGCTTCGCGGGTAGGGCCGGCGGTAACCAGGACCTTTCGCCCTTTCAGATCTTTCTCATAAGCAATATCCCGCAGGATCCAGGGCAGGAGCGTCTCCGGTTCCGGCATCTTGCCGGCTCCGGTTGTGCCGCAGGCCAGATGGCCGCTGGCAGGCTCTATGACGATCTTTCCGTCAGAGCGGAGCTTGGCGATGTTCTGCTGGGTAACCGGGTTCAGATACATATGTGTGTTCATTGCCGGGGAAACGAGCACCGGACACTCCATGGCGAGTACGGTGGTGCTGAGCATGTCGTCGGCGATCCCCCAGGCCAGCTTGGCGATGATATTGGCGGAAGCCGGGGCAATCATGCAGACATCGGCGCGGTCTGCCAGAGAAATGTGGGCGATATGGAACTGGAAATTCCGGTCAAAAGTATCGACCATGCACTTGTTTCCGGTCAGAGACTCAAAAACGGTAGGATGAATAAAGTTGCAGGCGTTTTTTGTCATGATGACAAAAACGTTCGCGTGCAGCTTCACCAGCATGCTTGCCAGCGAAGCTGCCTTATAGGCGGCGATGCTTCCTGTGACGCCGAGTACGACATTTTTTCCCTTAAGCATAATTTTATACCTCGTCCAGATCCAGGTCAGAGAGAGCGCCGTGGCGTTCGTATCTTGTGATGCGGCGGATCTTGTTATCATCATCTACAAAAACGACCTTGGGCGGATTGTCCTTCACTTCTTCCGGGGACATCTGCGCATAGCACATGATGATAACCTTGTCGCCCACGCAGACCATGCGGGCCGCTGCTCCGTTGAGACAGATCATGCCGCTGCCGGCCTCCCCGGCGATAACATAGGTCTCAAAACGGGCGCCGTTGTTGACATCCACGATCTGGACCTGCTCGTATTCATTAATGCCTGCGGCTTTCATAAGCGACTCATCTATAGTGATACTTCCGACATAATCCAGCGCGGCCTGCTTCACTTCAGCCCGGTGGATCTTTCCCTTCAGCATTGTTAACTGCATTTCCTCATTACTCCCTGATAAAATTGTCAATAAGACGTGTTTTTCCGATACGTACTGCCATAGCTGTGAGAATAGGTCCGTCTACCTTGTGATGGATCTGAATATTGTCCCAGCTGACCATCTCTACATATTCTATTTCTGCCAGGGGCTCCTGCTCTATGACAGCGCGCATCTCAGCGATGATCTTGTCCCCGTCTGTTTCGCCGCCGTCTACCAGCTCCTCGCCCCTTCTGACGGCGCGGCTCAGGCACAGGGCTGCCTTTCTCTCCTCGGGGGAAAGATAGGTGTTGCGGGAACTCTTTGCCAGACCGTCCGCTTCACGGACAATGGGACAGCCGACGATGGTGATCCCAAAGTTCAGGTCGCGTACCATGCGGCGGATAACTGCCAGCTGCTGCGCGTCCTTCTGACCGAAATATGCGCGGTCGGGAGCAACGATGTTGAAGAGCTTGCTGACTACAGTGCATACACCGCGGAAATGGACAGGGCGGGTCTTGCCGCACAGCTGCTCGGATACTTCATTTACCTGAACATATGTAGAAAAATCCGCTGCGTACATATCCTCCGGCTGGGGAGCAAAGATCAGGGATGCGCCTGCGTTCTCAACGAGTCTGCTGTCCGCGTTCAGATCTCTGGGGTAACTCTCCAGATCCTCGGTGGGTCCGAACTGGATCGGGTTAACGAAAATGCTGACGACAACGCGGTCATTCTCTTTCACCGCACGGTCGATCAGGCTCTTATGTCCTTCGTGAAGATAGCCCATGGTGGGGACGAGTCCTACAGTGAGACCCTGCTTTCTCCACTCTCTGACCTGAGCTCTGACATTTTCAGGATTACTTTCAATTCTCATGATGTTCCTCCGGTAATAATTTATTTATATAATATGCGGCATATAGATGCCGGTATATGCGTGTTTATAAGAAAGGCCGGTCATGAAAATGTCCGGTGCGGGGCTTTTATGGCGCCCCGCATCGGATCGGGCCTTTCATTTCCTGTAATAATATTAATATAATTTATCTATAACGCTGTCATCCATCTTGTAGGACTGCTCGGGCTTGGGGAAGCTGCCGGACTGAACGTCGCTTATATAAGCCTCGAAAGCCTCTGTCATAATGGCGCCGATATTGGCGTAGCGCTGAACAAACTTAGGTGTGTAATCAGAGAACATGCCCAGCATATCCTGATATACAAGAATCTGGCCGTCACAGCCGGCTCCCGCGCCGATCCCGATAGTAGGAATGCTCAGAGCCTGTGTGATCTTAGCCGCCAGGGTGGCGGGGACGCATTCAAGGACAAGGGCGAAGGCGCCTGCTTTTTCGACAGCTCTTGCGTCATCGAGCAGCTTCTGGGCTGCCGCCTCGGATTTGCCCTGTACTTTATAGCCGCCGAAAGCGTTTATGGACTGGGGAGTCAGACCCAGGTGGGCCATAACCGGGATGCCGGCGTCAACGATCGTGCGGATGGTCTGCGCAACTTCCTGCCCGCCCTCCAGCTTGACAGCGTTGGCGCGGCCTTCCTTCATCAGGCGTCCCGCATTGACCAGGGCATCCTGGGGGGAAACCTGGTAGGACATAAAGGGCATATCGCAGACGATCAGGGTATTCTTTGCTCCTCTTGCAACAGCGGCGCTGTGGTGGATCATGTCCTCCATGGTTACGGAGATGGTGTCCTCCAGGCCCATGATGACATTCCCGAGGGAATCACCAATGAGGATGCCGTCTATGCCGGCCGCATCCTCCAGCTTAGCGGTGGAATAGTCGTAAGCTGTCAGCATGGAAAGCTTCTTACCTTCTTCTTTTGCTTTCTTGAAATAAGCTGTTGTCTTTTTCATGATTTCTCCATACCTTTCTCCTCGGATAATCTCCGGGACATTACCTCATAGTCCCGATCCGGGTATTTGCGTTGTGAGATAGCAGTCAGGGTCTGCGACAGCCGGATGTAAACCTCGCGTTCTTCTTCGGGAAGTACCTTAAGATGCTTTTCTACAGTGCCCAGATCATTCCGTTCGACAGGTCCGGTCAGCGCGGCGTCAGTGCCCTTGGCGGCGACCGCCTCACAATTGTGCAGGAAGAGCGGCGCCAGCGCCTTACCTGCGTCCTCGCGGCCGAACCCGCAGGAGACCATCAGATTCATGGCCTGCTCGTAGAGCCCGACGACCAGATTGCTGGCAAAGACGGCGGCAGCATGATAGAGTGTCTTGTTGTCGGCTGTAATGATCCGGTAAGGATTGCCCAGCCGGGCAAAAATATCACGCCACATGTCCATCTTTGCGGATGATCCTTCTATTGTAAAATAAGCGTTTGAGATTTCCCTCCAGGAATGCAGCCTGTCGCTGACTGCGAACAAGGGATGGATAGAATAACCGTACGCACCGGTGCGGTCAATCTCAGAAAATACGGCGGATGATAAAGCGCCGCTGCAGTGACAGATGACCTTGCCTTTCAGATCGGATCCCTTCAGAGAATTCCATACCGTTTCTATCTGGCCGTCAGGGACGGTAAGAAAGATCACATCACTCGCGTCTGCGAGTTCCTGAAGACTGTTGAAACATGAAGTATGGGTAAACTGGGATGCCTCAAGGGCAGAATCGGCATACAGGCTGTAATAACCGGATACACACACGCTGCGCTCCGTAAAATACCTGCCAAGTGTAAAACCGACCTTGCCGGCACCTGCAAATCCTATTCTCATTCGATCACCATCCTTAAAAACCAGAGAAGCCTCCTGATGGGAGATCCCTGTCTGATACATAAAATGGTGATGTGATCCGGGCTTATCCTCCGAATGCCTGGCTGGTTCAGATCCCGCCTGAAGGGTATCTGTCCGGCTGTCTTCCGGCCGGTAGTCCGCGGATATGGCGTTCCGCTTCTCTTAAAACGGAACATCTCCGAATGACGAATCGGTGTCTGTGAAAGAAGGTCTATTTGATATCACCGGTATAGTTCCTGAGGATACTATCCAATTCATCAAACCGCATATACTTTAACACCCTTCCTGCACAAAAACAAGGGAAAACATTTACAGGAAATTGACAATTTTTTTGGAAAAAGAAACAATAAAAAGCCTCTAAGGGATAAACTTGATGAAACGGCGCCGGCAGGCGCCGCGGGGACAGAAAATTGACCTCCTGCAGGCGGAATGATATACTCGAAACATATAAAAACGGAGCAGAAACGGCTTAAAAAATAAGAATAATCGTTAAATTTCAAACAGATTCGGAGAAGACGGATATGGAGAGCAGAATAGAGAAGATTGCATTTGAGGAGCTGGGCGCTCTGCCGGCAGAGCTGCAGGGACAGACTGACATAAGGTATGGTGTGCTGGTTTTGTTTTCAACACAGGCGGCTTTTATCGTGCCCGCATTTTTCAACAAGGATTTCTACCCGGACCTTCAGCAGAATTTTGCTTCCACGGTGCTCTTTTTCCCGCAGCAGACGCGGCTGCTGTCGCAGGAGACCAGGCCCAAGACCGGGAAATACGTCTATCTGGTCCGCTATTGTCCGGGCCCCCATGTCCGCAATGAGCGGACCGGACTTCCGCAGCCGTCTGCAGCTCCGGGTCTGCCCGTTCAGGTGCTGACCCGCTATGTGAAAAAGCATCTCATGAGTATCCGTTTTTCTGAGAGGGAAGTGATCCTGGAGAAGGAGCAGGTGCCTGATCCTGCGGCCAAAGCGTCCGCTCAGACCGGGAAAGACCTGCAGCAGGATAAGCGGCCTGCCCCGGAGGTCCTGGCAGCTCTGCGCAGGGAACTGGATCAGGCGATCGCCAGAAAGGGATGTTATTATACGTCGGAATTTCCCGAGAGCTTCCGCAGAGCCGGCGGGGGCAATTACAAGGATTACTGCCGCAGCGTTGAGGATTTTGCGGCCCGCTGGCTGAGCCCGGATTATGTTTTCCGGAAAAATGTGGTCATAGACGGCAAGACCCACCCGGGCCTTCTGCTGCCTGCACAGGATCAGAAGCAGCCGCAGGCACAAGTGAAGGAGCCGGCGGCGCAGGTCCAGGCCGGACAGGAGCCGCAGCCGGAAGTCCAGGGCCAGGCCGGACAGGAACAGCAGCCGGAAGTCCAGGGCCAGGCCGGGCAGGAGCTGCAGCCGGAAGCCCAAGAGCAGGTCGGACAGGAGCAGATCAGGCAGGAGCACCAGTCCGATCCTTTGGAGGAAGCGCAGGCTCTTTATGAAAGGGAGGATTACAGCGGCTTTTTAAGCAGTCGTTATGTAAAGGAAACCGTGGCTGCAGACCTGTCTGACGAGAAACTGGAGCAGATCCTGCAGGCAGCAGAGTATCTGCTTCATGCAGACAGTCCGCGGCAGATCAGGATGAATGCCTTTGAAAAAGCGGTGATCCAGGCGCCTGCCAGCGCGGACTTCGCCAGAAAATGGAAACAGGGAGCCGGATATGTGCCGGAGATCATTGACAGCTGTGCCGAATCGTCTGTTTCTGCTTTTGCAATGCCGTCGGAAAGAGGCCGTGTGATCCCCATGCTCAACCAGATTGGATATTCCGGCACATCCCGGAGAGACTGGCCTGCACTGACCCGCCGTTTCAGCTGCAGCGCGGATCGGATCCTGCCGCATCTTTACCTGGTCCGGGCTCTTACGGCAGAAGGGCCGGCTTCAGCCGGGAAGGTCATTGTGGAATTTATCCAGACGGTCAAGCAGCTGCTGGCGCAGCCCTGGTATGGCGATGTAAGGAAGGAAGACCGCCTGCTGTCATTTACAGAGTTTCTGCTGGCACTTGACAGGGGCGGCAGAAAGCTTTCCGGCCTGGACATCATGGTACGTACAAATATAGCGTCCGTCTATACGGACAGCGGAGATATGCAGACCCTGGCCGCCCTGCAGCCGCTGCTGGACAGCAGCCGGCAGCAGCCCATCCGCAGGCTGACGGATTTTTATTTTCACTATCAGGACTGTTCCCGGGAGGATATTATCTTCCTTATAAATGGCGGTGTCAGCCTGCGGCTTTTCCAGAAGACGACAGCTCTGATCTGGGACGGTTTTGCAGGGGAACATGACCTGCCCATGCACTTTCTCCGCCTCCTGAACCTGATCTGCCTGGAAGACAGTCACGGATCTATGGATGAGATCCTCCGTTTTTCCCTGACCGGGGACAGCCTGAACCGCATGCAGAAACAGAAGCAGCTGCTGGACTGCTTTGGCAGGGTATGCAGCTGCGCACGGCAGGATCTGTCCATGCATGCGCTGGCATCCTATATCCGCAGCGCCATCTATATAAATGTCGCGGATTCGGCAGCCGCCAGGGCTGTCAGCTCTGATTTTGACAGCTGGGCGGAATATTCCCATGATATCTATGAGGCAGCGGACGGGCAGTTCGGACAGATCACTAAGGACAATGAGGCAGCCTTTCTGCGTCTGCTGCGGATTTTCAGCAGAGATATTCCTCATCTGCTCCTGCTGGAGGAGAAATATGCCGTCTGGTACCGGAGGGAGCACCCGCTGAGTCTCATCAGCACAGAAAGCATTCCCCAGGTCCTGCAGGAACTTTTTTCACAGGGAGCCTATCAGGCCTGTGCGGATCTTTTCCGGGCAGCGCTGGCAGGGCGGGACGATTTTCAGGCCGGAGAAGAGCTGGCACAGCTGTATGTGGACAGCCTCTGCCGGATGCAGCAGTGGCAGCAGGCCGCTGCCTGGCTGACCGGAGCCCTCTGGGAGGATTCCGGGATCCGTGCCCGTCTGCTTCTGCGGACAGTCTCGGACAACTTCCGCATAAACGGACTGCGGCCGGAAGCTGAAAATATTTTCAGCGATAACTTTACGACCGCGATGGCTGTTAATACATTTCTGGATTACCTTCCTGAGCAGAAGTATGTGGTTGTCAGCTGTCTGCTCGCTCTTTACTGCATCCGGGAGGAGTATCTGAAAGCCCTTTACCTGCACCAGCTTTATCAGAGCCGGGCAGAGAGCGGCTTTACCCGTCTTTATACCCAGATCCGCAAACGGCTGCAGGATGCCGGTTTCGGGAACGTAACCGGAAACTATTACAGCACCATAGAAACCGCCTTCTATTCTCTGAGCAGCAGACAGATGCTGGAATTTTTGAAATGGGCTGCCCGTATTCCTCTTTCCGCAGACAGGGCCTTCCATACATTTGCCCGCTTTTATGATCAGCTGCTGGAGCGGCCTGACGGGAAGAGCCAGTGGGAGTTCTTCCTGAATCATCTGCGCAAATTTCCCGAGAGGAATGCCTGGATGATCGCCGTATGCTCTCTTATGCTCTGGCGGATCACCGGAGCCCTGGATGCTGCCGAGACCGGAGCCGCCCTGGACCGGGCCATGGTGCAGGCTGATAAGCCGGAAGACCTGCCGCAGGCACTGCTGGCCTATGCCGGGGAATATATCAGGGGCAGCGGAGATGCCGGCATCTGCCGCAGGATCATTTCCCTGCTCGGTAAGAAGGGAGTCCACGGCCGGCTGATCGGCACAAACCGCTGGTATGCGGGCTGGGAGCCGGAGATGTCTGCTTTGCGGGAGTATTGTATAGAGCAGTATATCCGGACCGGAGATGAGGCCTTTTATACCCTTCCGGGAACTTTGCAGCTGGAGCTTACGGGTGAGGAGCTGGCGGGTCTTGCGGCTTCTTCCGCTGATAAATCCATGCTTTTCCGGCAGATCTGCAGGGATTACCTGGAGGAGACAGACCCTGCGAGGGCTGTGCGTCTTGTCCGGCAGGAAAAGTGGAACAACATGGGCACGCGGGACAGCGCTGCCTATGAAGCCCTGCGTTTTCTTTTCCAGGGAGATGAAGACATTCTGCAGGCCCAGCCCCTGCTGGAGAATGAAGAACAGGTCCGCCGTTTCCGCAGAGACTGTCTGCAGATCCTGCGCTTTTATCCGGAGAAGACCGGTCTGTTTGCCTTTGAGCGCAGCAACTTTGATACGGCCTATAAGCTGACGGTCTATTCTTATCTCATGGCCTGCCTCTATGACGAGGATATATATGACATGTATGCCATGAGTTATCGGCAGGTCCGGGAGGATGAGCATCTCTTCCAGGCTATGCTGCGCTTCCTTGTGGCTGCTTATTATGCCCAGATAGAATGGAACCAGAATTTCCACTTTTTCTACCGCAGGTGGCGCTATCTGAAAATATTTCTTGCCTGCCTCATGAGCGGCGGCGCTGCTTTCGATGACAGTCCCATCGTGCAGGCCATGGAAAATAACGGCCACTATGGAGCGGTCTACGAGGGGACCTATCTGCCTTTTGTGGAAAATGCCCGCCGTCTTTATGGCTCAGACAGGCTTGGCCTGGATGAAAAGCGCTATTTCTGCTATGGCCTGATGACGGGAACATTGACGGATTTTATGAAAGACGACCGGGAGACATTTCTGAATCTGCCGGAGCCGGAGGCGGACTGGATGCGGGAGATGACCGCACAGCTGGATTACCGGGAAGCGGCCTTTGGCCTGTACCGGCTGATGCTGGACTATCCTGAGGAGGTCAGTCTGGACAGGGCGGAGCTTGCTGCCCGTGCCGTGTCCGTATACGCGCAGGATCTTGTGCGGGCGCTGAAGAAGCGGACAGGGGATGAGCAGGTTCTGCAGAATTTTCAGGCCCTGGCCCTCAGAAACCGGGCGGCAGAGGTGGTGCGGGATGCATTTGACCTGGATGCCGGAGTCTTTGAGGACGAGGCGGATGTACTGGTACCCCTCATCTGCAGCCGTCAGTTTGTTTTTCAGATCTATGACAGCATCCGCAGCCGCATGATCCATCGCAGCCGCCGGATCCGGCCGGCACATTATGAAAAGCTGACTGCCTATCTTCTGACGAGAGGGGAAGAGAAGGCAGATTCTGCGGCCGCTTATTTTAAGGCCCTGCAGGCCTGCATGAACAGGGATGCCCAGGCTGCAGCTGCAGCCGCGGCCGGAAAAGATATCCGGGAAGGTATTCCTCAGCTGTGGAAGCACGAAGCGGAGATGATCCTCCAGTACGCCCAGGGAAAGACTGACAGCTTCCGCCATGACACGATCGGCCTGGACAGCAGCATCGGCGGTGAGTGGAAAGAAATATCCTTCCCCTTCGTGGAGGAGCTTGCCGGAAAATACAGGCTCGGCCGCCGGCGTCTTTCTCTGAGCCAGGCCCAGGAGCTTCAGGACATATTTACCGATCCGGCAAAGAACGCGCAGGACCGGCTGAAGGCGGGCGCCGGCCTGCTGACCGGCTATCCGAAAATAGACCGCAGGAGTCAGGACAAGTCTTCCCTGCTTCCGCGCACGGATCTTTATCTGATGCTGGGCCTGGAAGCTGCGGCTGAGGGCAGCGGCCTGTCTGCCCGTCTGCGGCTGGATATTCTGAACCAGCTCTACAGCGGCAGGAATATTTTTACTAAGAAGCAGAACCGCGAGAACGCAGCCCGGCTGGAGGAAGCAGTGCACAGCAGTTTCCTGCGGTCACCGATCGCCCTGGATGACTGGGTCCGGCACAGCGGCATGATAGAAGAATATCTGCGGGAAAAGCATATGCTGCTTGATTTTGAGCAGCTTCGGGAGCGGATTCTGCTGCCCTGCGGCAGACTGCTGCAGCCGGGTGTTTCCCTGGAGAACCGTTACCGGGAACTGGGCGAACTGGCCCGGGATTCAAAGGGGCTGGAATCAGCCTGGTCGCGGAGTGTTTTCGAGGCTCTGGAGCGGGAGCGCAGGCAAATAGAGAACGGCGTCCGCCTGCATGTGGAGATCATAAATGAGGGAGGACAGGTCACGGACGGCTTTGTCTATTTCCTCATTGAAAATACAGGCCGCTGTACAGTTTCTCTGACGGATGAGAGTTACTGTGTCCTGCTTCGCCAGGAGGGGCATCCGGAAAGAGAGATAAGGCTGGACGGCATGACAGACCTGATGAGCGGATTCCTGACCGGCGGCCGGGCGGAGCTGGCTGCAGACCGGGACCAGACCCTGAAGGTAAGCCTCAGTGTCATCAGAAAGACAGAAAAGGCCCAGCAGGTCATCAGCAGCCAGACGGCCTATCTTGTCGCGGCAGCCGGGCAGAGCCCCATGAAGATAGGGCGCCGGACCCGCTATGAGGTGAGCCGTGCGGTGACAGATTCTGAAAAACTTTTCGGCCGGGAGGACCTGCAGGCAGATCTTGAACAGATCATTCCCGGCGGGGTGACGGTTATATACGGACCTTCCCGGATAGGCAAGACCTCTCTCATGAACTGGATCCGGGGCAGCCTGGCCCGGAAAAGGGGCAATGTCCTCACTGTCTTTTTTGGCGGCGAGGGCGGTATGGGCAAGGACAGCGATTACCGGAAAAATTTCACTGACCCGGCGGCGCCCATTCCCTGGGATGACGATGAGAAGATGAGCCGCTACCTGCTGGTCGATACAGCGGCATCCAGTCTGAGCTCTATGCGGCGCCGCTTTTGCGGACCAGCTTCGGCGGCTTTCGGCCTGGAGACAGCGAGAGAGATGCTCGATATCCTGCAGGATGACTCTATGAGCATCATAGACCGCTATTATGAGCTGGAAGACCTGCTGGCCGGCAATGATCTGCAGCTGTGGCTGATGCTCGATGAGTTCCAGCAGGTCGTAGAGCACTGGAAGCCGGAAGTTTCCTGCAGCTTTGTCAGTGTCTGCCGTATGCTTGCCGGCGAGGGCGAGGACGGCAGGATCAAGCTCATAGTCTGCGGCTCCGATGACCTGCTCCGCCATATGGTCCTGGAGGATGAATCTGTATGGCGGCGGGCTTTTCCGGCGGACGCCAGGATTGCCGTGGAGCCCCTGCAGGAGGAGGATTTTGCCCGCATGATCCGTCAGGAGAAAAGACTGGAGGGCAGCGGCGTGACCTACGCCGCTTCTGCCCTGCGGACCCTTTACTCTTATACCGGAGGCGTAGCCCTCTACGGCAAGGAGATCTGCAACGCGGTGCTGGAGGAGATAGAGACCAGCCCCGACAAATACAGGGGCAGGCAGGTTATATATCCTTCTGATATTTCTGCCGCTGCCCGCAGACTTTTAAATCAGCAGGCCGGTGAACTGGATACCCGGGCCAGGGAGGGCATCCGCGAGATCTACGACGCGGTCACAAAGAACCTGCGGCCGGATTCCGACATGCAGTATCTCTGGTATATGGCCCGCTGGATCCGGCAGCATCCCGGCCAGAACGGCTTCCCTGAATCTGTTTTTCTGAAAAACGGCCGGCTGCGGGACGAGAAGGAGCTGGGAGACAGTCTGGCCATTGCCCTTGCCCGCGGCATCATCCGGGAGACCGGCAGCGCAGGCAGCGGCAGGATATTTGTCTTCCGGACCATATTCTACTACTTTGCCTTCCTGGGAAGCTCCGCGGGCAATCTGGATGAGGAGCGGATATTCCTGCCGGCCTCGGCGCAGGAGGTGCAGGAGGACCGGCCGCAGGCACTGGAGCTGATAGACGAGTTTGGCAGCCTGTCCGGACAGGACCAGATGACGGTGCTGTCCTCCATCTATCACCAGAAGCTGGATCCCCGGTCCCGGGAAGAGTTCCGGGACAGCATCGGCAGCAAATATTACGGAGATACGGTGCAGGGCTCCAAGATCGGAACCCAGAACAATGTCCAGGTAAATGTCCAGAGCATCACAAATACCCTGAACGGGATCCTTTCGGCCGGGGGCGACGCGGATAAGATCCTGGAGGGGATCCAGGCCCTGCCGAGGCTGCGTGATTACCTGCCTCTGGCGGCCCCCGGACAGGAAGGTCAGGAGATATCCGAGCAAAGGCTGGAGCGGGGCATCAGCAGCTACGCCGAGGATATGGAAGAAGGCGTGAGGGCCAGCGTAGAGGAGAATGGGACCCGGCTGGCAGATCCCGCGCAGATCCTGCAGCTGCAGCCGGAGGAATATGACCGGCTGATGGAGGAATACCGGATCCCGGACTTTTTCCTGGAGTCTCTGCAGTTTGCCTATCAGCTGCAGCAGATCTTCACCAGCCGGCCCTTTGAGCAGGAACCGGTGACCATAGATTACAGTCCGGTGACCATCATGTACTGCAAGCTGGTGGAGAGCATGCTCAAGGAATACCATATCCAGCCCTACGGCCTTTCTATACCGGATGTGCCCACGCAGCTGGTCAATTACCAGAAGCGGCCGGCCCGCTATACCTGGCGGGAGATACGCCGGCTGCCGCTGGCCCAGCAGCAGAAGCTGACCATAGGATCCTTTGTTTTCCCTCTGGTAGAGTCTTCTGCAGTCAGTCACAGCCAGGCAGGAGAGAATATAGGGGATCTTGCGGCAGATACACCGGGATCGGTCCGCGACTGGAAGGAACACGCAGAATTTATCCGGCAGATAAAAGACATCCGCAATCCATCGGCCCACGGCAATGTGAACCAGCGTATTTCCAGACAGCAGATGGAGGGCATAGTAAAGCAGATGTTTGATCAGGGCGGTTTCCTCCGCCTGATCCGCATTGTCAGGGAACCGCTTTAAGGGAGGATAGGATATGGCTGTCCACAAGGAACTGGTGTCAGCAGGCAAATTCAACGAAAAGATCCGCAGCACTCTGCGGGATTACTACAGCTATGGCTTTAAGAACCTGGAAAGCGGCGGCGCTGCTTCAACGGTGACCGGCGACTGGGACCGCCTGACCCGGATCCTGGCGGATTATTTTGAATGGTCCAGGAGGGAAGACCGGCGCTGCGTCATGTTTGCCGCCGAGGATTCGCAGACCATGGACTGCAATCCTTTTCACCGGGTCTACCGCTTCTGCAGCCACAACCCCATGGATCCGGTCTATTTTTTTCATACCCTGGCGGCTCTTTCGCCGGAAATAGAGCTTGCAGGGGGGATAGAGTCCCTGCCTCTCGGCGAGGAAGACGTTGTCAGGCTGATAGAGAAAATAGAGCAGGGCCGGTCCCTGACCACATCGGAGCTGCTGCTTTTTTACGGGGGTGCAGTCCCCGCCCAGGGCCGGGACCGGACCCGGACGCCCAACAACCGCCTGCAGGAGATGGCGGACCAGGGTTTTCTGGTCAGCCTGCAGGAGAAAGGGAAAAAGGGCGGTCCCGGTGAACGGCGCTGGAAGCTGAACAGGCTGACCATGCGTGACCTGCTGGAAGCCGGGAAAGAGGCGGACCGCTTTTTCCCGGAACATTTCCGCTATGCCCTGGACTTTTTCTCCCGCAGCCTGCCCCTGGGAGAGGCCGGAATATTTTTGCTGGACCGGACCGGAGAGGAATATGCCAGCCCTTTCCGCTTTTCCCATGCCTATTTCATGCAGTCCTTAGAGGACGTCAATCTGATAGATCTGCTGGCAGCGGCAGATGCCCGGCAGTGGATCCTGGTCAGCTATCATCATGCTGTTAAGAATTTTACAAGCCAGCTGCTGGGTTTCCCGCTGCAGGCGCGAATCAGCGGAGTCAATGGCCGCCAGCATTTGATGATTTATGAGCCGATTCATCGGAGCTGCACGGCTCTGCGGCTGGAATTTATGGATGAGATCCGTCTGGTGGATTTTGGGGAAGGATGCCGGGTTCTGGGCCGGGACGAGGCGGAGATCAGAACGGAGATCGCACGCTGCCGGAGGATGCTGGATTATGCCTGGGGCGTGAGCACATCCACGTTGCAGACAGAGAATGCCGCCAGGGACTGCGCTCCGCAGCCGGTGCATCTGCGCATAGAGTGGGATCCGGAGACGGAGGGCTATATCCGCCGCCGGATGGAGAGAGAGAGCCGGCAGGGCAGGGTGACCATATCCGAGGACGGCTGGATAGATTTCGACGCCGATATAGCCGATCCGGTGGAAATGCGGCCCTGGATCCGCAGCTTTTACGGCCGCCTGCTGGAGGGCGCCCAGAGGACAGAATCAGACACTTCCTGGGTGCGGGAGGATCTGGATCAGTTCCGGACGTGGATAAAGGCCGGAAAGCCCCCGGCCGGCCCGGCCTCTTCACATGGGGTCTGGACCCTTCCCCAGGACGTTCTGGAAAAACTGAGCGGGGCGCCTAAAGCCAGGAACCACGAACAGATATTTAACCCCTGCTTCAGCATTTACTTCTATATTATGGCAGACGTTCTGACCCGTCTGTGCGGTGGGGAAAAGGAAGATTATAGCCGGGCGGATATAAAAAATGTCATAGACGAGATACTGGGCCGCTATTATCTGCAGATCGGAGCTGAAACGGATGATCTGGTATCGGCAGAGATCCTGGATATGCTGCTGAGCCGGGATTTCGCCCGGGAAAGTGACGAAGGCCGGCTGGTCATGCGCTATCGCTGCCGCAGGGATCTGCGGCTTTACCGGGACCTGATCCCACTTACAAATGTGGAGCTGTCCTGGCTGAAAATGATGCTGAAAGAGCCGGACATCCGCCTTTTCCTGTCTGACAGGGAAATAGAAGGGATAGAAAAGCTGCTGACAGACCGCGGCCGCCCCTGCCGGCCCATTGACCGGTCTTTTCTGTACTGTTATGACCGTTTTACCGTCCGCCGGGAGGAAAGGAAGAAGGAGGCAGCCGCCCTGCCGGTCCTTCTGGATGCCATCCGTTACGGCAGGACAGTACATCTGACATATTACACAGCCAGGGGCAAAAAGATCTGGGGGGATTACAGACCTGCGGTCATAGGGTATTCCTGCCGGACCGGCCGCTTGCAGGTTTATCTCAGATCCTGCCACAGCGGCCGCTTTCAGACTTTTAATCTGTCGGGTCTGCAGGAAGCAGCCCTGACCAGGGATCGTTATAAAGAAGATGCCCTGCTCAGCGAGATGGAGGACTGGAGACAGGCGCAGATGACCAGCGTGCATCTGTGCTTTTCCGGTGCCGGGAATATGGCGGACCGTATCCTGACAGAGCTGTCCCCCTGGCGCAAATACTGCAGTCATGACAAGGAACAGGATCTTTATGAGCTTGTCCTCTACTACAGCATCCAGGATGAGACGGAGATACTCATCCGCCTTATGGGATACGGCGGAAGAGTGCTGATCATGGACCGGAATCACGGTCTTGGCAGGGAGATGCAGGCCCGTCTGGAAAAGCAGGCATATATCCTGGAGCGGCAGCTGCTGCCTGACAGGGGTAAAGAACGCTGAAAAGGCATATAGAAAACAGAATATCATAACAGGCATCTATGCTTAGGACGGGAGCTCCGTCCGGAACCTGAAAAAGGAACCGGGCGGGGCTCTTTACTTTTTTTACGGATAAGCCCCGGCAGACAGGCCTGTGATGGCAGATAATACACTTACAGATGAAACAGACAAGAGACAGGAGGATTTTGAGGATGGATTTTTTACAGAAAAGTTCACGCGGCATTTCAGAGGTATCCGGAAGCGCAAAACTGGCATTTGACGGCATCATATTTATCAGAGGGGAAATCACCGATGAAGCGGCGGATGAATTCCTGGAACAGATGCTTCTGCTCAACGGAGAAAACAGGGAAAGACCCATCCGCGTCCTGATAAACAGCCCCGGCGGCTCTGTCAGAGCAGCGCTGCTGATGTATGACGCCATAAAGGGCAGCCCGGCTCCCGTACAGACCTGCTGTGTCGGAAACGCCTACAGCATGGCAGCTGTTCTGCTGGCAGCCGGTACCGGCGGCCGCTATATGCTGCCCCACAGTGAGGCCATGATTCATGAACCCGGCCTGGGCAGCGGGATCAGCGGCAATACCTCATCCATCCGTCTTATATCCGAGTCGCTGATGGAAATAAAAAACCGTCTCGGCAGGATCCTGGCCGCGGACACCGGACGCAGCGAGCAGGAGATAGAGGAAGCTCTTGCCTTTGACCACTTTTTCAGTCCGCAGGAAAGCGTAAAATTCGGACTCTGTGACAAGGTTATAACATTTAAGGATATTTTGGAGGGTTAATTATGTATATGGAAGATAAGATGCCCCTGGCTGATGGATATACTTATTCCCTGGACAGTTCTGTCACAGGTATAAACAACAATGCCTTGATCATAGGCGGAAGCGGCTGCGGCAAGACCTGGTCTATCGTGGAGCCCAGGTTTCTGGCGACCCGGCACGGCAGTCTGATAACGGTCGTATCCAAAGTCCGTATCATGCGCAAGTACGCGGGCTTTTTCCGGAACCGGGGATACAAGGTCCGTGTCATAAACTTTGCCAATCCCGGGCAGTCAGGCTGCTATGACCCTATGCAGTATGTAAAAAATGACGTGGACGTCTTTAACCTTGCTGAGACCATTGTGATGGCGGATTCCCGCAAGCAGTACAGCACAGCTGACCCCTATTTTGACAATGCGGCCGAATCTCTGCTTGCAGGCCTGATCGGCCTGGTCCGGGAGATGGAGGACCCCTGTTTTGCCAAAGTGCTGGATCTGCTGGATGGACTTAAGATCAAGGAAGACGGGTCCGCCATCAAGACAAATCTGGATCTTCTTTTCTCAAGACTGAAGGCAGAAGAACCGGAAAGTTCGGCTCTGGCCTACTGGCAGACATTCCGCGTGAATCCCTTTAAGACAGCCGCCAATATCATTTCCACGCTGAAGGCATGTACGGACAAGATCTTCACGTCCCAGATCCGGGAAATGATGGGGCGGGGGTGGTCTGTAGATTTCACAGAGGCAGGAAAGAGGAAAACCGTGCTCTTTGTGGTGGTCGATGCAGTCCATTCCGAACAGCACACCCTGGTAAATATGTTTTACAATACCGCGATCCAGGAACTCTTTAACTATGCCGAGAACATGCCGGACGGCCGCCTGCCGGTGCCGGTCAGCATCATCTGGGATGACTTTGCAGTCGGAGCCAGGATGGAGGCATTTCCCCAGTACATCAGCATATTCCGTGAAAAGGGGATATCAGCCACCCTGCTTTTGCAGTCCCTGTCCCAGCTCAGGTCCATGTACGGGAACAGCGCGGCAGTGACCATCGTCAACAACTGCGACACCCAGGTATACATGGGCGGCATGGACCTGGATACGGCGGATGAAATATCCCGCCGGGTCAACAGGCCTTTGGAGGATGTCCTTTATATGCCGGTCGGGAAACTGATCATCATGCGCCGGGGGACTCTGCCGGTCTTTGCCGGGCGCTATAACCTGAACCGGGATCCTCTTTACCAGAAGGTGACAAAGGACTATGAAAGTCAGATTACAGGGCTGAAGGAAAAGTAAAGACCCCCAACTTTATTTACGGATGACGCCCGATGAGGACGCCGTCCGGATGCTATAACATCATTAAAGGAAAGCGTTCCTTTCAAAAGGCGCGCGGCCCGCATCATTTCAAAACACACATCCATAAAGGAGGAAAACCATGAAAGCCATTATCGAAACAGCAACAGGTGCAGCCATTAACCGTGATATTGATACAGCCGACAGCCCGATGGTCATACTGCAGAAGTTCTATAAGGAGGATGCCGCGGCAGCTTCCCAGATCTTCTCCAACAAGGAGGCCATAGATCAGCTCATGGACGGTACCATTGACGAAGCCAAGTCGGCCTTCGAGCTGCTGACCGTCGACGGTGATTCCATCCATGCGGACTGGAAGACGCCCCTGTGCAGCCAGCCCTCCGTCAAGGAGGAAATGGCCCGTATAGAAGCCGAGGGCCAGGTACCGACCTTCGTGGTCAGCGTCACCAGTCTGGTAGCGGCAGTAAAGGAGGTATGCTCATGACCCGTGATTACTCTCTGGATCTGGCAAGGATCGCGGCGGGCATCGCGGCACAGTGCCTGGGAGGGCTTCCCTTCCAGGCGGCTTACAGCCCGGACGGCAACCAGGTCATCATGACATTTCATAATTATCCGCTCTATGGCAGCGACAAAAAAGGCGACGCCTGTGTGGTATTTCCCCGGTCCACATTTTACGTGCGCAGGGGAAATGTTAAATTCACCCCTCTCCAGCAGGCCCAGTGCCGGTTCTACCAGCAGAGCACAGGACAGGCCCTGGCCCATCCGCACATCTTTTCGGACGGACATCCCTGCTGGCACGGGGGAAGCCGCGAGAGAGTCGCTGACTTTATCGCAAATATTGTCGAGACTCTTTCTCTGCAGAATGTTACCGAAGATTCGGTCCTGGTCGGCCTGTGTGCTTCCGGCGTCATGGGCGTAGGGATGAGAGCATTGGAAAATGCCCGCGCGCAGCAGAAGAAACTGATGGAAGAACTCGGCTGCCTGCCGCTGATCACTGACCATAGAAAGCTGGAAAGATACATAGATAAGCGCTGGTGCAGCAAGATCACCATCCTGATGAAAGCAGCTTAAAGGAGAGAGAATATGACAAGAGATGAGATACTGCAGTCCATGAAGGACAGTCTGCAGACAGAGGTCTACCTTGAAGAGAAGGCAGTCCGGAAGATAAATCGTCAGATCTACCGGGATATATCCCGCGAATGCGGCGGCTTTTTTATCGGCAGCGTGGCGCAGGATGCCGTCAGCGGCCGGCCCCTTGTATCGGTGACAGACTGCTACGTGGAGAACCGCTTCGGAACTGCCGGCAATTTTGAATTTACCACGGACTATATCATGAACGCTGTCAAATATATCCGCAGGAACTGCCCGGGCAGCCATCTCATCGGCAACTGGCATTCTCACGGAATATTTCCCGCATTCTGGTCCGACACGGATTATATGATGATGCAGCAGGCAAGAGAGAACTGCTTTTATATGGTCGTATCCCCTTCCCATGGAACCTGGGAGGCGGTCTACAAGGACATGGATTTTCATTTTCATACCTGCAGCCTGCGTATGGCCAGTACAGAAGAATGCGGGCAGATGTTTACAAAAAGTGTGGCCTGCAGGACCATCAATGGGCAGGCAGGAGGTGAGAGCGTACAGCGCTCGGACTTTCGGACATTCCGCCGCTATTCCCATGTACAGAAGCACGAGCTGGACCGCCGTTTTCTCCATTCTCGAAAGGATCTGGAAGGAAAGAAGGTTCTGATCGTCGGCGCGGGCAACATAGGCAATCTTGTGGTTCAGTACGCGGTCTGCAGCGGCGTCGGGGAACTGGCAGTTGTGGATATGGACAGCTATGAATACTGGAACGCTCCCCGTTCGGCCATGCTTCGTGACCGTGACCTGGGCAGGCCTAAAGCCCCGGCTCTGGCAGAGGAAGCAGCCCGCATGAGTCCCTTCTCTGTCCGTATTACCGGTATAAATGCCGACATCTGCTGCCTGGGCTGGGGCTTTCTGGAGCAGTTTGACCTGGTCATTTCAGCTGTAGACAGTGCAGCCGTGCGTCAGTACATAGACCGGGGCTGCCGCCTTTTCCACCTGCCGCATATCACCTGCGGCACCAGTACACTGGATGGGGACTTCACCGGCAATGTCCTGTATTTTCCTAAAGACAGTGTCGTAGACCTGGAGTATGTGTGGGGCAGGGGCTACCGGGCCCGCCTTCAGGAGCGCCGCAGCTGCAGCGACCTGCCGGACGAGACCCAGGCTCAGGTCATGGGCTTCTCAGCCCAGATTGCCGGTATGGCCATGGACGTAGCCCTCAAATGCCTCCTGGGCAGGATAGAGGATGAGCGGACAGCCCGCAAGTGGGTGCTGAACTCCGTGGGATGCGGCATTGAAAGAGACCGCAGGGCCCTGCGGGCATACAAATACGGCAGGCTTCCTGAAGGGACATCCAGTGAGCTTTATGATGCGCTTCGTGACTGCGACCCGGTTCGGACGCTGACATTTGACATTTCCCGCCCCAAGGGAGAACTGTGGGAGATGCTGCGCAGCTTTACCGGTGAGGAGATACCTTCCTTCCGTCTGGATCTGGAGTGGTCCATGAACTTCCCGGTCGCCTACCGCAGCAGCGGTGCCGTGGCTATGCTGGAGGTTCCCAAAGGCTGCGGCCCCGATCCGCTTCTGGAAAGACTTCCCTTTGACCATATCTACCTGGTACAGGGTGAGGAAAGGGATTATCTGGTCCGTCTGATCCTGGAGGGGCCCCAGGAGTACAAGAAGCCGGCCTGAGGGAGCGGGTCTGCGGCGGCAGCGCTCAAATAAGAAAGTGAGGCAGATTATGAGTGCAAAGATCGCAATAAAGGTAAGTCTTCCCGAGCACAGGGAGTGCAGCATCTGCCGCGGCTTCGCCAAGGACGGCTGGATGCTCCGGGACAGCAGCATGGAGAAATTTGTCTGTGACGAGTGCTATCAAACCCAGGACGCTGAATACCCGCAGGCCGGCAGGCTGGTGGAAGTGGATCGCGCCCAGCTGGCGGCCCTGATGCCCCAGGCCGGCAGGCTGGGTTTTCACGCAGGCTATCTGATCGGAAGCCGGGAAGATGCCGGCCAGAGCTGGAGGATCCATGTCAGCACGATCCTCGACAGCACCGGGGACGGCAGAGGAACTGTTCTTTTCTTCGGACCTGGTGATATCATGAAGATCCGCCGGGCGGTGCATGACAGCGGCCGCCGGCTGGTCGGCCTTTTCCGGACCAGTCCCAGCGGAAGCCCGGATTTCAATGATCTGGACAGGAAGACCGTGTCAGACATGACAGCCGACCTGGTCTATCTTGTCATAGGCGGAGATAAGGAAATGAAGATAGCGGCGCTGGATAAGCACAGCGTCGAGGGAGAGATAGGAGTGCTGATCTCATGAGCAGCTATACAGCCAGAAAAGCAGATCTGCAGATCATGCGTGAATGTGCCTGTCCTGACTGCCGGATCTTTACCCGCTCAGGCTGGTTCGTACACTATATAGACAACAATACAGAGGGAGACCTTTTTGTATGCGGCGACTG
>ONFL01000103.1 GCA_900317095.1 uncultured Eubacteriales bacterium | reverse complement strand
GGAATATCTGCTTTACTTCTCCCATTACCCGGGATTTCATGGACTGATAGTCAGACTCTGTGGTGTCTCCGACAGAAAATCCCAGCTGTTTGCGGGAGACGATGCTGGACGCGCCTGCATTGGATGTCATGATGATGACTGTATTTTTGAAATCGACCTTTCTTCCCTGAGAATCCGTAATACGCCCGTCGTCCAGTACCTGCAGCAGAATATTGAAGACATCCGGATGCGCTTTCTCAATTTCATCAAAGAGAATAACGGAATACGGATTCCGGCGCACTTTCTCGCTGAGCTGGCCGCCGTCATCATAGCCAACATATCCCGGGGGAGAGCCTATGATCTTGGAGACGCTCTGCTTTTCCATATATTCACTCATGTCAACGCGGATAATGGAATCCTCCCGCCCGAACATAGCCTGGGCCAGGGCCTTGGAAAGCTCCGTCTTGCCGACACCGGTAGGCCCCAGAAAAAGGAAAGAACCGATCGGACGTTTTGGATCCTTAAGGCCTACGCGCCCCCGCCGTATGGCCCTGGAGACAGCCGTAACAGCTTCATCCTGCCCTATAACGCGCTCATGCAGGGTCTTCTCCAGATTGCGCAGGCGTTCCGATTCTTCTTCCTCTATCTTGCGCACCGGAATACCGGTCCAGCCCGCAACGACATCCGCTATATCCTCCGCTGTGACAGTGAGCTGCCGGGCACCTCTCTCCCTGGCAATGTCATGCTCAAGAGTGATCAGCTTGTCATGCAGCTGCATCTCTTCTTTCTTGATACGGCTGGCCTGCTCATACGCCTCTGTGCGGATCGCTTCTTCCTTATCCGCGGAAAGCTTTGCGATCGCCTTCTTAATCTGGTTCACCTCCGGAGATACCGTAAATGTCCCCAGCCTTACCTTTGAGCAGGCTTCATCTATCAGATCGATCGCCTTGTCCGGCAGAAAACGGTCGTTTATATAGCGGGCAGAAAGGTGGGCTGCCGCTTCCAGAGCATCATCAAGGATCTTTACCTTATGATGGTCCTCATAAGCCCCCCGCAGTCCGCGCAGGATAGCAACCGTCTCCTCCTCCGCAGGCTCGTCTATTGTGACCGGCTGAAAACGGCGCTCCAGGGCGGCATCCTTCTCTATATGCCTCCGGTATTCATCAATAGTGGTCGCGCCTATGATCTGCAGCTCGCCTCTTGCCAGGCTCGGCTTGAGGATATTGGCCGCGTCCAGTGCTCCCTCTGCTGCTCCGGCACCGATAATGGTGTGGATCTCATCAATGAAAAGCAGGATATTGCCTTCGCTGATAACCTCGCTGATGATCTTTTTTATCCTTTCCTCAAATTCGCCCCGGTACTTGGAGCCGGCCACCATCCCGGAAATATCCAGGCTTAGAAGGCGCTTATCGCGGATGCTCTCAGGGACATTCCCCTCTACGATCATCTGTGCCAGGCCTTCCACAACGGCAGTCTTGCCGACACCGGGCTCGCCTATCAGACAGGGATTGTTTTTTGTCCTTCTGGAAAGGATCTGCACGATGCGGTGGATCTCCTTCTCACGGCCGATAACCGGATCCAGCCTGTTTTCCTTTGCATATGCTGTAAGATCCCGGCTGTACTGGTCTATCATCAGTTCCTTGTTCTCGGTTTCCCCGGAAGAGGCGCGGCCGGGCTGCTGATTGCCGGCGTTCTTTACATCCATGCCGATACCCAGCAGGATATCATTGTAAAGCTTCTGAGAAGATACGCCCAGGGTCGTGAGGATCTGCGCGCCAACGCAGTCGCTCTCCTGCAGAATTCCGATGAGCAGATGCTCTGTTCCGATGGCAGATGCCTTAAACCGTGCCGCCTGCCGGCTGCTGATCTCAAGTACCTGTCTGCAGCGGGGCGTATAATCGTCAGGCTCCGCTACAGCCGTATCACCCCCGCGGATCAGCTGGTTCACAATGTTCATTACCTTCTCCGCGGTAATGGAATTATCCTCCAGAACCTGGCAGGCAAGCCCGCCCTTCTCCTGGAGCAGTCCTATGAGCAGATGCTCCGTTCCAATGTAATTATGTTTGAGAACAGCCGCCGCTTCCTGCGCGTAATGCATGGCATTGGCAGCCATCTGCGTAAATCTGTACTGCAATATTATCTCCTTTCAGGCCGGGTCGATCTGCGGAAGTACATCTCGAAGATACTGTGCCCTGCGTACAGAGTCTTTCATGGTCTCTCCTCTGGATATCCGCTTCTCGAGCACGGCGTCGTGGATGCCGAACATCATGGCTGTGACCGGTGCCTGGGTCTCCTCTTTCAAAATCCCATGCAGCTGGCCGGCCCGCAGATAGGAAAGATATACGAGCGTCTCTTCGTAATCAAGGTCCCTGGCATAGCGCAGGACGCCATAAGCCCGGTAGATCTGGTCGATCTCATACTCTTTCTCCTCATCGCCGCCCAGGCGGAAAGATTTTTCCTCCTGCGCCTCCAGCTGGGAGGCCAGCTGTTCCAGGGAGGAAATGACCTCATTCTCCGACAATCCCAGCGTTCTGCGGTTCTTAAGACGGTAGACCCGTCCCGGCGCCGCATTCTTCCCCCGGAAACAGCCGTGCAGCGTGAAACCGAACTGGCTGTATTCCTTCTGGTATTTTGCGATCAGCTGGGCACGTTCCAGATAATGGAGGTGGATCAGATAAGATGCCGACATACCGGTTCCTGTATAGAGGGGACTGGCTGTCAGGTATCCGTAACGGCTGCTGTAGGCATAGGTCAGATGCCGGTTGAGCAGATCATCGATCCTGTTGGCCTTGGCCAGCGCTTCCTGGATCCGATTGCCTGCTATGGAAACCTGGATGCAGAGGTGCTCCTGACCGTTGATCAGAATACTGACTGACTCGTCATCTGTCACCAGCAGTGCGGCACCCGCTGTTCTGGAAAACATAAGCGGAGGCACAGTCTGGGTTCCGATCAGCGCATTACAGCAGTCATCCTTCTCGTCTGAAAGCTCGATCAGATGGAACTGGCTGCCGGTGCCTGCCTCCTCCGCGCAGACCGCATTCTCCACTTCTTCCCTTAAATTCTTCTTCTGGTCCGGCTCCATCTTCTCACTGAAAGGATAGCCTGCAATATTGCGGACCAGGCAGACCTGACCGCCGATCACGGGGCCTTCTTCACATCTCTTGTCTTCATACCATTTCTGCATCCGTCTCAGCTCCTTTTCAGCGCCCGGATCATGTCGCGGATCCTGGCCGCCTCCTCATATTCTTCTCTGGCGACAGCACGGCGCAGAGCTGCCCGCAGCTCTTCCTCACTGGAAGATTCATCTACTGTGATGGCGATAGATCTGCCGTCGTCCGCCGCTGCCTCCTCCTGCTGATCGTCCTCAGTCGTGAACGGGATGACGACACTCTCTCCTCCATAGAGAGGGCTCTTCCCGCAGTGAGTACTGCTTCCATGCATCTTCTTCAGATATCCGTCCAGCAGAAAATGAAATGTCCTGTAGCAGTCAGGGCATCCGAAGGTGCCGTGTTTTAAAAATTCATCATAGGTCATGCCGCAGCTGGGGCAGACTACATTGGTCTTGCGGAGATCTTCTTCATCCTCTCCGTCCTGCTGGCTGTCGTTGTCCGAGATCCCCAGCATGCCCGCAAGCAGGCTGCTGAAAAAAGACGTGTCGGTGATCGACATGAAAGTCGGTCCGAATCCCCTTCGTTTTGCCGCGCATTCTCTGCAGAGATTCAGTTCACGCTTTACCCCGCCGGATATCTCCACAAAAGTAAAGATTGCCTCATTCTGATGGCAGTCATCGCATAACATCATGAATCCCTCCCGGTTTCCGGAGCGGATGTACCGTCGTCTGCGGCACCGCCCTCATAATAATCATAAATATAATCTATCAGCTCATGAATATCGTCACGGGAAAATCCCTTGCACATGGCGCCGGCGAGTATCACGCTCAGATCTTCCGCAAGCTTTCTCCTTGCTGATTCCTTGTTGCAGTCTACATCGATCACGGCACCTCTGCGCCGGTCCAGTTTCACATACCCCTCCTGCCGCAGCATGGTATAAGCCTTATTGACCGTATGCATATTGATGCCGATCTGGTCTGCCATCTGTCGTACAGAAGGAAGACAGTCGCCCTCGCTCAGCTGAGAGGATGCGATTCCGATGACGATCTGATTGCGAAGCTGCATATATAAAGCCTCATCACTGTTAAAATCTATCTCCAGAATCATATTGTAACTCCTCATTTCCTCAGGATTCCGTTCTTTTGCTGCCTGTTCCGGTCTATGCCGGAGCAGCAGGCCTGCGCCTGTTATATATATTGTATCACAAAGGCAATAAAAAGCAACCTCTTTTCCGGCCGGTACAAAATATCAGTCTGCTTATTTGTGATAGGGCTCATGACGGATGATACGGAAACTGCGGTAGATCTGTTCCAGCAAGATCACCCGCATCAGCTGGTGGGGAAATGTCATCCTTGAAAAGCTGAGCTTTTCATCCGCGCAGGCCAGAACCTGCCTTGAAAGTCCAACGGAACCGCCGATGATGAAGGTCAGATGGCTCCGGCCGCGGCAGGCCAGTGACTGAATATGCTCTGCCAGCTCTATGGAGTCCGGGTTTTTCCCGTCTATCGCCAGCGCTATGACATAACTGTCTTCCGGGAGCATGGCCAGCAGCCGGCTGCCCTCTTTCTCGCGGATCTGTTCCAGCAATATTTCACTGGCTCCCTCGGGCGTCTTTTCATCTGCCGCCTCCAGGATCTGCAGACTGCAGTAACGGCTCAGGCGTTTGCGGAACTCGTCTATTGCCTGAACATAAAATTTCTCCTTTATCTTCCCTACACAGAGGACCGTGATCTTCATCCTATCCTCCTGCACGCTTCCAGATGGTCCCGTATCTTCTGCTCCGGCAGGGAGGACAGATCTCCCACCAGAGACAGGCTGAGACTGCCCAGATCAAAATGTCTGTTCATGTAAGACCGGATATCTTCCGGCGTCACTGCATCCAGTTTCTCAAGACTTTTTGAAAGAGGAACCGGCTCCAGCCCATGAATCTTTTCCCTTCCGCAGAAAATCATCCTGCTGTAGGTACTCTCCTGTTCGATGATGAGATCCGTCTCTATCTGCTCCCTGGCTATATCCAGTTCTCTGCGGCTGACCTCTTCCCGCTTCATCAGAAGGACCTGCTCTATCACCGCGTCCATAACCCTGAAAACCTGTGAAGGCTGCATGGCCGCATAGATCTGAAAGGAACCGCTGTTCTCTCCGGCAGAACTGAAAGAATAAATAGTATAGACCAGGCCAAGACTTTCCCGGATCTTCTGAAAAAGTCTGGAATTGGAATTCCCGCCGAAAATGCTGCCCAGCAGGGTAAGAGTGTAACGATTTTCATCGTAATAATCCGCTCCCTCGAAGGAAAGGATCATATGGACCTGCTCTAAGTTCCTGTTCCTCAGGTAAAGGGAGGGATGCCAGACGGCCGGTTTCCGGTCCGGCGTCAGTCCAAATGCGGGACTGCCTGCCGGAAGGGCGCCAAAATATTTTTCCGCCGCCTGTGCCGCCTCATCAGCTTTAAAATTACCTGCTATAGAGATGACCATGCGGTTTCCGTTGTAAAACTTCTCTTTGAAGCGCAGTACATCTTTTACCTGAAAGGAGCGGACGACATCTTTCTGGCCGGAGATCAGATAACCGGCCGGCTGGTCTTTCCAGACTCTTTTCTGCAGCTGCTCCCAGACCGCGTCATCCGGAGAATCGTCATACATGTCGATCTCCTCGCAGATCACTCCCAGTTCCTTGTGAAAATCTTCTTCGTCAAAACTGGAATGCAGGAGCATATCAGAGAAAATCTCCATGGCCGGCTGGAGGTTCTTCTCCAGGATCTTCGCGTAGTAACAGGTATATTCCTTTGTGGTAAAAGCGTCCATGCCGCCGCCCATCCGTGTCATCTGATCGGCAAGATCCCTGGCGCTTCTTGTGCTTGTGCCTTTGAAATGCATATGCTCTATTACGTGTGCCATGCCATTCGTCTTCTCCGTTTCAAAATCGGATCCCGCCTTGACCCAGACACCGAGAGAAACCGACCGGTAGCCTTCCATCTCTTCCATGATCAGGGTAATGCCATTTTTCAATATTCTGGTCTCTATCATCTTTCACTCTCCCTTGTTCAGCAATCCTGTTCCTATTATACAGCAAAACCCCGGTGTGGCAATCACACCGGGGTCCGCTTATGCCGGGAACAGCAGCTGTTCCCCATGGAAAGGACTTTTAAGATCCGATCCTTATATTAGTTCTCGTTGGCCTTTACAACATAGCCCTCGTATCTTGCCTTGGCATCAGCCTCGGTCTTTGCGTAGAGAGCTTCTGCAGTCTCCGGGAATCCTCTCATCAGGGATGAGTAACGAACTTCGTTCATCAGGAATTCTCTGAACTTGCTCCAGTCAGGTGCCTTCTTTGTATCAAGGATGAAAGGATTCTTTCCTTCGTTCTTGAGTTCAGGGTTGAATCTCCAGCAGGTCCAGTATCCGCACTCAACTGCCTTCTTGATTCTGGTCTGAGCACCGCTCATGCCGCCCTTGATACCATGGTTGATACAAGGAGCGTAGGCGATGATGAGTGAAGGACCATGATAAGCCTCAGCCTCTTTGATGGCCTTGATCAGCTGGTTCATATCAGCGCCCATGGCAACCTGTGCTACATATACATAGCCGTAAGAAGCAGCCATCATACCAAGGTCTTTCTTCTTGGTCTTCTTGCCGGATGCAGCAAACTTGGCAACCGCGCCTACAGGGGTAGACTTGGAAGCCTGTCCGCCTGTGTTGGAGTAAACCTCAGTATCCAGTACGAATACGTTTACATCCTTATCGGAAGCAAGCACATGATCAAGTCCGCCGTAGCCGATATCATAAGCCCAGCCGTCGCCGCCGAAGATCCACTGTGACTTCTTGACCAGAAGATCATAGCCGTCTACAACTGCGTCGAAGACTGCCTTTGCTGCCGCGTCAGAACCATTGTAGTTCTTTGCTGCTGCCAGAAGAGCTGCGGAAGCAGGTTTGGACTGCTCGCCGTCTTCCATTGCATCGAGCCATGCCTTTGCTTCGTCAGCTGCGACACCCATGTCTACCAGGGTCTTAACCTTCTCTGCAAGAGCCTGTCTTCTGTGCTCCTGGCCAAGATACATACCAAGGCCGAACTCTGCGTTATCCTCGAACAGGGAGTTAGCCCATGCAGGACCCTGTCCCTTTTCATTTGTAGTGTAAGGCATAGACGGTGCGGAAGCGCCCCAGATGGATGAGCATCCGGTAGCATTTGCAACGTACATTCTATCGCCGAAAAGCTGTGTGATCAGCTTGATGTAAGGAGTCTCACCGCAGCCTGCGCAGGCGCCGGAGAACTCAAGAAGCGGCTTCTCAAACTGAGATCCCTTCAGGGTGTACTTGTTAAGAGGATTCTCTTTCTTAGCAAGAGACATTGCATAATCCCAGTTCTCAGCCTGAGGCAGCTGGCTTTCCAGAGGAACCATAGTCAGAGCCTTGGCCGGGCAGATGTTTGCGCAGCTTCCGCATCCAAGACAGTCCATAACGGAGATCTGCATCTTGAACTGGAACTTGTCCTTGAGCTGAGCCTTGCCGGCTACAGCGCCGAAGCCTGCCGGAGCGGCAGCAGCCTCTTCATCTGTCAGAAGAATCGGACGGATGGTTGCGTGAGGACATACATAAGAGCACTGGTTGCACTGGATACACTTTGTGCCATCCCATACAGGAACGTTGGCAGCAACACCGCGCTTCTCATAAGCAGCAGTTCCCAGAGGGAAAGCACCGTCTTCTCTGCCGTTGAAAGCAGATACCGGAAGAGCGTCGCCATCCTGTGCGTTGATAGGCTCAACAACTTTCTCAACGAACTCAGGGATATCTCTCTGTACCGGAGCTTCATCCGGGCAGCTTGCCCAGCTTGCAGGAATCTCAACCTTAACGATCTTCTCAAGACCTGCATCTACTGCTGCGAAATTCTTGTTAACGACTGCCTCACCCTTCTTGCCGTAAGAGTGAACGATCATTTCCTTCATGTACTTAACAGCTGTATCGATGGGGATGATGTTGGCCAGTTTGAAGAAAGCAGCCTGCAGTACCGCATTGGTCTTGCCGTTCAGCTTCAGTTCGTTATCAACTTCGTTGGCGTTGATGATGTAGAACTCAGCATGCTTCTCAGCGAGCTCTCTCTTAACGTGTGCAGGAAGCTCTTTGTCAAGTTCTTCCGGAGCCCATACTGTGTTCAGCATGAACTTGCCGCCGTCCTTGAGGTCGCGGACAATGTTCTTGTACATATGCAGATATGCCTGATTGTGGCAGGCGATAAAGTTAGCCTTGCGGATCAGATATGTGGAACGGATAGGAGTCTTTCCGAAACGCAGATGAGACTGGGTAAGACCGCCGGACTTCTTGGAATCATAGAAGAAGTATGCCTGTGCGTACATGTCAGTATGATCGCCGATGATCTTGATGGAGTTCTTGTTGGCACCTACTGTACCATCGGAACCAAGGCCCCAGAATACGCAGTTGATGGCGTCTGCAGGAGCTACATCGACCTCAGGAAGGATCGGCAGGCTGCGTCCGGTAACATCATCAACGATGCCGACAGCGAAGTCGTTCATGGGCTCATCAGCCTTGAGGTTCTCATAGATGGACATGATGGAGCCGGGAGTTACATCCTTGGAACCAAGGCCATAACGTCCGCCGACGATGGTGTAGTTCTTGCCCATCTGATATGCTGCTGCACAGACATCGGTGTAAAGAGGCTCGCCATAAGCGGTAACTTCCTTAACACGATCCATAACAGCGATCTTCTTAACAGTATCCGGAACAGCCTCGAAAAGCTTGTCAGCGCAGAAAGGTCTGTAGAGGTGAACCTTAACAATACCAACCTTCTCACCCTTGGCGGTAAGATAATCGATAACTTCCTCAGCAGCCTCGCACATGGAGCCCATAGCGATGATGATCCGCTCTGCATCGGGAGCGCCGTAGTAGTTGAACAGCTTATAGTCGCGGCCTGTCATCTCGCTGACCTTGGCCATGTACTCTTCAACAATGCCGGGAACCGCATCATAGAACTTGTTGCTTGCCTCACGGCCCTGGAAGTAGATATCGGCGTTCTCAGCAGTACCTCTGATTACCGGATGCTCCGGATTGAGGGCTCTTGCTCTGAACTCTGCAAGTGCATCGTAATCAACAAGCTTTGCAAGCTCATCATAATCTGTGCACTCTACCTTCTGGATCTCATGGGATGTACGGAAACCATCGAAGAAGTGCAGGAAAGGAACCCTGGACTTGATGGTGGAAAGATGTGCAACAGCGGCCAGATCCATAGCCTCCTGAACGGAGTTGGAGCAGAGCATAGCAAATCCTGTCTGACGGCAGGCCATTACATCAGAATGATCGCCAAAGATATTCAGTGCATGGTAAGCAAGTGCTCTTGCGCTTACATGGAATACACAAGGAAGCAGTTCACCGGCAATCTTATACATGTTAGGGATCATAAGAAGAAGACCCTGAGATGCTGTATAAGTTGTCGTCAATGCTCCTGCCTGCAGAGATCCGTGAACGGTGCCGGAAGCACCTCCCTCAGACTGCATCTCTACTACATTGACGGTCTGACCGAAAATGTTCTTTCTGCCGTTGGCAGCCCACTCATCTGTAACTTCGGCCATCGGTGATGACGGGGTAATAGGGAAGATGCCGGCTACTTCTGTAAATGCATAGGAAGTCCATGCAACCGCCGTATTACCATCCATCGTTTTCATAACTTTTGCCATGATAAAACTTTCTCCTTTCTCTGTCGACCAATATTATTGTAAAGGCCTCTTAGATACGCATTTTCATACGGATTCATTCTATAATAAGAAATAACTGCAGTCAAGGAAAACTGCAGTTATTTCTGTTGCTTATTTTTGAATACATTAGAAATGTCAGTTCAAACAAGCTAATTGTGTCTTTAGTTCCACTATTTTTTTTGGAATTAATTATTTTATGTCAAATCAGACATCTTTCTTGCTGAAGCTTACACGGCCCATACGGTCCTTGCCCATGCAGCGTACCTGAATGACATCGCCCAGGGTCAGAACATCTTCCACACGGTTGACCCTCTTCTTATCGAGCTTGGAAATATGTACAAGGCCTTCCTTGCCGGGCGCAAACTCCAGGAAAGCGCCGAATTCCTTTATGCTGACAACCTTGCCGGTGTAGATCCTGCCCTCTTCAAATTCGGATACGATCATAGTGATCATCTCTTTGGCCTTATCAATGCCTTCCTGCTCAATGCCGCAGATGGATACGGAGCCGTCATCGCTGATATCGATCTTGACGCCGGTCTCCTCGATGATCTGGTTGATATTCTTGCCCTTTGCCCCGACTACCTCACCGATCTTGGAAGGGTCGATCTGGATGCACTCTATCTTGGGAGCGTAAGGAGAAAGCGTCTTCCTGGGCTCGGCGATGACAGGAGTCATAACCTCGTTGATGATATACTCCCGGGCTTCCTTTGTCCTCGCGATCGCTTCCTCTATGATGGGACGGGTCAGGCCATGGATCTTGATATCCATCTGGATGGCTGTGATTCCGTCATGGGTACCGGCTACCTTAAAGTCCATGTCGCCGAAGAAATCCTCGAGGCCCTGGATATCGGTGAGAACGATGTAGTCATCATCGGTGTCGCCGGTAACCAGACCGCAAGAGATACCTGCTACCTGCTTTTTAATAGGAACGCCTGCCGCCATCAGAGACATGCAGGACGCGCATACGCTGGCCTGGGAAGTGGATCCGTTGGATTCAAATGTCTCGGATACGGAACGGATCGCGTACGGGAATTCCTCCTCGGAAGGAAGAACCGGACGCAGGGCTCTCTCCGCAAGAGCGCCATGGCCGATCTCGCGGCGTCCCGGTCCTCTGGAGGGTTTTGTCTCCCCTACTGAATAGGAGGGGAAATTGTACTGATGCATGTATCTCTTGGATGTAATGAACTCATTGAGTCCCTCTACCCTCTGGGCTTCGGACAGAGGAGCCAGCGTTGTCACATTGCAGATCTGGGTCTGTCCGCGGGTGAACATGGCACTGCCGTGCGTTCTCGGGAAAAGATCTATCTCTGCCGCCAGCGGCCGGATCTCCTTGATGGCCCGTCCGTCCGGTCTCTTATGGTCGACCAGGATCATCTTGCGGACGGTCTTCTTCTGATACTGATAAACCGCGTCGCCGATGAAGGGAAGCCAGTCTTCGTGATCTGCCAGCTGCTCTGCCAGACGGTCCTCTATGGCAGCAATGTTGGCGTCTCTCTTCTGCTTCTCATCTGTGAAGACAGCCTCTTCCATCTCATCCTGGGGAACCAGCTCACGGATCTTAGCTGCCAGTTCCTCGGGAACCTCATAGTGCTCATATTCCATCTTGGGCTGTCCGCACTCTTCCACGATCTTGTCTATAAACTTTATGATCTGCTTATTGACGTCATCAGCGCGGAAAATGGCATCGATCATGGTCTGCTCGGGAACCTCATTGGCACCTGCTTCTATCATGATGACCTTCTCACGGGTGGAAGCCACTGTGAGCATCAGGTCAGAGACCTGCTTCTGCGCGTTCGTGGGATTAATGATGAATTCGCCTCCGATCAGGCCGACCTGGGTCATGGCACAGGGACCGTCGAAAGGAATATTGGAAATGCTGACCGCGATAGAGCAGCCCAGCATGGCTGTCAGCTCCGGGCTGCAGTCCTGATCTACGCACATAACCAGAT
>ONFL01000064.1 GCA_900317095.1 uncultured Eubacteriales bacterium | reverse complement strand
GGACATCAGACAGGGAGATATTTATTATTACGATTTTGGACAGGCCCGTGGTTCGGTCCAGGCAGGCAACCGGCCTGTTCTTGTCATTCAGGCGGCTACCGCAGGTTCTCCGACAGTCATTGTTGCGGCGGTCACTTCCGTGCTGAAAAAGCCAGACCTTGCTTCACATGTCCTCCTTCCCGGTAATACAGGCCTTGAGCGTCCGTCAATGGTGCTTCTGGAGCAGCTCCGCACGGTGGACAGGGAAGAACTTTCCGGTTATGCTGGCAGTCTCAACGACAGGGATACGTGGCAGAGGATCGACAGGGCTCTTATAAAAACATTCGGGATACGTGGACGCGGATCCAGCCGGGAAGGCTGTGTGCAGTGCCTCTGCCCTGAGTGTGCAGGGGAGTTAATGAAAAAGCCGGGACTTGTAGTGAAAAGGCTGGATCCGTTCGCTCGAAGAAGTGAAAAATGCGGAAGATGCAGGGCTCCGGGATTCGAATATTTCATATATAGAAGGAGAACGACTGAATGAATAACGAGGAAGAAAAAGTGGAGGGGCTTCTGGCAGAGTCCTATAAAAGGAAGATCGGCAGGATGACGTTTCAGGTTTCATCCTTCGGAAATGATCACAGCGGATATACTGCTCATCAGCTGATTCTCCAGATGCTGGGAGACCGGATCGCATAGGATGGGATAGATACAAAAGAACGTAAATAATACGCAGGGAATTCTGCTCGCACATTTGTCAAAACAGAAAATCTGCTTATTATAATTATTAACCAGAAACAGCCGTGTTCCTGGGGAAATAACAATAGTATGTTCGGAGGACATGATGCATCCTATATTTCTGTTGGTAACTGATATCAATTTGATTTAAAGAAAGGGAATGAACTATGTATAAGTTAAAAGCCAGAGATGGGAGAATGAACAAAAGAATGCTCAATGTAGAAGAACTGTGTGCCTATATCGGTATGGGAAAAACTACTGCACGTTCATGGGCAGAAACGATTGGTTGTGTTCGTCATATCGGCAGAAGGGTATTGTTTGATCGTATCGTGGTTGATACTGCACTTGACAATCTTGCTGAGAATGAACGGCTTAGAAAGTGTGATTGATGGATTAGTATTTCTGTTCAAGATTTGCTTCCAGATTGGAAAGCGTGAAAAAGGTTAAATGTGACCGCGAATGAAATGTAAGTTGTCCTTGCAAAGAGAATCACAGGCATGGTGATAAAAAACCTTGCCTGTGTGTTTTACTGTATTGTCAGGGCAGGATACAGTATTGATGAAGTATGATCTGCCTTTGAAATTTCCGTTAGTGATTTATTACCAGAAGGCTCAGAGGACCAGAAGCGACAGGATCCCATTGAATTGTATGCAAGGAAAAACCGCCAGGGATACGCTGCACCATATAACCATTGCTATAGTGAGAATCAGGGGGGGATTATGTAATAGGTTGTATTTGTCCCGGCAATATCAGCAGTAAGAAGGTGTTCGTTGCAGCGTGTGCAAAGGATGCCGATTCACTCTATATAGAGATTTTTATTCAGGTCATTGAATAAGGGATTGCGGCAAACCATTTACGGATCGCTGGTGTGCTCTTGCCTTATGGCCGCGAGGTCTTCAAGGAACGGTCTTGGGATGACACATACAGCGATCATAACTAAAAGGGGTGTGAATATGGCAAAAAAGAGATCAGATGGACGTGTGCAGGTATCATTCCGGACGGAAGACGGCAAACGTCATTATGTCTATGGTGCGAATAAACGCGAGGCTGAACAGAAGAAACTGGAACTCATGAAAAAGCTGGCTGACGGCGTGATGACGAGAGACATTACTCTCGATCGGTTCTTTGATGCATGGTAAGCGGCGAGAGTAGGAACTGTCAAAGAGGCTACTCAGCATGTTATGCACGCGCAATATGTAAACCACATTCAACCGATGCTTGGAAAGTACAAACTGTCAAAAATCAATTTCGCTATGTGTTCAGCGTTGCAGCGTAATCTTCTCAAAAAGGGATTGAAACCAAACGTCGCGAACAGTATCATGCAGCTGCTTAAATCCATATTGAAAAAAGCGTCTGACACAAGGATGATTCCATTCAATCCGATGAACGGTCTCGCAAGATTGAAAGATGTCTCCGGTCAGAATATCAAGGACGGTTCACACAGGTATCTGACGCGCGATGAAAAGCAAGAATTCTTTGATGCTGCGAGGTCGAGTTTTTATTATGCCGCTTTCGTGCTCATGGATGAAACAGGCATGAGGTGCGGAGAGTGTCTTTCATTGAAATGGTCAGACATAGACTGGAACAGGTCAACAGTGTCCATACACAGGACTATTTCAAGGGATAAAGACGGCAAGACGATTATCTCTTAGGTTCCAAAGAGTAGTGCCGGAAAGCGGATACTAAAATTATCTGATAGAGCGGTAGAGACATTGAAAGAACATCGTGATAAAATGAGAATGATCACAAACGTGGTTCAGTTCGATGGTTTGATATTTTCCAAGATGGATGGTAATATCAGTACAGCGTCAAACATTGACGCGTCAATTTACAAAGTTGTCGAGAAAGTCAACAGGAACGGCGGTAATCTCAAGAAATTCACGTCTCACGCTTTCAGACATGGATATGCGACGGATGCCGCGAACGCTGGCTTGCCTATTCAGCAACTGATGTATATTTTAGGATGGAGCGATACAAGACAGGCGACGCGATATTATCACGATATTGAAGATCAGATGATGAGCGCCATGAACAACGTAATCGAGGCTCGACCGGCAATAAATTCATAAATTGGATGTCAAATTGGATGTCAAAACAGATTACGAGGCCGGAGAAACGTTGAAAAATAAAGGTTTTACAGATATGGATCAGAAGCTAGTGGATTTTTACAGCCGCATTGCCCACGGAATAGCCGGTCAGTTCGGAGATCACTGTGAGGTGCTCATCCATGATCTGACAGGAACCGATCCGGATCACACCATCGTTTATATAGAGAACGGCCATGTTTCCGGCCGCAAGAAGGGGGACGCCGCTTCCCAGGTCGTTCTGGAGGCTCTGGCCGATCCCGACCGGGACAGGCTGCAGGACCGGATCGGCTACATAGCCAGGACAGACGATGGACGCATCATGCGGTCCAGCACCATTTACCTGCATGACCGGGACGGCAGGACCGCCGGCATATTAGGTATTAATTATGATATTTCCCCCCTCATGGAAGCGGAGCATATGCTGGAGCAGCTCACGGGAGAGCAGGCAAAGGAGAATCCTGTCTCTGAGACCATGAGCTTTCATGTAGGACAGATGCTGGACCGGCTCATTATCCAGAGTGTGCGGGCAGTGGGTAAACCGGCGGAGGAGATGAACCGGGAGGACCGGCTTAAGTTTATCCGGCTGCTCAATGACCGGGGAGCTTTCCTGATCGCAAAATCCGGCCCCAGAGTCTGCCAGTACCTGGGCATCTCAAAATATACTCTTTACAGCTATCTGGATGAGGTGAAAAAAAAGAATGAATAAGGAAATGTTTCCTCAGGAGGGAAACTGGTACAAGGGCAATCTTCACTGCCACAGCACCCGGTCCGACGGCGCGCTTACGCCGCAGGAGGTCACAGCCTACTATAAAAGTCACGGCTACAGCTTTCTGTGCATGAGCGAGCATGACCTTTTTTCGGATATGCGCGGGCAGTTTGACAGTGAGGATTTCATTATCCTGCCGGGCGTGGAGGCTTCTGCCTGGCTGGTGGATGAGAACCTGCACCGGCTGAAGACCCACCATATCCATGGAATCCTGGGAACGCAGCAGATGCAGAGGGATGCAGCTCTTCCTCTCTATAAGGACGGAGATAAGCTGGGCATGCGGGTCTATTTCGGCAGCTGGGATGGTCTGGCTGCCGCTCAGGCCCTGTCGGATGAGCTGCGGGCCCGCGGCTGCTTTACGACTTATAACCATCCGGACTGGTCGCGGGTGGAGATGGATGAGGTAACCGGCCTTGAGGGCATCTGGGCCATGGAAGTATATAATTATGACACGGTCATAGAATGCGGTGAGGGTTATGATCACGTCTTCTGGGATGCCATGCTGCGGAAAGGTTCGAAGGTGCTGGGTTTTGCTTCCGATGACAATCACAATCATGAACGCCTTGCGGACAGCTTCGGCGGATTTGTGATGGTTAAGTCTGAGCAGCTCAGCCATGAGGCAATTGTCCGTCACCTGCTGGCCGGAGATTATTATTTTTCCTCCGGCGGCCCGCAGATCAGCAGCTGGGGCAGAAGAGGGAATGAAATTTATATACAATGCGCCGGGGCGGATCATATCAATTTTATCTGCGGCGGCGGTGTAGGACTGAGCGAGACCATTTCCGCAAAAGGAGAACTTCTGCGGGAGGCTTCCCATATGCTGTCCGGCAGTGAGACCTATGCCAGGGTCGAATGTGTAGGAGAGGACGGAAAGACTGCCTGGACGAACCCTGTGTGGCTGTAATACAATAACAGGTATAAGCCTGAAAGTCAGATTTTTAAAAGGAGAAACAGCGCATGATAGATAAGCTTATCAATGGTATTAAAGAAAAGAACGCGCCCATCGTGGTCGGGCTGGATCCGAACCTGGCCTTTGTGCCTCAGTTTGTGAAGGATACGGCATTTGCTTCCTTCGGACAGACTCTGGAGGGGGCCGGCGAGGCAATCTGGCTTTTTAACCGGGCTATTATAGATCAGATCTATGACCTGGTTCCCGCCGTTAAGCCGCAGATCGCCATGTATGAGCAGTTCGGGATTCCAGGCCTTGAGGCATTTGTTAAAACCGTAGATTACTGCCATCAGAAGGGCCTGGTCGTCATCGGTGATGTCAAAAGAGGCGACATCGGATCCACATCCGAGGCCTATGCACGCGGCCACCTGGGACCGGTTGAGATCGGCGGCAAGTCTTATTTCCCCTTCAACGAGGATTTTGTGACCCTCAACCCCTATATGGGAGCGGACAGTGTTCTTCCTTTTGTTAAAATGGCCGGGCAGACCGGCAAGGGCGTTTTCATTCTTGTCAAGACATCCAATCCATCCAGCGGCGATTTTCAGGATGTAGAGACAAAGGACGGCAGCCGCATATTCGAGCTGGCAGCCCGCAAGGTAGAAGAATGGGGCGCCGGCAGCATCGGTGAGAACGGCTACAGCAGCGTCGGCGCGGTAGTCGGAGCCACCTATCCCGAGCAGGCAAAGACAGCCCGGGCCCTGATGCCGCACGCCTACATTCTGGTTCCCGGTTATGGCGCGCAGGGTGCATCCGCCCAGGACCTGCTTCCCAATTTTAATGAGGACGGGCTCGGCGCCATTATCAATTCTTCCCGCGGCATCATCGCGGCATGGAAGAAGGAAGAATATAAAGAATTTGGGCAGTATAAGTTCGCCCTGGCCTCCCGCCAGGCAGTCCTGGATATGAAGGAAGATATTAACGCCGCCCTGGCCTCCCGCTTCGGCCATAAAGGAGAGGAAAAATGACCAGAAAAATAAGTGCAGAGATCGTCTCGCAGGAGAGAATAGCTTCCGACGTCTGCAGTATGTGGCTGCAGACAGGGGATATGGCCCGGGAAGCGAAGGCCGGTCAGTTTATAAATATTTTCAGCGCAGACAGGAGCCGTCTGCTTCCCCGCCCCATCAGCATCTGCCGGATCGATCCTGAAAAGGGTCTGCTGCGCGTCGTCTACCGCATCGTCGGCGCGGGCACGGAAGAATTCTCCCGGCTGCAGGCCGGTGACAGCATACAGGTTATGGGACCCCTTGGAAACGGCTATCCCATAGAGGAAGGACGGGCTCTGCTCATAGCCGGGGGCATCGGCATCCCGCCCATGCTGCAGCTGGCCCACAGTCTGCCGGGTCCGGTCACGGCGGTCCTGGGTTACCGCAGTGAACGTTTTCTGGAGGAAGAATTTGCCCCTCTGGGAGATGTACTAATTGCAGCAGAAGATGGCAGCTGCGGAACAAAAGGGACTGTCATGGACGCTCTTCAGGAACATCCTGTTCAGGCCGATGTGATCTACAGCTGCGGGCCTGCTCCCATGCTGCGGGCTGTTAAGGACTATGCCCGGGATAAAGGGATAAAGGCCTGGCTTTCTCTGGAGGAGCGGATGGCCTGCGGTGTCGGCGCCTGCCTGGGCTGTGTCTGCAAATCTACAGCTGTAGATGACCATACCAGGGTGCACAACAAGAGGGTCTGCAAGGACGGGCCTGTCTTTGAAGCAGGGGAGGTGGATCTGTCATGAATACCAGCGTCAATATTGCAGGAGTAGTGCTTAAAAACCCGGTCACGACCGCGTCCGGAACGTTCGGCTCCGGCCTGGAATACAGGGAGATGATGGATTTAAACAGCCTCGGCGCCGTTGTCACAAAGGGTGTGGCTCCGGTTCCCTGGGCCGGCAATCCTGCCCCGCGTATCGCGGAAACCCCTTCGGGGATGCTCAATGCCATCGGCCTGCAGAACCCCGGTATAGATGTGTTTATAAGCCGCGACCTGCCGGAACTGGAAAAGTATGATACAAGAGTCATTGTTAATGTCTGCGGTCACGCGGAGGAAGAGTACATTGAGGTTGTGGAAAGACTGGCGGATCAGAAAAGGGTCGATCTGCTGGAGATTAATATATCCTGCCCCAATGTCAAAGCCGGCGGCATTACATTCGGCACAGACCCCCGCTTTGTGGAGAAGATCACAGCGGATATTAAAAAGCATGCCCGGCAGCCGGTGATCATGAAGCTGAGCCCCAATGTCACGAATATATCAGAGATTGCCATGGCGGCGGAAGCCGGCGGCGCGGACGCTATTTCCCTGATCAACACCCTGACAGGAATGAAGATAGATGTCGAGCGGCAGACATTTGTGCTGGCAAACCGCACCGGCGGCCTGTCCGGCCCGGCTATCCATCCTGTTGCCGTGCGTATGGTCTATGAAGCAGCAGGCCATGTGGGCATTCCCATCATCGGCATGGGCGGGATCATGACTGCCCAGGACGCCCTGGAGATGATCCTGGCCGGCGCCAGCGCTGTTTCTGTGGGGACCGCAAATTTTACCGATCCCCGCGCATGCGAGAAGATCGCTGCCGGCATAGAGGACTATATGAAGCGCCACGGGGTAGAGGATATCAATGATCTGATCGGCGCGGTAAGAGAACGCTGAACATTATGAAATATCTGTTTTTTGCAATGTATCCGGAAGCCCGGCCCTATATCGGGCGGCTGGGTCTGAAAAAGGATCCTTCCTTCACGAAGTTTCAGGTCTTCGCGGGGGGCGGGATCCTTCTCGTCGTTACAGGGGTCGGCCCTGTGAAAGCGGTTTTTGCCGCGGCATCCCTCCTTGCCCTTTATCCTCCCGGGAAAGGAGATCTGCTGGTCAATATAGGAAGCTGCGCTCTGGACGGCGGCTGCAGTCTGCGGACAGAAGGGGTGGAAAGAGCGGATGGGCGGCGCGGCCGTATATTTCTGGTTTCCTGCCTGACAGATGCCGGGACAGGGAAATCTTATTATCCGGATATACTCTATGACAGCCCCTTCCCTGAGGCGAGGCTCTGTACAAGGGCCCGGCCGTATCTGGGAGTGGAAAAGAAAGGACCCGGCCGGGACGGGCTTGTGCTTCTTTATGATATGGAAGGAGCAGCCCTTTTTCAGGCAGGCTCCAGGTATTTTACAGCTGACAGGATGCTTTTCCTGAAGATCGTCAGCGACAGCGGCGCTAAAAACCTCATCCCGGGCAGCATCAGCCGGGTCATGCAGGAGAGCGTGGAACCTGTCTGTGCCTTCCTTGCCCGCCTGCAGCGGCAGGAAGAGGCCGGAAAGGGGGATGCCTGCCTGGATCAGCCGGACAGACTGGCCGGGGAAGCGGCAGCCCTGTTCTGTGCCAGCGCCAATATGGAGCAGACCCTCCGGCAGGATCTGCGCTATGCAGGCGCGGCAGGCATAGACGCGGCAGGGATACTGGACGGAATGAGGCAGCAGGGCCGGCTGCCGGCTGCCGACCGCCGGCAGGGCAAGAAGCTGCTGGCAGATTTTACGAAGAAGCTCCTGCTTGTGCCGGGAAGACCCGGCGCATCCATCAGGGAACCCATGAAGGCTTTCCGCCGGATCTATGTGGAAAGCCGGGTCTGGGATCATCCTCGGACCCGGGCTGTGCTGGCCCATTTTCCCGGGGTACAGGTCATGCAGATCGGGCACTACAAGGATATTTTCAACAGGCCGAATCAGGATCCTTCGCGTCAGCACAGAGATCTTGCCCTGATCCTGGCAGCGGATGAGGGAGAGCTGGTATATCCGGGGGCACCGGTCTGCCAGAACTTCGGCAATCAGAATTTTTATTACACCTCGTCCACGATGAACTGTGTATTCGACTGTGAGTATTGTTTCCTGAAAGGCATGTATCCCTCGGGTCATATGGTGGTTTTTGTAAATCTGGAGGATTATTTTCAGAAAGTCCGCGCATTGACAGCAAAGGGTCCGGCTTATCTTTCTGTTTCCTATGAAGGAGACCTGGCGGCGGCAGACGCTTTCACGGATGCCTGCAGTTCCTGGCTGGAGTTTTCCGCGTCCTGCCCGGATCTTACGATAGAGGTGAGAACAAAAAGCGCGTCCGCGCAGATGTGGGAAAGGCTCCCGCAAAGCCCGGCTGCTGTTTTTGCTTTTACGCTGTCTCCGGACGAAATCATTCGCCGATATGAGCATGGAACTCCGCCGCTGGCGGCCCGCATAGCCTGCGCGGCAGAGGGGATCCGCGCAGGACGGCGGGTGCGGCTCTGTTTTGACCCCATGCTGGTCTGCCCGGATTGGAAAGAGACCTATGGGCAGCTGCTGGAGCAGACTGTCCGGGAAATAGATCTGACGGCTGTGGAGGATTTCAGTATCGGTACATTCCGGATCTCGGCCGGCTATCTGAAGAATCTGCGGCGGGTTCTGCCCTGCTCGGCGGCAGCCCAGTATCCCTATACAAATGTCGGCGGCTATTATCAATATGATCCGCGGCTGGCCGGGGAAATGGAGAATTTTATGAAGGAAAAGCTGTCTGCATATGTGCCGGAAAACAGGATATTCCTTTTCAGCTGATGAGGTTTGAAATATGATAAATGACACGCATAACAGCGGCGGGATAAAAGGCGGGATAATAAAGGAAGGAAAGGCAGCCCTGGTAACCGGGGCCAGCGGAGGGATCGGCAGCGAGGTCTGCCGTGTCCTGCTGGACATGGGCTATCGGGTCTACGGGATCGGCAGGGATTTCTCAAAAGTATATTTCCCGGATGCCCCGGAAGGACAATGGAATCCGCTGGTCCTTGATCTTCTGCAGACCGGCAGGGTGGAAGAAGCTGTCAGCAGTCTGCTCTGCAAGGAGAAGATTTCTGTTCTTGTAAATGCGGCGGGTGTCGGATATTATGGCCAGCACCAGGATATCAGTCCTGCCCGGATCCGGGAAATGATACGGGTAAACCTGGAAACCCCGCTGATCCTCAGCGGGATGCTGCTGCGCTGTATCCGGGAGACCAGGGGCTTCATCATCAATATTTCCTCTGTGACGGCCGATCAGATCAATCCCCACGGCTGCGCCTACGGGGCCTCTAAGGCAGGCCTCTCCTCTTTTGGGAGGAGCCTGTTTGCGGAAAACCGCAAATACGGTGTAAAGGTTGTAGAAATCTGTCCGGATATGACAAGGACCGGCCTCTACCGTAATGCCGATTTCGAGGCTGATCCGGATGAGCTGGCCAGCCTGGATCCCCGGGAAGTGGGACAGGCGCTGCGTTATATATTAAGCAGGCCGCAGGGCACCGTTGTCAGCCAGATACGGCTGCAGCCGCAGTAT
>ONFL01000089.1 GCA_900317095.1 uncultured Eubacteriales bacterium | reverse complement strand
GACGGCGGCGGACTCTTTCTGATCATATATCTGATCCTGGTCCTGACCTTCGGCTTCACGCTGCTGACAAGCGACATTGCATGCGGGCGGAAAACACAGGCAAGTTCCATACAGGCTTATGAAAAGATGAATCCCAGGTGGAAGTTCCTTGGTGTCATTACCTTTATTGTACCAATCATCATCATGACCTATTACTGCGTCATAGGCGGCTGGATCGCAAAATATTTCGTCATCTTCGCGACGGGTCACGGTGCTGACGCCGCAAAGGAAGGATATTTTACATCCTTTATATCAAGTTCCGTTGAGTCCTCTGTTTATGCAGCTATTTTCATGATCATAACGGCTGTTATCATCTCCAGAGGCGTGGAGGGCGGCATAGAGAGCTGTTCCAAATTCATGATGCCCATCTTAATGGTACTGATCGTCTTTATCGCCATATTTTCGCTGACTCTGCACCATGAAAATGATGCCGGCCAGACTGTCACCGGAATAAACGGTCTGCTCTTCTATCTCAAACCGGATCTGACAGGTCTTACCGTCAAGCGCTTCCTGCAGATCCTGCTGGATGCCATGAGCCAGATTTTCTTTTCCCTGTCCGTTTCCATGGGAATCATGATCACCTACGGCTCCTATGTAAAGAAAGACGTCAATCTGAACAAGTCTATCAGCCAGATTGAGCTTTTTGATACCCTGGTCGCCCTGATGGCAGGCATGATGATCGTCCCGTCCGTATTTGTATTTCCCGGGAAAGAAGGCATGACAGCCGGCCCCGGCCTCATGTTCGTAGCCCTGCCCAAAGTCTTCGCAGCCATGGGTTCTGCCGGGAACGTGATCGGAACCCTGTTCTTTATCATGGCCGCATTCGCTGCGCTGACCAGCTGTATTTCTGTCTTCGAGTCCATTGTGGCAAATGTCATTGAACTCACCGGCAAGAGCAGAAAAAGCGTTACCGGCGTGCTTTCAATAGTTTACACCATTGCCTCAATTATAATCTCCCTGGGCTACAGCGTCTTTTATATGGAAATCTCACTGCCCAGCGGTTCTGCCGGACAGCTCCTGGATCTCATGGATTATGTCTCCAACAGCGTCCTCATGCCCTTTATCTCCCTCCTGTCCACGATCCTGATCGGCTGGATCCTCAAGCCCAAATGGATCATTGACGAGATGGAATCGACCGGCCAGCCCATGAAAAGGAAACGGCTCTATATCATCATGGTAAAATATGTTACACCTGTTATCATGATCATCCTCTTCCTGCAGTCCACGGGGCTGCTACAGAATCTGTAAAGGAAGATGTTCCAATGAAAAAGCCCCGCAGACCGATCCTGCGGGGCTTTTTGCGGTCTGCTGATCCTCTCAGCCGACATACTCAACTCCCTCTTCCTCTTCTGTATCCTCCAGGGTATAGGTCGTCAGAACATCTGCACTGCTGAAAGATGTCCAGTCTTCTTTATCACGCAGTGAGGCTTCCTCGACTCTCACAACGTGAACATCCGCCCTGCCAGGCCATTCAATCTCCAGGTCACCGACCGTCTCTACCGCAAACCGTTCTGCCTCTTCTTCACTGTCAAACATTCCTAAAACATTTCCGCCGCAGGAACGATCTGCTATCATTACATCCACGAGAACTGCATATTTAACCATATGATACCTCCCTATACAGTTATGTGATAAATGTAAATGTACGCATTTATTGTCAGACAGCTTCTTTGATTCATTATATCACACATTGCAGGGCCCTGCATTAGTAAACAGAAAAAATTGCAGAAAATACGGATAAAAATCTGCCCCGGATCAGCTTATTTTATGCCGGCAGAGGAGACTGACATTTTCCATTAACAACCCGGTACCAGCGCCCATTATAAAGAACCGGTCCGCTATAGGCCCAGTCTACTTTTCCTTTATTCACATAGAACCAGCCGCCGTTCCTGGCCAGGCCGGTGTATGTCCAGTCCAGCTTCCCATTCTTTACATAGTACCAGCTGCTGCCGTATTTTACCAGACCGGTGTATGTCCAATCCAGCTTCCCATTTTTCACATAGTACCAGCCGCCGTGCTTTACCAGACCCGTGTAAGTCCAGTCCAGCCTGCCTTTATTTATATAGTACCAGGTGCCTCCGTATTTGAAGAGGCCGGTATAGGTCCAGTCTATCTGACTATTCTTTATATAATACCAGGTTCCCCTTCCACCAACCTGGGCCAGGGTGTTGGAGCTCCAGGTAATCTTTCCGTGATCAGTATAATACCAGACTCCGTTACGCTTTATCAGCCTGCTCTCGCCGAAATTTACCTTGCCGTTCTTCACATCATACCAGATCTTGCTGCTCTTATCCTGGATAAGGCCGTTTGCAGAGGTATCTATACTTCCGTTGGTCAGATAGTACATATTGCTTCCCTGAGAGACAAATCCTGTTTTCCCCTCTGCGGGGGCGTCCGTACGGATCGCGTAAAGATCGATCTGCGGGTAATGACCCAGCAGGAAAGAAGAAGTCAGGATCTGGTCAGGGTTAATCTCAACGACATCCCGCCCCCGCTCCAGAGACCAGCCCAGCAGAGTACCCTTCCCGTCCGTCAGGCCTGCCTGTGCCTGGGTGAATACCTTGGCTCCAATAGAAGACTTACTGTAGGTTACCGTGCGGGTAACTTTCCCGGCGGCGCTGTCGTGATAACGGATGGTCAGGGTCCGGCTGCCGGTCTGGTAAGCAGTGAGAAAGTCCTTAGCTGCATCCGCAAGCGCCTGCTGGCCGGCTTCGTTGGGATGAATGCCGTCGGAAGAAAACATGCCCTCCCCGTTGCGAAGTACATATTCCATGTTGTTCATAAACACGGCGCCGGCTGCCTGCGCGCCCTCTCTGTAAGCCTTTGTCACATTTTCACGCAGGTTATTCTGTATGCTGGAATCAGTTGTCCATCCGCTCATGCCGACGGCAACTTTGGCATTCGGATAATACTGCCTTGCCTTCCTGACAAATGCGGCGATGCTGCTGGTTATAGCAGATACGCTTTCATTTTTATCATTATAGCCGCCGGTGACAATAACCCATCTCACCTGATCAGGAGCTGTCTGAGACTGCTGAATCTGCTTATAGTTTTGCGCAAGAAGGTCTATGAAATACTTACTGACTTCTGCTCTGCAGAATCCATACCCGCCTGCCGCGGTGCTGGCAGCAACATGCAGGCCCAGTTCTCCGGCAAGCAGCATCTGCCACTTAGGGCCGCAATGGGGCGACGGATCTATACTATAGCCCACACTATAAGAGTCCCCTATAAATATGACCGGCCCCATCCCCAGGAGATCTGCTGCCGCTTCGGTCTCTGTTTCACTCTCCGTTTCTGTCTCAGGCTCTGTCTCCGTCTCGCTTTCTGTTTCTGTCTCCGCCTCTGTTTCCATTGCAGTCTGGTCTTCCGTTTCCGCATCTGTTTCCGTTTCAGCCCCATTTTGGGTACCGTTCTCTGTTTCTGCCCCGCCTTCTGTTTCCGCAGAATCTGTCTCCTGGGCCAGGGCGGTCTCATTTTCCCCGGCGATCTCCTGGGCCGCAAATGCCCTGCCGCCGGGCAGAACCAGCCCCGCTGCCAGCAGTCCCGCCAACAGGGCCGCTTTCAGTTTCCGGATCATTCGTCCGTTTTTACGCATACTCACCGCTTCCTTATTCTTTCACGTTCTCAGGTGAGAAAAATTCTATGACCCTGTGAATGGCCATATCCATATACTGGGGATTGCGGAAAGAATGGTCCGCCCCCTCTACAGCAAAAAGTTCTATTACATTATTATCGCAGAACTGCCGGGAATCTTCAAATGGTACCATCTCATCTTTTGTCCCGTGGATGACCAGCATGTCGTCCGCCCAGTCGAAATATTCATACTTGCGCACATCAACCGCTGCCAGCTCATCAAAGATAGACCGGTCTATCTTCATCTTCCGCTCGAAGCCGACCTCCACCTCGCGGCCTTTCTCCAGGCGTCCTCTGTCCGCCTCCTCTACATTTTTCAACATCAGGTCATGCATGCGCAGTCCCGGAGCCCGCAGAACAATGCGGGTGAAAGGATTGCCCTTATCAACCAAATAGCGGAGGGTCAGATAGCCGCCGAAGCTGACAGAATAATTATAAATGTATTTTGCCTGCAAAGTATCCTTTATATAGCTTATGACCTGATCCAGGTAGTTCATGCAGACGCTGATCTCCAGCTTCTTGCGGCTGTCCCTGCCGTGGCCCGGCCAGTCAAAGGCCAGAACGGCATCGCTGCCGTGCTTGGCCAGCTCCTTTTCGGCGAAGCGGGTGATATTGGCTACATCCTTGCTGCTGCCAAAACCGTGTGTGCACAGGATGACCCGGTCAAATGTCCGCAGATTCCCTTCAGACATGATCCGGGCCCGAATGGACAGACCGTCTCCATTTATATCAAATTGCTTTTCTTTCATTTTGAAATGACACTTTCTTTCCTTTAAAGTACATTCTGGTCTCATCCAGGACCACCTTATGCAGGCCCCAAAGACCGATCAGATTGGGTACAGCCATGAGTCCGTTCACGATATCGGCCAGGATAAATATGGAATCAATCGACAGAAAAGGCCCGATGGCAACAAAAATAATAAAGATGATCTTATAAGGCCTGATGGCCCGGATTCCTTTTAAATAGTATACACATCTTTCCCCATAATAGTTCCATCCTATGATGGTTGTAAAGGCGAAAAATATAAGTCCGATGTTAACGATATATTTCCCGATAAGGGGAACCGGCATGCCCTGCTTAAAGGCATAGGTCGTCATGGCCGCTCCCTTAAGGCCCAGGGACGGAAGCTCCGCCTGCGTGATAACAATGGCCAGGCCTGTCATGGTGCAGACCAGGATGGTATCTATAAATGTTCCGGTCATGGAGATCAGGCCCTGCTCCACGCAGGAATCTGTCCTGGCAGCTGCCGCCGCGATCGGGGCGCTTCCCAGGCCGCTCTCATTGGAGAAAATGCCCCGGGAGATACCCTTCTGGATCGCCGCCCCCAGGCCGCCCCCGAATATGGCATCGGGGGTAAAAGCCGTCTTCAGGATCAGACCAAGTGCTGCCGGCAGAGCGCTGATATGTGTTGCAAGGATCAGGATGACTCCTCCAATATAGAAGACACACATAAAGGGGATAACCTTTTCCGCTACCGCCGCGATCCGGCTGATCCCGCCCAGCGTGACGAAGGCGACAACGGCAGTCAGGCCGATGGCAGTAACCCAGGCCGGAACAGAAAATCCCAGGGTCAGGGCACTGGCGATAGACTTGACCTGGGTAAATGTCCCGATCCCCAGCAGGGCCACCAGCATGCCGAAAATGGCAAAGAGCCTGGCAAGGACCCGGCTGCCCAGTCCATTTTGCAGATAATACATGGGGCCGCCGGCCATCTGGCCGTTCTCATCCTTCACCCGGTATTTTATGGCCAGCAGACCCTCGCTGTATTTTGTTGCCATGCCAAAAAAAGCACTGACCCACATCCAGAAAAGGGCTCCCGGACCGCCGGCCGCGATAGCCGTGGCCACGCCCACTATGTTGCCTGTCCCGATCGTCGAAGACAGGGCCGTACACAGGGCCTGAAACCCGCTCACATCTCCCTCCGATTCGCTGTCATTAGAATGCAGTACCAGATGAAATGCCAGCTTCAGCTTTGAAAACTGCAGAAAATGCAGACGGACAGACAGGTAGATCCCCGTCGCCAGCAGAAAAATGATCAGCGGTGCCCCCCAGATATAATCGTTTATCGTTGTCAGAATCTTCGCCATAAAGTCTCCTTAAGATAGATTCAGCCCTCTGTATTCCTTTTCTTCCCGGTTCAGATGGCTGCGCAAGTACTATCTTACATTTTCCCCTGAAAAGAATCAACAAAAAAAGAGGAACCGATAGGTTCTCGCCGCAGATTATTCCCTTTTTAGCTCTCTTTTCGCTTGCCCTATTTTGAAAATGCTTTATAATAAATATTGCCTGTAAAGAAAAAAGGATCCTGGTTGGGTCCAAAACTGAAAGGAGTTTATTAATTATGGACAAACAGCAGTATCTGGAAGTGTACCGCCACTCCCTGGCCCACATTCTGGCAAAGGCCGTGATCGAGATCTACGGAAAGGACGTACAGTACGCGATCGGACCGCAGATCGATGACGGTGCTTACTACGATTTCGTCCTTCCCGAGGGACAGTCTATCAGCGAGAACGATTTCGCGGCCATCGAGAACAAGATGCACGAGATCTTAAATCGCAAAGAGGCATGGACCCGCAAGGAAGTCAGCAGAGCCGAAGCCCTGGAGCTTTTTAAGGACCAGAAGTTCAAGACCGAACTGATCGAAGACCTTCCGGAGGATGAGAAGATTACTGTTTACTATACAGGAGATGACTATATAGATCTCTGCCGCGGGCCTCACGTGGACAATTCCCAGGAGCTTCTGGGCGCGGCCTTTAAGATCCACGCCGCTTCCATGGCCTACTGGAGAGGCGATGAGAAGCGTGACCGGATGCAGAGAGTATATTTCTATGCCTATCCGACAAAGGCTGAGCTCAAGGATCACATAAAGATGATCCAGGAAGCCAAAGAGCGCGACCACAGAAAGATCGGCGCGCAGCTGGAGCTGTTCATGTTCAATGAGACCGCTCCCGGCATGCCCTACTGGCTGCCCAGAGGCTGGCAGATGTACCGCACGCTGATGCAGTACAGCCGGCAGCTGCAGAGAAAGCACGGCTACCACGAGATTGCTGCCCCTCTGATCAACAACAAGCGTCTGTGGCTGGTCAGCGGCCACTGGGCTCATTATCTCAACAACATGTTTATCGTTCCCGGCGTGGACGGTTTTACGAAGGCTGATGTCAATGTTGACCAGCTGGTCGACAGCCTTGAGGATGAGGGCGCCGATGTTAAGAGCAGCAAGATCGAGGCAGGTTCCCTGGTCTACAACCGCGAGAACCTGGATACCATGGCTGCCAAGCCTATGAACTGCCCCAATGCAATGCTGACATTCAAGCGCAAGACCCGTTCCTACAAGGAACTGCCCATCCGCTACAGCGAATACGACGTACTTCACCGCAAGGAGAAGTCCGGGCAGCTCAACGGCCTGCTGCGGGTACAGGAATTCCGTCAGGATGATGATCATACCTTTGTTATGGAATCCCAGATAAAGGATGAGATCGCCGATATCATTTCCATCGCCGACGAGATCTACAATACATTCGGCCTGACCTACCGGGCAGAGCTTTCCACAAGACCGGATGACTTCATGGGCGACATAGAAGTCTGGAACCGGGCTGAGGCCTCTCTGAAGGAGATCCTGGACGAGAAGTACGGTCCCGACGGATATGAGGTGAATGAAGGCGACGGCGCCTTCTACGGTCCCAAGATCGACCTGCAGATCAAAGATGCCATCGGCAGAGAATGGCAGTGCGGCACCATCCAGCTGGATTTCCAGCTGCCCCACAATTTCGGCCTGACCTATACAGCTGAGGATGGATCCAAGCAGATGCCTGTTGTTATCCACCGGGCCATCTACGGATCCCTGGAGCGCTTTATCGGCATCATCATAGAGAACTTCAAGGGCAGCTTCCCCTTCTGGCTCTCCCCGATGCAGGTCGGCATCGTGCCCATCCGTCCCGAGCATAACGAATACGCCCGCAAGATAGAGGATCTGCTGATTGAGAACGGCATCCGCGTCGAGGCTGACTACAACGATGTCAATATGAAGAACAAGATCAAGGAATTCCACAATTACAGGGATCCCTATATCCTGGTGCTGGGCGACAAGGAAGCTGCAGAGAATACCGTTTCCATCAATATCCGCGGCAACAAGAAGCTCAACAATGTTCCGGTCGACAAGTTCCTGGAGATCTGCCGGAAGATGAACAAGACCCACTGCCTGGATCTGATAGACAGTCTGGACTGATCCGGGAAAATAATAAACGAAAGCCTGAGGGGGCAGCCGCACTTGATTGTGCGGCTGCCCCCTTATTAAATCCGGATCTCACTGCGGATACCCCAATCGTATATCTGAAATTTTTGCGGAATCCGCATTTTTTTCATGAATAAATCAAATGGAAAAGTCTCAGATCTGCTGCGCCCGTCCTGCTCTGATCCGCCAGGTCCTGCCGCCCCAGCTGTAACGGCTGATATAGGCGGAGAACTGCACCCTGCCATAGCGGCAGTACCAGAATGTGGTTCCCAGTTTCTGCAGGCCCTGAAAACTTTTATCGACCTTACCGTCGCTGCCCACATACCACCAGGTCGTCCCCAGCTTTACCAGCGTCTTTCCTTCTATTAGACGGCCGCCGGATATGTGATACCAGTCCTGCCCGATCTTGACCAGGCCGCTGATATCCTTGCGCACCCTGCCGCTTATGCACAGCCACTTTGTGGTTCCCAGCTGCTGCAGGCCGTAAAAGCTTTTATCTACCTTGCCGTCGCTGTCCACATACCACCAGGTCGTCCCTAACTTTACCAGCCTGGGAGAGCCGGTCACAACACAGCCGCCGGAAAAATTATACCAGGTTTCCCCGACTTTCTTCAGTCCCCTGTAATCTGTGCGCACGCGGCCGTTTTCCAGATACCAGAGATCTCCATCTACCAGAATCAGGCCATTTATATCCGTGCGGACGTGTCCTCCTTCACAATAACACAGAGCCCCATCCACTTCTTTCAGGCTGACAACGGCGCTTTCCAGCAGAAAGTGCACTGACAGGCTTCCGTCATCGTCTGCCTGCTCTATACCTGTCCAGTCAGCGGGATTTTCGTCGGCTGTGCAAAGCACTTTTCCGCTGCAGGCAGCCATCAGCGTATAGGAGCCGTCCTCATTTTTATGGGCCCTCCACAGCTGTCCGGCCATACCGTCAGCAGCGGACTGGATGACAGCTGCCCCGGCCTGCCGGCTGCTGTCTTCGACCTCCAGGGCCATGCCGGATTTCTCGTTTATGATCTGATAATAACCGTCCCGGACAGCAATTATCTTAAAGTGCTGGGCCTGTGTCCCATTTCTGCTGAAAAGCTGTACCTTCGCTCCGTCATCGCAGGAACCATTATAAATATCCAGAACATATGCCGGATCCGCCGCGCTGGCAATATAACAGCTTCCTTCCGGCAGAGCATCCCCGTACTGTTCCGCAATCTCCTGACTCAGCCCGTACTCATAATCCATATCGACGCCGCTTCCGATGCCGTTCACTTTGCCGGTGTCACTGTTCTGCCAGAAATCATAATAACCCTCATAGGTCACTTCGTCATTATACTGGGCCAGCCAGGTCTTATAAGGCGCCAGCCGCTCCATTTCAAAATAATCATCTGTGAGGAAGCTCTTGGAACAGTAAAGAGCCGTCTCATAGCCCTGGTCTTTTATATGATCCATAAAAGCCGTGACACAGTCCGTGTGCTCCTGGGGCGACAGGTACTGGGGCCGGGGATGATAGCCGTCATGGGTATAGAGCTCCTCGTAATCGCAAACGACCGGGTAAGTGATATCGTAGTCCCGGATCTTATCCAGGGTGTAGTCGGCCTCCTCCACGGCTTCCTCCTCTGTGATAGCCGTGGAGTAAAAATAGACGCCCGCCTTAATGCCGGCTGCCAGGGCCCCCTCTACATTTTTCTCAAAATTATCATCGTTGTAAATGCTGCCGCTTTTACCGTAGTAGCGGCCGCCCACGCGGATGAAGGCAAATGTAATGCCCGCATCGCGGACCTTATCCCAGTCTATATCCCCGTTATGTTCGGAAACGTCTATTCCTATTGCCTTTACAACAAGTCCGTAGACAGAAAAGCTGTCCGCCTGGAAAGAAACCTGGTCCTGTCCGACAAGATCCACATCCGGATCGGCAACTGTCTGCACATCGACATCCTCAGGGGAAAGTTCTGCTTCTTGTGCCTGCTCATCCGCCGGCATGTGAACGACCTCCACACTCTGAGCGTCCTGAGCGCCTATCTGATCAGAGAGCTGATTCTCCCACAGCTGCATGGTCACACTGACACTGCCCTCCTCCGGCTCAAACTCCAGGGTCTGCACGCTGCCGTCGGGGCCGGTCTGATCATAGCAGAAACGAATATCATAGAGCAGGGTGTTGTCCTGGCTGTAAAGATTCTCCCCGCTGACCAGGGAGAGCTCTTCCCCGTCTATGGTCTGGGTCTGCGGCCCTTCCTGTGCCTTGTCGTTCTCGTAGTCATTGAGGGCCTGCATGTAGGCCTCATAATTGTAATCCGCTGACTGGTCTGTAACCGGGGTCACGACCAGGCGGGTTCCCTGGGGGACCTGCTCGCCCCGGGCAAATTCTGCCGTCACTTCTATGCTGTCGTCTTCATAGCGCAGCGTCCGGACACACTCTTCTGCCTACTCCCCGTCAGACTGGGCGGATTGCTCTGTCTGCACCTCGCCAGACTGGGCGAATTCTTCTGTCTGCACCTCTTCAGACTGGGCGGATTCTTCTGTCTGCGCCGTGCCTGCCGGATCCACTTCCTGTGCCAGGGCGGGAGAAACCATGCTCATACATGTCAGACCCGCGCAGAACATGGCGGCAGTCCTTCGTATCTTCTTTATAAAATGCAAAATATACATCTCCTCTGCGGGTAAATAATTACAAATTAGTTACGATTTAGTTGCAAATTATTGTACCACAAGAGATACGATATAGCACTACAAATTTCTGTAAACGGTAAATAGCGACTAACTGTCCTGTTGTTCTGATTCATGAGAATTTAATCGTCGGGAGGAGGGCCAGCCAGGCAGTCAGCGTCGATCAGTATGCGCTGGCCGAGGGCACTCTAACGAATTAACGCGTTGCGCTTTTCAGGGGGGGGGGGGGGAAATCTGATATAATGTTCCGGTAGTATAAAGCTCAAGAGGAGGATTTGGTATGAAACGATTTGGAAAATGGACAGCTGGCTTTCTGGCTCTGGCCATGACAGCGACCCTGTTCCCACAATCGTCCCTGGCGGCGCAGCCTGAAAGCGCAGCCGGGACAGCTGTAGAGTCCGAAACTGAAACTGAAGCAGAAACCGAAACTGAGGCGGAAACTGAGGCAGAAACCGAGACAGAAACCGAAACAGAGACGGAAACTGAGACAGAAGCCGAGAGTGAGACTGAGACGGAAGCTCCGGATCTCCTTGATAAGGAATTCGGCGAGGTTAACGGACAGCTTTACTATTTTCTTGACGGGAAAATCGCGGATGATCTGACCACCGTCCAGAATGTAAACGTGAACGGAAGGAGCGGCTGGTACAATCTGGTCAATGGCAGACTGACACCCGGCCCGACCATAGCCCGCAATGAGAACGGCTGGTGGTACATTGACAAGAACGGTAAGGTGGATCTCGGATATACCGGCTTCGCTCCCTATAATAAAGGAACCTGGTATGTGGAAAATGGAAAAGTCAATTTCAATGTTACGGATGTAAAAAGGATGCCAGACGGCTGGTACAACCTGGTGAAGGGCAAGGTAAGGCCCGGCCCGACCATAGCCCGCAATAAGAACGGCTGGTGGTACATTGACAAAAACGGCAAGGTGGATTTCGGATATACCGGCTTCGCTCCCTATAATAACGGAACCTGGTATGCGGAAAAAGGAAAAGTCACTCTCAATGTCACCGATGTGAAGCGGGTCGGCGACGGCTGGTACAATCTGGTGAAGAACAAGGTAATGCCCGGCCCGACCGTAGCCCGCAATAATAGCGGCTGGTGGTACATTGACAAAAACGGCAAGGTGGATTTCACATACAACGGAACGGCCAGCAACAAGTCTGGCGAGTGGATTGTTCTGAAGGGTAAAGTCAACTTTAACGCTAACGGAACTTTCCATTTTGGAGATAAAAGTGTCTGCGCCAAGAAGGGCAAGGTAGATGTCCCGGCAGACGTTTATAAGATGGCCGAGGCTGTGCTGAAGCAGGTCGGCGGCAAGCTTCACCCGGCCTTTGACTGGTCTGCTTCCCAGATCAAATTTACCCTTAAAGGCGTGCCCGTGGATCCTTCCCTGGGTTCTGCCTATTATGCCCGCAGGGGCTTCCAGAATAAGATAGGAAACTGCTACGTTATGGCAGGAACCTTCTATGCCATGGCCCGGGTGCTTGGGTATGATGTTCATCAGATGACAGGCCAGGTTCCCTACATAAACGGCGGCTTCGGCCCTCATTCCTGGCTTGAGATTACCAGCAAGTCCAACGGAAAAATGTATGTCTGCGATCCTGATTTTCAGAATAATTCCGGTGTGAACGGATATATGTTCAACTACGGGTCCCCGGGAACCTGGCAGTATGTTAAGTATAAGAGAATGAACTGACAGGAAAATTTGGCCGAAATACCGGATCGTAAGATCAGACAGAACAGTCAGGAAGACTGAATCAGAAAGGAAAGATTATTTTATGAAGACCAGAAAATTCACTACTATTTTCGCTGCAGCAGCTCTTACAGCAGGTATGTTATTTGCCGGCTGCGGCAGCAAGACAGATAAGAGTGCCGAGACGGAAACCGAGACCGCTCTGGAGACAGAGACGGAAACTGAGACTGCCGAGACTGCTCTGGAGACGGAGACGGAGGAAACTGCTCTGCCGGAAACCGCCGAGGAGACACAGGCGCAGACAACCTCCTCTGATAACGGTCAGGCCGGTCAGGAGCAGGATTACAGTTCACAGCCTGTCCAGTCCCAGCCGGCGGCAGAGCCCGCCCAGGCAGCAGAACCCGCTCCGGCAGCAGAACCCGCTCCGGCATCCGATCCCAACGCGGGCTGTCTGAACGGACAGGGAGCAACCTATGGCGGCAGCGGAGACAATGCCCCCCAGGTAGAAGAATGATCACACGGAAGAATGTGTTTGGGGACCCGGGCAGGATACTGTCCGGGTTTCCTCATATGAGAGAGAATTATGCCGACTGAATCGAAAAAAAAGAATAACATTGCTTATCTGACCTATCTGCGGGCAGCTGCCTGCATTGCTATCGTTTTCCTGCACGGGAGCCTCCTGGTGGGGCAGGCCTTTACGCTGGATCCGGCCCAGGGCCGGGCAGCTCTGATCGTGAGAAATGCCATGCTCTGGGCGGTTCCCTGCTTTGCCATGGTAACGGGCGTTCTTCTTCTGGACCCCGCCCGGGAAATGTCGCTGAAGAAGATCTTCGGCAGGTATGTCCTGCGGATCCTCCAGGCCCTCTTCCTCTTCACTCTCGTCTATGAAATCTGCGACGAAGCCATCGGCGGTCAGCTCCGTTCTCTACCGGCCCTGCTGCGCAGCTGGCTGGTCCGGACCGTAACGGGAACCAGCTGGAGCACACTCTGGTATCTCTATATGGTCATAGCCATCTACCTGCTCCTGCCCTTCTACCGGATGATCTCAGCCCAGGCGAAAAAGCAGGAGCTGCGCTATTTGCTTCTCATGTACCTGATCTTCCAGTCACTGGTTCCTCTGCTGCGGACCGTCACAGGATCTTCAATCGGCTTCTACATCTGCACCTACACAATCTATCCCCTCTACCTTTTCCTGGGCTGGCAGTTTGGCAGAAAGGAAAATGTCCGTATGAGCCCGGTCCTCCTTCTGATCCTGACTGCGGCGCTGACCATTTTACTCATGGTACTGACCGGGATTGGCTGGAACAGGAATCAGTCCGTTTTGCTGGGACTTCTCTCCGACTACTCATTTCTGCCGGTCATCGTCCAGTCCCAGCTTGTCTTCCTGATATTTCGAAGGGCTTTCGGTAAAGAGACCGGAACCGGTTGGAGCGGGGAAGGAACCGGGACCTGTCAGAGCAGGGCAGGAAACAGAAATGGCCAGACCGCAGCAGAAGCAGGAATCAACCGGAGTGAAGCGGCGCCGAGGCCGAAGAATGAGAAAGCGGTGTTCCGGATCCTTACCGGGATAGACCGCTGCTCCTTTGGCATTTATCTGATCCATGTTCTCTATTTCCATATCATTTACTTTGGCATGGGCGTGAATCCTCTGAAAGCCGGTCTCCCGGTCCTTCTGCTGCTGGATGTCCTGGTTTTCTGCCTGTCTTATGTCACCATCCGGGCGTTAAAGAAGCTGCCCTGGCTGGGAAGGATCCTGTAAGAGCAGACCCCTGCCGGATATCAATCATTGCAAAAAGCAGTATATCTGCGGTTTTCCTGGATTTACCGGAAAGCCGCAGATATTTTTATGGCATTTGTATGGCTTTGACGTTATAATGCTCTTTCATATATTTTTCCGCCGCGGAATCGGCAGGCGTGTGGACGGTCAGCTGCCGCCAGTCCTGCCTGCTGTCTTCACGACCCAGCAGCTGCGGGCCGATCTCTGTCTGCGGCCCCGGTATGAAGATATGGCGCAGCTGTCCGCAGGACCGCAGGGCCCGCCGGCCGATCTTTCTTACACTGGCCGGGATGCGAATCTCTTCCAGATCTGTGCATTCAAAAGCAGCCGGGCCAATCTCCTTCAGTCCTTCCGGCAAAGTGACCTTTTTCAGGCCTGTGTAGGCGAAAGCCCCGTCTCCGATCTGTTCCAGGCCGGCAGGCAGTTCTATATCCTGCAGACTCCGAACATACTTGAAAGCCCGCTCTGCTATGATCCTGAGACTGTTTCCGGCAAAAAACACCTGCTCCATCCCCGTATGATAGAAGGCATCCTTGCCGATCCGGCGCACTCCGCCGGGGATGCGGACGGTCTTCATCCGGTCCAGGTATATGAAAGCCCGGTCCCCTATCTCTTCCAGGCTCTGCGGCAGATCCACCTCCTGCAGATCAGAGTCGGCAAAGGCTTCGACAGGAATGCAGATAATACCCCCGGGCAGGGTGACCTTTCGCAGGCCGGCCGTCATTCTGAAAGCCCCCTCCCCGATCCTTGTCACAGTCTCCGGGATGAACAGGGAAGACATATCCCTGCGGAAGAAGGCACCCCCGGCGATGCTGGTTAACCCGTCGGGGATGACCAGGTCCTGTCCGTCCGGCGCAAAACAGGCATAAAGCGTGTGCTCATAGATCAGGAAGCCATTTTCTGCCGGCAGGCTCCGGCAGCCCGCAAAAGCCCGGTCCCCGATCACTGCCTGCTCCGGCAGAGTCAGATATTTCAGCTTTTCGCAGCCTGCAAAGGCCCCGGGTCCTATCTGCCGGATCGTGGAAGGAAGCTCCAGTCTTTCCAGCGCCGTGCAGTCCCGAAAGGCATTTCCCCCAATGCTGGTGAAGCCCTCCGGGATAAGGACCTCCCGGATCTTACGGTTCCGGTTTCCATTGGCAGCGGCAAATTTCCCTTTTCCTGCTGAAAAAGCCATGCTGCCGACAGCGGTCACAGGCCTGCCCCCGATGGAGGCCGGCAGCAGGATCTCCTCCTCGCTGCCCTTATAGGCGGCAATCATCAGGCTCCCATCCTCCTGGTCCCGGAAATCCCATTTCCGCCGAAGGGCCGATTCAGATGCCGGGTCTTCCATAAGCATCTGGAACATCCGTGCTTCTTCCTCGGCAGCCTCCGCCGCGGTATCCACCGTTCTGCTCTTGAAATCCATCAGCCAGGCCAGGGCTTCGTTGTATTTATTGTCCCTGGCATACTTTATCATGCCCTCCCGCAGAGACTTCTCTCCCAGCCATCCGGAATCCGCCATGACGGCCAGGGCCGCTGCCTGATCCCTGGAAATGACCGACTCCAGGGCTTTCCTGCGGTCAACGGCAGACGAATCCATGTGCTGCAGGGCAAAGGACAGGGAGCGGTCATTCCACTTCAGCTGGTCAGTCATCTTCTGGTCGAGGATCAGTCTCTTCCCCTTAGCCTCTGCCAGACCTGCAAAGCGGGTAAGGACCGGCAGCAGCTGCTCTTCCTCCAGCATGGACAGGCGGTAGACATACTCGTTCCAGTAGAGGGACCGCATGCCGCTTGTGATAATGTCCAGCCAGGTCCAGACGCCATAATCCGAATAAGACGGCGGATCCGTATCCAGATCAGCACCCATTTCCATGAGGGCATCCGCGCAGGAGATCTCTCCCCGGCTCAGGGCCCAGAAAAGCATTTCATCCAGGGAAAGACCGGCCTGCTGCCCGGAAAGAAATTTTACTGCCCGCATCCTTTCCTCCAGGCTTAAGGGGGCTCTTTCTCTCTCCCTGAGAACGGGTATCTTCGGTATCCCATATAGGGGAGTGAAAAGGTAAGGGTAGGAATTTTCCAGATCCAGCTTCTCAGGCACAGCCAGAAGATAAAACTCCGTACAGTAGGTACCGGCATCCGTGCGCTGGACCAGGCTGTACTTTTCGCAGAGCGCCCGGTCATCCTTATCATAGGCAAAGGACGCTCCATGGCTGACAAGCTCCCGCACGAAATCCAGACCGCGGTATCTGACCGCCAGCCCCAGAGCCCGGGCCGTCACCTCAAAGCAGCCGCTCCCGTCGAGGAGCCTCTGCAAATCCTCCAGTGATCCCTTCAGGACCGCCTCCTCCAGCTCCAGTACCCTCTTTTGTGCTTCGTCCATTTCCCTTTCTCCCCTTAGTCTAACTTCAGGTCTGCCAGTTCCTTATCTATTTCCTGCTGCCGGTCATAGACCAGCAGATCCTTATTGTGCTTAAAATATTCCTGGCAGCCGTATTTGTTAATGAAAGCGGATGTAACCGGATTTATGGTCAGCTCCCGCACCAGGATCAGGATCTCCTGCCCTTCTTCAAAGGCCTGTTCGCAGAAACGGAACATATTGGAAAGGGCTGAAGATGCATCGGAAACAGCTTTCTTCATGCCGGCGGTCCTGGCAGTGAAGTCCTTTTGCAATACAGCCATGGCGTCGGCAGCGGATTCTGCTCCTGCCAGTAGCCTGTCCTCCTCTTCCATGATGCGGATCAGGGCTCTTACGTCTCCCTGCTCCTCCCTTGACAGAGCACCGGACTTTTTGCCGGCTGCCAGCTGCTTTCTTTTCTCATCCGTCAGCTCCTCCATATGCTCTGCAGGCGTCCTGTCCGTTTTCAGCATCTTCCCCTTAAGGCTGACAAGAACTGTCATCAGACTTTTAACCACCCGGCCGGCCTGCATGGCGGATCTGACGCAGTCACCTGCCCCGTCCAGCAGCATACCGATCAGGGACAGGCGCTCGTCGAAGCGGGCTCCGGCCGCCCGCCGGCGGATCTCCTGGGGAGCCTTTCCCGCCAGGATCTTGTCAACCTGGTAATCACTCCTGTATTTGCGGAAGAGGTCATAGTAAACCGCAAAATCCCTGGCGATCCGGGGATGCTGGATATACTGGCCTATCAGCTTCTGGTCAACCTCAAGATCATTCATCTCATAGAGCTTTATCATCTGGCTTAAGTCGTCCCAGCCTCTGGCAGTGACAAACTGTTTACCCTCCACAGCCGATTCCACTATATAAAAGTCAGCCTTTTTCAGCTCCAGATAGGTAAGGACTGAAGGATGGACACCCTTTCCATAGGCGTACTCCTTCCAGACATCATAATCCGGCTCTATGTCGATCCGTTTGAGCCGGTCCCAGGTAACCAGGTCGAACTCGCGGACGGAATTGTTGTATTCCGGGGGATTGCCGGCTGTCACCACGATCCAGCCCTCCGGTACCCTGTGGCGGCCGAATACCTTATATTGGAGGAACTGCAGCATGACCGGGGCCAGAGTCTCGGACACGCAGTTTATCTCGTCCAGGAAGAGTATACCCTCTTTCACCCCTGTCTCCTCCATCATGTCATAGACGGCGGCAATGATCTCACTCATGGTATACTCGGAAATGTCATATTCCTTCCCCTGATAGGTCTTATGCTCTATAAAGGGAAGTCCCAGCGCGCTCTGCCTTGTATGGTGGGTCATGGAATAGGACAGAAGTCCCACGCCCATCTCGGAGGCGATCTGCTCCATAACAGCTGTTTTCCCTATCCCCGGAGGCCCCATCAGGAAAACAGGCCGCTGCTTCTCGACCGGCACAATGTACTCGCCCGTCTCATCCTTTGTAAAATAGGCCGTCATGGCATTTCTGATCTGCTCTTTGGCTTCTTTTATATTCATAACTTATATCTCCCCTATATCTTCCGGCTGCAGGACCAGCTTTATCGCCCAGGGCGGTACCTGCGGATTCTCATAGCCCTCTTCTATATACACAAATGCCGTTTTATAGGCCGGCTGCCTGGGCGGAAATATCCCGTACCCGTCCGTAAAATAGATCAGCCCCTTGAGATTGGTAAACTCCTTCTTCTCGATCAGCTCGTCCACGTAATTAAAGACCGGCCGGAAATCCGTTCCTCCCATGCCCCGCAGCTGCATATGTTCCATACAGCGGTCGAATTCATTCTGATTGCTGATCTTAATATCCGTCTGGATATCCGCGTCGCACTGGATGATGTGCAGGTTGAAGCGTCTGCCGAAGCTCTCCTCCTGTTTGAGGATATTATAGGTCTTCTGCAGAAATGTCTGCACCAGGTCCCCGGCCGTCGAACCGGAAGTGTCGATGGCGATGACAAATTCGCGGATCTGCTTCGTCTCCTTATACTCCAGCGGCTCTATCAGGGGCATTTTCCCATACAGTTTCAGACCGTATGTATAGAAAATGTAATCGAACTCGTCCTGGTTTATCTTCATCCGTTCGCCCAGGGCCGCAAATTTCTTCAGGAAAGCCCGGTAGTCGTATTTCTCCCGGGTGACAGACTGCAGATTCTGCAGCAGAGAACCGGCCGCGTCTCCCTTTCCCTTGGAAAAGGATTCCAGGTCCATCTTCATCTGCCGGGCTGTATCTTTCCAGTCCTGCAGGCGCTTCTTGCCGCCTCCGCCAGGCGGGCTCAAAGGAATATCATCCGGATCTTCATCCTGGTTATCTTCCTCTTCATCCTCATCGGATGATTCACCGCTGCTGCCATCCGACTGGGACTCCTGATCGGGATCTTCCTTATTCTTTCCGCCGCCCTCTTTCTTATGGGGCCGTTTTTGCGGATCCTCCTCTTTATACCAGTCCCCGTGCGCATCCGTACCAAACAGGGCCCGCAGCCGGCTTATGTCCTCCGGAGACAGATCTGCGTTTATGAAATAACGGTAAAGCATATCCGCCGTCAGATAGCGGACCTGACTGCGAAGCCCGTCCAGAACCTCTTTCTGCTGCTGCGCCCGCCGCGTCTGCAGAGCCGGCAGGGCAAGGGCGCTGATGGTGTCCTCGACCGCGATGTCGCAGGCCAGATCCCAGCAGTCCTGATCAACCTGGGCACTTGTCCAGTAATGCTGATATACGCAGTGCAGGATCATGTGCAGATAGGCCCGCGGTACCCGGGATCTCTCCTCTTTATAATCCTGCAGTACCCGCACCGGGTCATAGAAAATGGTGCTCCCATTCACCTTCATGCCCCTCAGGTCCGGCAGGTTCTGCAGCTGGAGCATGCTGACGGCTCTGTCCAGAAAGCGAAGATGGATCGCCAGGGTATTTCTGGACAGGTTCAGAACCTCCCCGGCCAGCTTCTCGATCTTTTCCTTGTCTTTAGGCACAATAAATCTCCCATCTTCCAGCCGGAAAATCAGAATCTTTTATGCATATGATATTATAGTACATCATTTCCTGCGGTTTGGAAATTCAAAAAAAAGCTGCCCGAGGGCAGCTTGGATGCGGAAGGCTGAAAAAGGGACATTTTATATAAAAGAAACAGGTCTCTCTTACCAGAAATGCTCCGCTATATAGACGACAAAGGGCACGCAGATGATGGACAGCAGGGTGGAGACTACGACCGTCTCCACGGCATATCGGTAATCTTCATCATAGAGCTGAGCGTAAACGGCGATATTGGAGCCGACCGGGCAGGCGGAGGCGATGAGGACTGCCAGCTTTATATCGTACCAGGTGTTAGGGACGAATTTCAGCATCAGCACGAAGATCAGCGGGATAATGATCATTCTGGAAAGGGAGATCAGGTAAAGGATCTTCTTGCGGAACATTGAAGCCAGGTCTGTCTGGGCCAGATAGATGCCGACAGAAAACATGGCCAGCGGAGTATTGATCCCCGCCGTAAATTCCATACCCTTTAATATAATAGCCGGCAGCTGCAGCTGTGTGAAGAAAAGGATCAGACCGATGGCCAGAGCAAAAACGAAGGGCGCGGTCAGAACCTGCTTCGCACTCATACTTTTTCTGTCTCCTGTCATCAGCACCTTGCCGTATGTAAACTGCGTGATATTTATAAAACCGATGAAGGCAGCCACATAGAACACAGCCCCATCTCCCAGCAGTCCCATGATCAGCGGGATGCCGAAGAAGCCGGGATTGGCAAAGGACGAAGCGAAAGCCGCCATGGAATCCTTGCGGAAGAATATCCGGGAAAGGACAAAGCAGACAGCCAGTGAAAGGGCCGCCAGCACGGCACTGACCAGCAGGCCCCGTACATTTTCCGCGGTCCGCTCGACAAGGAAGCCCCTTATGATAACAGACGGCAGGGAAACATAGATCAGCATATTGCCGATGGCCTTGCTGCCCTCCTGCGATATCTTTCCTCCCTTAAAGAGCAGAAAACCGATCCCCGCAAGGATAAACATGATAATGATCTGCTGGACAAGCTGCAGTACTGTATCCATAATTAAATAACCTCTTCTCTAAACTTATAAGCTGGCAATATCCGAAATTTTTTCAGTGTAAAATTATACCACAGTCAACGATTCAAAAAAAGTATGCAGAGACGGAAAAAACCTCTGCCGCGGCACAAAAAGCCCCGGCAGAGGTTTGCAATCAGTGGGGTCCGATTGAACTGTCCTGTCCTTGTGTGAGGAAAAGAGGAAGTGCTTTATTCCCCGGCAAGGTGTAAAAGTGTCTGATATCTTCTGTCGACCATCTCCTGGATGGCATCTATCTCGTCGGCCGTCAGTTTTGAGAACTTGCCTATTCCCTTAACAAACTCGGCAACACTTATGGGATTACGGTTTACAGTGACCTTAAACTGTCCGTTTTCTTTCTCCCAGATGGGGAACATGTTGGAGGCAACGGCCTTTTTGCCAACTTCTATGGACTGGTCGGGAGCAAATTTCCAACCGGTGGGGCAGGGAGAGAAGACGTGCAGGTAGGCGAAGCCTCTTTTGCCTGCCTCCAGTCCCTTCTGGATCTTTCGGACCAGATCCGGCATGTTAGAAGGGGAAGCGGCGGCGCAGTACTCAACCTCATGCATGGCCATGATCAGCGGAAGATACTTCTGCTGCTGTTCCTTGCCGTTTATAGCCGCGCCGGCCGGAGTTGTTGATGTGCTCGACCCCAGGGAGGTTGTGGAGGAGCGCTGATAACCTGTATTCATATATCCTTCATTGTCATAGCAGATATAGAGCATCTTTGTCCCGCGCTCCGCGGCGCCGGACAGGCTCTGGAAACCGCAGTCTGCTGTAGCTCCGTCACCGGCTATGGCAACTATATTTACATCCGTACGTCCCCGGCGCTGATACATCTCACTGACGCCGGACATGAAGGAAGCGGTGTTGTCCAGAAGGGTGATATGGATCGGCGCTGAGCAGCCGTTGGAAAAATTCCAGCCGTCCACACCTGCTCCGGCCATACAGCCGGGCGGAATCGCATAGACGCTGTTTTCTCCGGCAATCTGCATAACCCGGCGGGTAATCAGTTCGCCGCCGCAGCCTTGACATGCAGAGGATCCGGGAGTCATAACATTCTTTGTTGATTTTAATACATCAAGATAATTCATCACGTCATCCTCCTTTCTCAATCCATCAGCCAGACGGTATCACGTTTTCCGGGCTGGTCTTTTTTTGCTTCCAGTTTCTCTATACAGCCGAGCAGATATTCGAAGGAAATATCAGCTCCGCCAAGCCCTCCGATCGCGGAGAAGCTGCAGTACTTCTCGTCCGCGTCGGCCAGGGCTGCTTTCGTTTCCATATACATGGGTCCGCAGTTCCAGCCAAAGCTTACGCTCCGGTCTACCACTGCAAATGCCTTCTTGCCGGCCAGAGCCTTTGCGATCCTCTCAGCCGGGAAAGGACGTATAAAGCGGATCTTGATCAGTCCTGCCTTAATGCCTTTCTCGCGGGCTGCGTCTACGGCATCTTTGCCTGTTCCGGACATGCCGCCTACCGTCAGCAGAACCACATCTGCGTCCTCTGTCTTATACTCCTCGATCAGGCCTCCGTAGTTGCGGCCGAAGTGAGCTGCAAAGGCAGCGTCTGTCTCCTCAATAACCGCCTTTGCCTCCTGCATGGCTTCCAGATGCTTTTTTCTGTACTTCATCATCAATTCGCCCGGCGTCAGAGGATCAAGAGCAGCCGGATGAGCCGGATCCAGATATGCATATTCATCGTGTCTGGGAAGGAAAGCGTCTACCTCCGCCTGCTCGGGAAGCTGTATACCCTCAATAAGATGAGAGCTGTAAAAGCCGTCATAGCAGACATTAACCGGAAGCATAACCTTCTTATTTTCAGCGATCGCGTAAGCCTGGATGATCATATCCAGGATCTCCTGGTTGGATTCGCAGAACATCTGGATCCAGCCTGCTTCCCGGACGCTCATGGCATCCTGCTGGCCGCTCCAGATCGTCTCCGGCGATGTCATCTCACGGGTGGCGATAGCCATGACCATGGGGATCCGCAGAGTGGACATACGGAAATAGGGCTCATACATAAGAGCAAGTCCCTGGGCACTTGTAGCGGTAAATACCCTGCCGCCAGCGGCAGCTGCGCCTTGGACAACGCTCATGGCTGAATGTTCAGATTCTACCTGGACAAAATTGGAATCCAGCTTTCCGCCATATACCAGGCCGGCCAGTCCTTCTACGACCGAGGACTGCGGTGTGATCGGATAAGCGGCGATCAGATCGGGCCGGCAAAGGGCGGCGCCGTTGTATGCGGCTGTATTTCCTGTCATTGCAGTATATTTTGCCATTTTACTTTCCTCCCTCCGGCTTCATGCCGATCGCTTTCTTGGGACATTCAACGGCACAGATGCCGCAGCCCTTGCAATAATCATAAGAGATCAGATACTGACCTTCTTCGAAATATACGGAATTTACCGGGCAGAAGCTCATGCAGATGCCGCAGTTTACACATTTATCCTTGTCCATGACCGGCCGGTGGGTCCGCCATGCCGCGGTATCAAGGCAATAGATCCCGTCATTCCCCAGAGGAGTAACAAAACGTTTATCTGTCATCATTCTGCCTCCTTCTTAATAATCTTCACGCTGTCATAAGCCTTCTGTGCCGCTGTCCGGTTCTTTTCCCCGAAAGCCGCCGCGATCTCATTGAAGAGATCTTCTTTGGAAACAAGATCTGTTACCTTTGCAAGAGCGCCCAGCATAGATGTATTGGGCATGTTCCTTCCAAACAGTTCTTCAGAAATGCCTGTCGCATTCACCAGAGCCACGTCTCCGGCCTGCTCCGGAATATTAAGCTCTTCTATGTCTTTCACAGTATTGATAATGACCATGCCGCCCTCTTTCAGACCTTCGTATGCAGCGGGAAGGGAAATGAGAGAATCGTCAAAGATCATCAGGATATCCGGATGGTAGATCTGTGTTTTTCTGCGGATGGGCGTATGGGAAAGCCGAAGAAAACCAAACACGGGAGATCCCTTGCGCTCAACGCCGAAGAAGGGAATAAACTGACCATAGGTTCCGCCGGCGACCGCCGCTCTGACCACAATGTGGGAGGCCTTGACAACACCCTGTCCGCCCCGTCCATGTAATCGGATTTCAATCATGGATTATCACTCCTTGCTGAAGAAAAATGTTTCTATGTTAAATCACTTGTTTTTCTATAGTGATTTTATAGTTTTATTATAGGCAAATATTTATCATTTTCAAGAGGCCTGTTCCCCTTTCTCCCTTTTCTACAAATCATGTTTTCCATGCTGAAATTATCGGCAAGAAGGTGTTTTATTCAACGAAACGAAACACGCTTTGCGAGTTTCGTTTCGTTATCGCGGCGTTCGTCGAGTGGACATGCGAGCATGTCCGTTCGACTCACTGCTCGCGTAAATAAAAAAAGCGCCCGTTTAAGGCGCTCAATTTTAGCAAAGCACAAAATGGAGATGGCAGCTTTATACCTGATCCACGCTGTCATAGTGGATCTGTTTTATGATACGTTTCAGGGCAGAAAGGATCTGGTCCTTTTTCATGATCATGCGGGTCGTAGGGCCGGAAACACTGACGGCGGCATAAGCCGTTCCATGCGAATCCAGCAGAGGCCGGGCTATGCAGGTAAGGCCGGGTTCGGATTCCTCATTGTCCATGGCATAGCCATCCGCCCTTGCCTTCTCCAGTACCGCCAGCAGCTCCTGGGCGCTGCCTATGGACCGGCCCGTCTCCTTATGAAAGTCCATATGGCGGATGTAGTCGTTAATTGCCTCCGCCTGAGAAAAGGCCAGGATAGCCTTGCCGGTTCCTGTATTATGGAGCTTGACCTTATGACCAAGAGGCGTATCCATGCGCAGGCTGTTCGTCCCCAGGACTCTGTCCAGGAATACGACGTCCGCTGCTCCCTCCCGCACAACAAGATGACAGGTCTCTCCCGTCTCCTCGACCATTTTCTCCAGATAGGGATGGAGGATCAGCGCCAGTTCGTTGCGGCTGTGAGCCATCATGCCCAGGGAAAATATGCTGATGCCCAGCCTGTATTTCCCGGATTCCGACCGGAACAGAAAGCCCCTGTTCTCCAGCGTAACCAGAAAGCGAAAGGCCGTGCTGCGGCTGATCCCCATCTTTTTGGCGATCTCTGTCCCGCTCAGCTGGGCGTCCTGCAGAAAAAGATTCAGGATCTGCAGGGCGCTGTCCACCGAACTCAAAATGTAACGTTCATTCCCGCCGCCGCTCTTGTCTTTCTTCTCCATAGCTTTGTCTCCCATTCTGTTATCATATGGAGATATTATAACATAGATTGGCTCTTTGGGACACGGGCGAAACTTATCTTTCCCGCTGATGCGGAAGGTCAGAGCTTTATGCCGTTCCGCTTACGCAGGTCGACCGGTGCCAGCTTACAGACCTCCTCACGGTAAAAGCGGATAAAAGCATCCAGGACCGTCCGGGTCTGATCGGCGTCCGGACCCAGAATCCGCAGGACCACTCCTTCTTCTTCCAATAAAGACACGCCGAAACGGGCAGACGTACGCAGCCGGGCAAGTCTGTCCCGAACAGCGTCCACAAATGCTGCATCCAGACAGGCATCTATGATCACGGCTGAATGAAAGCAGGCGAATCCCTCAAAAAATCCCAGCTGGGCCGCTGGCTGACGGCTGGGATCTATCAGCAGATAATCGTTATAAAGGAGCCTGTCTCCGCGCCGTACCCGGATGCGCTGACCGATCCTTCCATAAGAAAAGGCACTCCCATCCGGTGCCCATCCGCTTGTAAGACCGTCTGTGAGGATCAGGCGGGCATCCTCCTGCAGCTGTATATCCGTCCTCTGTTCATAGACAGCATCCTTGTATGGGATTGTCTCATCTATGTAATACTCCAGAAAAGATCCCTTTTCCATGCTCACACTGCATTCCTGCCGTGTCGTCAGCCCATGTTCGCACTTGTAGATATAATTGGGAGTCTGCGTAGTGACAATAGCGTGGGCATCCATGCCCAGATGTATACTCTGCCGGTAATGCTCACCCTCTATAAAGCCACCGCCCGTAGAAATTAAAAAATAGCAGGGGATACCCCCTGCTGCCGGAACATTAGCAGAAATACGGGAATTCCCTCTGCGATAAGTCCTGTCGGCAATAACCCTGTCTCCTCTGCAGGCGAAAGACAGTTCTATCTCACCGCTGAATGTCTTACTCATTCCTGCAGATCCTCCAGGAGGCAGTCCCGCCGGATCCAGCTGATGACCTGATCCAGTCCCTCATCTGTCTTCAGATTCGTGAAACAGAAAGCCCCGCTGCCGCGGAACTTCTCAGAATCAATTTTCATCTGCTCCAGATTTGCTCCAACGTAAGGTGCCAGATCAATCTTGTTTATAATAAACAGGTCGGACTTTATCATGCCCTGACCGGCCTTTTTCGGAATCTTTTCTCCTTCAGCAACGTCAATGATATATATAGAGAAATCAACCAGTTCCGGACTGAAGGTGGCTGCCAGATTGTCTCCGCCGCTTTCAATAAAAAGCAGATCCAGCTTGTGGGCAAAGCGTTCCTCCAGCTCATCCACTGCCTCCATATTCATGGAAGCATCCTCCCGGATGGCCGTATGCGGACATCCGCCGGTCTCCACACCAATAATCCGGTCCGCGTCCAGAACAGAATTGCCGACCAGATACTCCGCATCCCATTTCGTATATATATCATTGGTTATGACAGCGATCTCATAATCTTTATACATCCGCCGGGTCAGCCTCTCGATGAGCTGTGTCTTGCCTGAGCCCACCGGACCGCCGACTCCGATCCGAACCGCACGTTTCATCTCCCATATTCCTCACTTTCATAATAATTACTCAGGACATGAACAGCCTGCCCTCCTGGGTTTCATGAAGGATCTGTGCCAGCTCCAGCCCGGGCGCGCTGGCACCCAGACAGTCTTCATCAAGTTCCGCAGCCTGCGGGTAAAGCTGACCCAGAAGACGGATCACGTCCGTCAGGATCACCTGCCCCTCCCTCTGCCCCAGAGGAATAGAGCGGACTGCGTTCTGAACCAGGGTAGAAGCGACGCTGTAGCCGTACATGAGAAATGATTCCTGGGCGCAAAGCCCCTGCGCATGAGCGAACAGGGCAAAAACAACAGCGGGATTGCCATGGGCTCTGCCGTCCGCGATGGAAGTCTCATAGGCATCCATCCATGGTATATCCCGGTGGAGAGTGCGCGCCAGGATCAGCATCTGCCTGGCGATCTTCTTTGTTCCATTCCTGGTCTCCAGAGCCGGGGTAGACCGGGTCAGCAGATCATCCAGTTCAGGGATCTTCTTAAAGCTGTCCTCATCAAGAGCACGGAAAACCAGAAGGAGCAGCAGGCCTTCTCCGTACAGGAACTGGCTCCGGTAATAATTTTCTATCCACATCCGGAAATCCTTCCCTTTTCGGATCCGTCCTTCTCTCAGATAATTCTCCATGCCGAAGGAGTGATGGAATGTCCCGATCGGGAAGGTAGAATCGCACATCTGAAAAGCCAGCAGGCGCCGAAGAAGTCCCTCCGTCTCATTCATGACTGTGCCCATGCGACAGGTCTGCATATCGCATAGCTTCGTTCAGCTGCTTTTCTTCCACCTTGTAGTCTATGTTTTTCTGTTCAAGCGTCATGGCTACGACCCTGTCATAGAGCAGAGTGATGGTCCCGTCCGCGATCTGCACCGGCTTATGAAGATTGCCCAGAAGGTGAGCTATACGGCCCATCGCATCTATATCCTCTGGTTTGATAACGATTAACTGGTCTGCGATCACCGTAAGAACAAGCAGGCGGTGATCCCCGATCAGAAAGGCTGACCCATTCTCCAGAGTCTGCGATTCATCCTCCAGCCGGATACCGTACTCGCGTCCATGATCTGACTTAAGGCGGAGGATAGATTTTGTCAGGTCGTCACTTTTTACAGCTGCTGTCTCGATGTGGTAGCTGTCCAGATCGGCAATATCATCCACCTTCTGGTATATTTCTGTAAGGATCATTATATTATTCTCCCGTAAATTAGAACAAATAGTATCTCTGAGCCAGCGGAACTGTCTCTACGGGATCACAGGTGATCTCTTCCCCGTCTATGGTAACTACGAAAGTCTGAGGATCTATTTTTATGGTCGAGGGGGCATAACTGTTCCACTTCATATCCCTCTTTGTAAGACTGCGGGTATTATGGACCGGCAGCACGATCTTGTCCAGCCCAAGCTCCTCTTTTATACCATGCTCATAGGCATAGGTTGATACAAATGTCATCGTGACAGCCCCCACGGCCTTGCCCAGCGCCCCGTACAGGTCCCGCATAAAACGAGGCTGAGGGGTAGGCAGGCTGGAGCTGGCATCTCCCATAACACCATAGGAGATCATACCGCACTTAAGCACCATCTTCGGTTTTGCTCCGAACATCTTAGGCTCCCAGATGACCAGGTCTGCGTATTTGCCCGGTTCCACAGAGCCGATGTAATCGGACACGCCATTGACAATAGCCGGGTTAATGGTGTATTTGGCTACATAGCGCTTTATCCTGTTGTTATCATTATAGCTGCTGTCTCCCGGAAGCGGGCCCCGCTGCTTCTTCATCTTATCAGCCAGCTGCCAGCAGCGCATGGCGACTTCTCCAACCCGCCCCATGGCCATGGCATCCGATGTCATGACACTGATGGCTCCCATGTCATGGAGCACATCCTCGGCAGCAATAGTCTGCGCGCGGACCCGGGACTCGGCAAAGGCTACGTCCTCCGGTACCTTGGGATCCAGGTTGTGGCAGACCATGGTCATGTCAAAAAGCTCATCGATGACATTTGCCGTATAAGGATCCGTCGGATTTGTGGAAGACGGCAGAACATTATTAAGACCTGCCGTGATCATGATGTCCGGCGCGTGACCGCCGCCTGCTCCTTCTGTGTGGAATGTGTGCACAGTCCTTCCGCCAAAGGCATTTATGGTATTTTCCACAAAGCCGCCCTCATTGAGGGAGTCCGTATGTACAGCGTAAGAGACATCGTACATGTCCGCTGCTTTCAGAGAATTGTCGATGCCTGCCGCTGTGGCGCCCCAGTCCTCATGGGTCTTTATGCCGCAGGCACCTGCTTCTATCTGTTCACCTATAGTCTCCGGCACAGCGCCTGCCCCCTTGGCAAGCACGCCAAAGTTCAGAGGTTCATGATCCATAGCCTGCAGCATCCTGTGAATGTGATAACTGCCCGGCGTCGTTGTGGCGGAATTGGAACCATCCGCCGGCCCGGTGCCGCCGCCGAAAAGGGTTGTAATGCCATTGTCCAGAGCAGCGTGCGTAAGGCGTGGAGAAAGATAGTGCACATGCAGATCTATACCCCCTGCCGTAACAATCATGCCCTCTCCGGATATGGCCTCCGTGCTGGCTCCCACAATAAAATCCACATCGTCCATAATATCCGGGTTGCCGCCCTTGCCGATGGCCAGTATCCTGCCGTCCCGGATTCCGATATCCGCCTTATAGATTCCTGTATAATCAAGGATGATAGCTCCGGATATAATGGTATCCGCGACCAGGGGATTCGTCTTGCGAAGCTGGGTGGCATTGACACCCATGCCGTCCCGCAGGACCTTGCCGCCGCCAAATTTGCATTCCTGCCCGTGAACGGTGAGATCCTTCTCTATGCAGGCAAACAGATCCGTATCGCCGAGCCGGACACTGTCACCGGTCGTCGGGCCGAACATCTGCGCGTACTGTACATGATCCATCTTAAAGCTCATGGGCCTGTTCCTCCTTGTCTGCACGGCGATCCCTGTCCAGCCAGGTGTCTGCCTTGTTATTAAAGCCGAAAACCCTGCGCTTTCCGCCGAAATCTATCAGCTGCACGGTACGTTCCTGACCAGGTTCAAAGCGGACAGCCGTACCGGCCGGGATATCCAGCCGCTTACCCCAGGCTTTCTCCCGGTCAAAAAGAAGGCCTTCCTCATTGGCCTCATAGAAATGGAAATGGGAACCGACCTGCACAGCCCGGTCGCCCACATTTTTCACCTTAATGGAAATGGCTTCATAACCCTCATTGTAGGGCACCTTTTCCTCTGATAATACATATTCTCCAGGTATCATTTCCTCGCCTCCCGTTATTTTCAGCGGATCGGATCATGAATGGTGATCAGTTTCGTCCCGTCAGGAAATGTCGCCTCTACCTGTATCATGGGAATCATCTCCGGAACACCTTCCATAACGTCTTCCCTTGTGAGCACGTGAGCCCCCTCGTCCATCAGCTGTGCTACAGTCTTCCCGTCGCGGGCCCCTTCCAGCAGAAAGCTGGTAATAAGGGCGATGCTCTCCGGGTGATTCAGCTTCAGGCCTCTGTCCCTGCGCTGCTGCGCGATCATGCCTGCAAGGCTGATCATCAGCTTTTCCTGCTCCTTTTCTGTGAGCTGCATAGTATTCTCCTTTATTATTCCTGTCTATTCATCCAGTCCGAAATGATACTTTACGATCCCGTCCAGAACCACAGCTGTGCCTTCTATCCCGAACTCACTTACATCCAGCATGACCTGCTTATTGTCACGGTCGCCCCGGTTCTCCCCGGTGATGAACTTGTAGTAATTATGTCTCTGCTTATCTACACGGCGGATCAGCTTGGCCGATTCCTCTTTGCTGAGATTATAAGACTTCGCTATATGATCTATACGCTTATCCAGCGGAGCATAGAGGAAAACATTGAGCCGGTTAGGGTATTCTTTAAGTACATAATCGGCACAGCGGCCAAAGAAGATACAGGACCCCGGCTGGTCTGCATACTCCCGGATGACCTCCATCTGGGCACGTACGGCTGCCTCTGAATAGAAATTGGTCGTAGAACCGTACCCAAAAAGGCGGATCAGGCTTTTCCCATCACCCCTGGCGTCCGTCTCATCCGGCAGCTGATCTTCATGGATCCCGGCCTTCTCGCATGTCCTCCGGATCAGATCCTGATCATGAAACTCAATGGCGCGTCTGGCTGCCAGCTGCCTTGCAACTTCACGGGCATTGCAGCCGAACTCACGGCTAATGTTGATGATATACTTTTTCATCGATGCTACCCTCTCTTTCTGCTCCTGCTTGCGCTACACACTGCATTTTTTACCGTTCCGGACATACTTCTGGATCTTTCTGGCCGCAGACGGCTGGCTGATCCCGAGTTCCCGGGCTACCCGGGTGGTCGTCCTGTACTGCTGATATGCCTGTGTGATGATCCCCGCCTCGTAGAACTCCATCATATCACGAAGGGAATTGGATGGCGAATAGTTTTCTTCAGACTGCCTGCAAAATTCCGCCGGCAGCTGATAAATGTCAACGCGCTCCGACTGCGAAGTAAGCACGATCCGTTCGATCGTGTGCCGGACCTCATGAATATTACCCGGCCATTTCCAGGCGATCAGGGCCGCCTTTGCACGCGCGGTAAAAGAAATACTGCGCATATATTTTTTGTTATATAAATTCAGAAAATATTCGACATACAGCCAGATATCTTCTTTTCTCTCCGAAAGCGAGGGAACATGAACCTGATAGCTGAGAAAATACTGAGCCAGATCGCCGATCATTTTTCTCTCTTTGACGGCCTGTTCCAGACTGATATCTGCTACACACAGAATTCGAAGATGACCGGTCTGCAGATGATCCAGCAGTTTTTTCTGCATGATAGGATGCAGGCAGTCCGGATTCTGAACGATGCGGTACTTGGAAAGGGGATCATTTGACCAGGAGCGGTAAAACAGCTCCTTTTCCAGCATGGCGTCATCAAACAGAGCGCAGTCCACCGTCTCTCCGACTATGGATCCTCCGTAGACCTTTTCCACAAGGAAGCGGCGTCCTGTCCCCTCCTCGCCATATACATAAGCCGGCAGATTATTGTCATGGAAAATCTCCAGCATATGCAGGGTTCTTGTAAGACTGGCACTTCTGCCCGGCACGTCTTCTCCTACCCGCTCCTTCTTTTTCAGGCGCAGGATCTCATTCTGCAGCTGCTCGTTTGTATTCTGAAGCTGCATATATTTCTGCTGCAGTTCTTCAACGCTGCTGACACCCCAGGAGGAAGTCGTGATGACCATCAAGATCCTGCCATCCCGGATCAGGGGGCTGGATGTAACGAGAGTAGACTGACCATCCCTGTTTTTCTGGGTCATGGCCGTCTTTTTCCAGCTCTGCAGGGCAATAGCAGAAACACAGGGCTGAAAGATTTCCAGAACAGACTGCTCCCTCACGGAGTGCCCGAGCAGATCCTCCTGTTGGATCTTGAAGAACTGACAGCAGGAAGGACTGACATATACAAATATACCATCCGGATCTACGATCGTCGTCCCGGTGAAAATGGAGTCGACAGCCTGTCCGATCAGCTGATAGATATTCCCGGTATCCATTTTGCATCTCCCCCCGCGTCTTCCTCTTGTCCTGACCTGTCAGACATTGAGAATCTTTGAGAAAAACTGTTTAGCACGGTCGGTTTTGGGATGCTTAAACACCTCATCCGGCGTGCCGTCTTCTATAATATAGCCTCCGTCCATAAAACATACCCTGGAAGCTGCCTCAGCCGCGAAACCCATCTCATGTGTGACGATGATCATCGTCATCTTCTCCTTTGCCAGATCACGGATTACATTCAGAACTTCATTGACAAATTCCGGATCCAGGGCAGATGTGGGCTCATCGAAAAGGATTACCTTAGGGTTCATGGCCAGTGTCCGGGCTATGGCTACTCTCTGCTGCTGGCCGCCGGACAGCTGGGTCGGATAAACATCCTTCTTCTGATCCATACCGACTTTTTTCAGCAGCTCAATAGCCTTCTCTTCCGCTTCTTTCTTGGGAACACCCCGGACATCAACCGGACCCTCTATGACATTTTCCAGCACTGTCATATGAGGCCAGAGATTAAACTGCTGAAAAACCATGCCCACTTCCCGGCGGATCTGCATGGCTGCTTTCTCATCTGCCTTTTCCTGTGCTCTTGAATGAGCTCCTCCTATGATCTTGCTGCCCAGGATCTCTATCTCACCGCCGGTCGGCTTTTCCAGATAATTCAGGCAGCGCAGAAATGTACTCTTTCCGGAACCGGACGGTCCGATCACACATATGACCTCGCCTTCATGTACGTCCATATCTATCTTGCGCAGGACCTCCAGATCTCCATAATTCTTGGAAAGGTTCCTGACAGAAATAACTGTGTCTGTCTTCTGTTCCATTGTTTCTCCTCCCTTCAGCCCAACTGCGCGATACGATGCTTTCTTTCTATCCGTTTTGTCACAAATTCAATGATCAGGTTCAGTCCCCAGTAGAGCAGAGCCGTCAGTACATAGACGACGACCGGTTCAAATGTGATTCCTACAGCCTTCTGCGTCATCATGGTCAGTTCCGCGACCGTTACGATGGAAAGGACTGAAGAGTCTTTCACCATCTGCAGGAACTGTCCGGTCAGAGGAGGAAGGATCACACTGAGTGTCTGCGGGAAGAGAATCTTAAAAAAGATCTTCGACCGGCTCAGGCCTATGGCCTGGGCCGCTTCGGTCTGTCCTTTAGGCAGAGCCCGGATGCCGCTCTCGAGGATGATTCCAATATAAGCGGCATTGTAAAGCCCCAGTGTAAGAATACCGATCCGCAGAGCCGGGATCTTAAGCCCCAGAGCCGGAAGGCCGAAATAAGCCAGATAGACCTGCACCATAAAGGGGGTGCAGCGGAATATCTTTATGTAAACGCGGGCAATCCCGCGAAGGACGGTACTCTGGGAAAGGCAAAGCATGCCGATCACAAAGCCCAGGACGATGGCGATTATAATTCCGAAAATGGATATCTCTATGGTCACGCCAAATCCCTGCATCAACATGGGAAAAGATATGGAAATAATCTTGCCTGCGCTCATGATACAGCCTTACCTCCCTTCATACTGTTCCTCTTCTTCTGATAATTAACCAGCTGCTCCAGGAGCGCGCAGACTATGAAATATATGACTGCGATCGCTACATAGAAGGGAATCGTTATATATGTATTATTGACAAGCCGCTGGGCCGTTCTGGTCAACTCCACAACCGCAATGATGGAGAGCATGGGTGACACTTTTATTACATTGATGAATTCACTGGTCAGCTGCGGCATCACCACCCGGAATACCTGCGGCAGAATGATCTTTGTCCATATTTTAGCTCCGGAAAGACCGATGGCCTTGCCGGCTTCTATCTGTCCTTTAGGGACAGCAGTAATACCACCTCTCACGATCTCAGCCATGAAACCGCCGCTGTTAAGACTCAGGGCGATAATGCCGGACACGATCGGTGAAAATTTAGGTCCCACCATAGCTATAGCCTGGTAGATCAGGTAGATCTGGATCAGGACCGGAGTACCTCTGACAAAACTAATATAAATGCCTATAATGGCCTTGACGACCCTGGCCGGCCGGGAATTTCCCACGCTGGCGCGAATGACCGACAGGACGGTTCCGATCACCAGAGCGATCGCGATCGCTGCTATGGAAATCAGGATCGTATATCTGAGTCCCTTTAGCAAAAGGGGCATGTATTTCCAAACTGTGCTGTACGCTTCCATTTAATCTCTCCCGTCAGATACGGCCTAGCGGGCCATCACATAAACAGATGATAATATGTTTCATTGAAAGCCTTCAGCAGAAGGGAAGCGGAAAGATTCCGCTCCCTTCTGCTGAAGGCAGTCCGTCCTGCCCTTTATTCAGCAGGAATGTAATTGTCGCTCGGCAGATCTGTTGTTGTACCGAACCATTTTTCCTGTTCCTTTGCCAGGAATCCATTCTCCTTAAACTTTTCGATTTCGGAGTTGATATAATCAGACAGTTCTGTGTCAGACTTGCGGACAGCCCAGCCGACCCATACATCACCGGAGGCTACGAAAGCTACATTTCCATCGGAATCATTTACGAAAGCATATGTATCCGGATGGTTTTTTACCATGGCTGCCTGGCTGGCGTAGTTCTGTGCTACCGCGTCAATCTGACCGTTCCGCAGATCGTTATAGGCATCTGCATAGGAAGCATAGGTCTTTATTTCAGCAAATCCTTCCTTGCCTTCCGCTTTCAGCTTCTTGTCATATTCTCTGGTATCGTCCTCATTGTAGGCAGAAGTCTGTGTTCCGACAATCTTGCCGTTCATATCATCTATGGTCTGAATGGAGTCGTCATCTGCTCTCTTGACAAGACAGTTAGTTCCCTTCTGGATGGGCTCCGTCATGGTGTACTTTGCTGCACGTTCCGCTGTAATACCCAGTGTCGCACCGACCATATCATACTGACCGGCTTCCAGGCCTGCCAGAATACCCTGGAAAGGAAGATCCTGATAAACCAGCTCTACTCCCAGGTCATCACAGATCTGATGGAAGAGATCTGCATTGTAGCCGATAACCGTTGTGCCGTCAGCGTCCAGATACTCAAAGGGCTCATAGGCGGCTTCTGTAGCTACCACCAGCTTTCCCTTCTTCTTAATAGCGTCCAGAGTCAGGGTTTCTACATCACCGGATGCTGCTGCAGCCGTCTCTCCTTCAGCGGAGCTGTCTGCCGCTGCTGAACTGGAACTGCTGCTTCCGGATCCGCATCCGGCCAGCGCAGCCGCCGCCATACAGGCAGTAAGTAAAATAGCAATACCTCTGTTCATTCTCTTTTTCATTCTTTTACTCCTTCTTTATCTGCTTGTCTTTGTCTTCAGGCAAATAAAACAAAAAGGCACTTCCCCTGCAGGAAGCGCCTTTGCTTCTAAAAATAAATATATGAAGTTCCACCAGCTGATCTGCCGGTTCCTATCTGAGTCCGTTCTTTTTCTGGTAGGCAAGAATAGAAAGAAACTCAAACATGATATTTGCTGCCATATAAGCTGTGATCTCAGAATGATCATAAGGAGGAGCAACCTCTACCACGTCAAATCCCACAAAATTAAGATCCTTGAGGGGACGCAGGAAAGAAAGTGTCTCGAAAGAAGTAAATCCTCCTACCTCCGGAGTTCCGGTACCCGGTGCATAAGCCGGATCAACAAAATCTATATCGAATGTAAGGAACACCTTTCTGTCGCCGACCCGTTCATGAATGGTTTCAGACAGCTGCCCGGCAGTCATGGTGTGCAGCACGTCTCCCGGAATCACCTTGAATCCAAGATCCGCTGCGATCTTAAAGTCATCAGGATCGTAAAGAGATCCCCTCATGCCGATCTGGATAGAATGATCAGGATCGATCAGCCCTTCCTCCATAGCCCTGCGGAATGGTGTGCCATGGTTGTACTTTTGTCCGAAAACTGTGTCACACAGATCAAGGTGAGAATCGAAATGGACGAGAGAAAGCTTGCCATATTTTGCCGCTACAGCTCTCAGCTCGCCAAGCGTAATGGCGTGATCGCCGCCTATGCTTACCGGCACCGCACCATAAGAGAGAACCTTGTCTGTCAGTGTTTCCTGAATCGCCTTGTAGGTTTCATGAATGTAATCCGGGATAACCGGAACATCGCCCAGGTCCGCTCCCTTGATGGAATCCATGATATTGACGCCCATAGCTACATTATTCGGCTTAATCATGGCTGAGATATTGCGGACACCATTCGGGCCAAAACGCGCTCCTGCACGGAAAGATGCTGCTGTGTCGAAAGGGATGCCCACAATTCCGAAGTCCAGGCCCTGTGCATCCTCTGCATGAGGAAGCCTCATGAAATTTCCCATATTGCAAAATCTAGGTGATCCGGTCGCGCTGGGCGGTTGGTAGTTACTCATTTTTGAATACCCCTTTTCCTTATACAATAAAAGGGCACTATTCCATCCGGAATAACGCCCTTGTTAATCGATAACTGTATTCTAGTCGGATTTCTGCCCTCTGTCAAGATATTTTTTCACTTTTCACGATCTTTTTCTTATCTTTTTCTCTTTTGTCAGAAAATGAAATGATTCAATTTTGAATAACGTCATCCTGACTGTTTCTGGTCAGCATATTCTCCATCGGCAGCGAAAACAGCCTCAATTATCCATTTTTGAATAGATTCTTCCCAAAAGCGAACTACAGCGCTATAATGTGTTAAAGCTTTAATAAGGCACTGCCGGCCTGCATACAGGATCATTCAGTCCGGCCTGTCTGACATATAAAGGAGGCACAGTATGAAGCACGCAGCAGCAAATTCCATGGAATCCCCTCGTTTCTCCGGCATAAAGACCTTTATGCGGATGGATTATACTCAGGATCTGGAGGATGTAGATTTCGCCGTCGTAGGCATTCCCTTCGACACAGCAGCGTCCTACCGGGTCGGTTCCCGCTTCGGTCCTTCGGCTATCCGGGACTGTTCAACGCTTACAAAGCCTTACAATCCAGAACTGGATGTAGACATATTTGAATACTGCAGCGGTATAGACTACGGTGATGTAAAAACCACCCCTGGTTATATCGAAGATTCTTTTAAGAACATTACCGACGGACTGACACCCATTTTTAAGAAACATATCATTCCTATCTCCATGGGCGGCGACCATTCCTGCACATTACCTGAGCTGCGGGCATGTGCTGCCGAGTACGGCCCTGTATCCCTGATTCACTTCGATTCCCACTATGACACCTGGGGGCCTTATTTCGGCAAGCCCTATAACCATGGCAATCCTTTCAGCCACGCCGCAAACGAGGGATTACTGGACACCTCCGCATCCATTCAGGTAGGACTGCGGGGCGGTCTCTATTCCAAACATGACACGCAGCTGAGCCCGGATCTTGGTTTTCATGTTCTGCGGGCCACCGAGTGCCATAAGATCGGACCGGAAGCCGTTGCCGAAGAGATCCACAAAGTTGTCGGCAGTCACAAGGCATTCCTGACATTTGACATAGACTATCTGGATCCTTCCTGCGCGCCGGGAACCGGGACTCCGGAGATTGGCGGCTTCACCACCTATGACGCGCTCACGATCGTGCGGGCCCTTAAGGATCTGGATATCGTCGGCTATGATGTAGTAGAAGTGGCTCCTCAGTACGATGTCGGACAGATCACAGCCCTGGCTGCCGCCAATCTTATGGTGGAGTTCATGTCTCATATAGCCTGGAAAAAGAAGAATAAATAAGAGGTGTTCTATATGTACACAGATGATACTGCAGAGGGAAGCAGTCTCTATCCCTTTGTCGGTATACCCACATTCCTCCGTTCAAAAGAACTGCGGACAAAGGAGGAATTCGACAATACCGACTTTGATATAGGTATCCTGGGTATTCCCTATGACGAGGGCATGCCCTACATTCCCGGCGTACGACATGCGCCCCGGGCCCTGCGTGAACAGTCTCTCCGTTTTAAGAACAAGGGAATCTACAATACCGATGAAGATAAAATCTACCTTGTAAAGGAAATGACAGAGCATCGGTTTGCGGATCTTGGTGATGTTACGATTACCCCTGCGTCGGTTCCGGAAAACTGGGATCATATTTCCGACGCGGTTCGTAAAG
>ONFL01000068.1 GCA_900317095.1 uncultured Eubacteriales bacterium | reverse complement strand
GAACCAGAAGGGTTCCACCCTTCCTTCCACTGGTGGTATCGGTACTACCATCTTCTACGTTCTTGGCGCTATCCTGGTAATCGGAGCAGGCATTGTCCTCTTCGTTCGCAGAAGAGTTTCCAGACGGTAATAAGAACTACAACTGTAAATGAACAGTTTAACCGATTTTCCGGGCGGCGGCTGTGCTGCTGAGCGGCAGCCCCTCCCGGAGGCGGGTTATGGGGATATTTGATAGAAACTGCAGGGAAGGGATCTTTTCCGCAAAGGTCTCTTCCCATACAGCAGTAAGGAGAGTTTCGCAAAAGGAATGGAGCAGGATAGACAGGTAATAGAGCAGCAGGAGCAGGCCCCAAAGGGGAAAAAGAAGCTCCGGAAAAATACGGTTATTACCATCGTACTGGTCATTATATTTGCGGCGGGACTGTCTTTAATGCTGTACCCCAGCTTTTCCAACTGGTGGAATCAGCGTCACCAGACCCAAGCCATCGCCGGCTACGTTGCCGCTTCCAACGACATGACGAAGGAGCAGCGGCAGAAGATGTGGGACCAGGCAGTGGCCTACAACCAGAAGCTTTCCCAGAAGGGCACGAATTTTAACCTTTCTGAGGAGGAGCTTAAAGAGTATAACAGCATTCTCGATGTTACGGGCACCGGTATCATGGGCTATGTGGATATACCGAAGATAAATATTTCCCTTCCCATATACCATGGCACGGATGAGGCGGTACTGCAGGTGGCCATTGGTCACATAGCGGGTTCTTCCCTGCCGGTGGGCGGCGCAGGCTCCCACTGCGTGGTATCCGGCCACAGAGGCCTACCCTCAGCCAGGTTATTTACCGATTTGGACAAGCTCCAGGACGGCGACCATTTCATGCTGCAGGTGCTGGGCGAGACCCTTACCTATCAGGTCGATCAGATCCGCACGGTCCTGCCGGATGAGCTGGGCGACCTGCAGATAGAAGAGGGGCAGGATTACTGCACCCTGGTTACCTGTACGCCCTACGGCGTCAATACCCACCGTCTTCTGGTGCGGGGCCACAGGGTGGCCAACGACGAGGGCGATGTCATGATAAATGCGGACGCGACCCAGGTGGATCCTCTGCAGGCGGCTCTGGTTATAGGAGCTATCCTCCTGCTGCTGATCCTGCTGTGGACCGTGCTTGCTACCCGTCAGAGAAAGATAAGAGTAAAATATAAATAACAACTGCAAGATAAGAAATGTCGGAAGGAGACAGGTCAGATGAGAGCGATAAGAAGGAAATCATTTGCAGAAAGAGCGGCCGCAGCGGCAGCCGTTTTGCTGCTCTGCCTTTTCATAGCCTTCCAGCCGGCACAGGCAGCCCAGGGCAGCGGTAAGGGATCCATTTCCATAGAGAGCTCCTCTGATCAGTCTGTGGACGCCTCCTTTACCCTTTACAAGGTAGCAGACTGGGCAAAAGACGGCCAGTCCTTTACCCTCGATCCGGCATTGGCATCTGGTAATCAGGATATAGACCTGACAGATATTTCCAGCCGCCAGCAGGCACTGGCAGACACTCTCGACAGCCTGGTCCGCAGCGCAGGCAGTTCCTTAAAGCCCGTCGTCTCCGGGAAAGCGATAAAGGTCAGCGGCGGCGCCGGCGCTCTGCTGGCAGACGGCCTGGATCAGGGCCTTTATATACTGGAAGGCACTTCCGGCAAGCTGGTCATGAATCCGGTGCTGATCACCCTGCCTGATAAGAACGGGGAGGATATCACCATAGAAGCGACAAAGTTCTCCGCCCCGGAAAGTCTTTCTAAGATCCGTATCGTAAAGCTCTGGAAGGATACAAATGCCAAAACCAGGCCCAAGTCCGTAACGGTCCGGGTGACCTATAAGGACGGGACCTATAAAGATGTAACATTAAATGACGCCAACAAGTGGACAGTCACGCTTTCAGCGGCGGATTTCGGCGTCACCGGCATCAGTCCCCTTTCCGACTGGTCTGTAGCAGAGAAGAGCGGCGCTTCCGGCTATAATGTCACCATCACCGCACTGACAGCGGCCGATGAAGACCAGACGGCCTCCTGGATCGTCACGAACACGGGCAAGACCGTAAAGCCGGGCAAGCCCACTACACCCAGTACGCCTTCTAAGAGAGCGAAAGCCGTAAAGACAGGGGATCCGTCAAATATCAGCCTCTGGATCCTGATACTGGCTGTCAGCGGCATGGCCATGGCACTGCTGGGCTGGAGGCTTTCCCGCAGGGGCAGGCGTGAGCAGGCATCATGAGCAAAAATAATTCAAAAAGATCCACAGGCTGGATCATATGTATGATCATAGGCGTTGCCGCATTGGTGGCGGCGCTTTTTTTATGGACGGGCCGCCGCAGGGCCGGCCGGCAGGCGGCTGACCTATCCCGGCAGCTGACGCAGACCCTTGAGGAAGTTACAGTAGATACAGGCTCGGCCTGGACAGCAGGGGAGCCGCCCCTCTACGCCAGCCAGGGATATTCCTGCCTGGGTCTGCTGCAGATCGAGGAGACAGAGCTGCCGGTGGTGACAGACGACCAGAACCGGGAGAGAGACCTCCTTCCCGTCTGGGTGTCCGGCACTCCCGCTTCCGGTCTGCGCATAGAGGGACCGGATTATCCTGAGATTTTCGGCCTCTTATCAAAGGTGCAGGCAGGCGATCAGATCTATTTCACGGATATGCTGGGAGAGCGGACCTGCTATGTGGTGGAGACGGCCGGCTTTGTCCGCAGCCTTGACCAGGTGCAGGACACAGGTCTCGTCCTGCTCAGCCGTCGTATAGGAGGTTACCGCCTGGTATCCTGCAGCCGTAAGGAAGCTGCGGAAAGCGGTCAGGAAGATTAAGTATAAGAATACAAGGACTTACTGCGGAGCCGCCCTATCTGGAGGCAGGGACCGCGGTAAGCAAAAGACAGATATAGAGAATAAGGAGATAGACAGCATATGGCCTGGGGCAGAAAGAAAAAGGATAAAAAAGAAGAAATAACCCTGATGGTAGACGGCCGCCCGGATCTGAACAATCCAGACCTGCGCAGGCTGAGCCGGGCAGAGCTTCTGGAGCTGCTGGTGGAGATGAGCCGCGAGAAGGACGAACTGCAGAAGAAGCTGGACGAAGCAGAGGCCAGGCTGGCCGACCGCAGCATCCAGATGGAGAATGCCGGCTCCATAGCCAAGGCAGCACTGGACCTCAACGAGATATTCTCCCGCGCCCAGCAGGCAGCCGATGAATATGTAGAAAGCATAAAGGCCAACGCGGCGCAGGCAGGGATAGCTGTCCGCCCGGATCAGGAAGAAGCAGGGACGGCAGAAGTGGATTGTAAGATACCCGAAGAAAAACCAGAATCTGCGCCGGAGGAGGAATCAGACCAGACTGCTGATGAAGAGCAGCCGGTAACTCCAACCGCCGGAAATCTTCCAAAGCAGAATGCAGGACCCGGCCGTACAGGACGGAAAAGCCGCAGGAAGAAGAAAAGGAAAAGATAAGCAGCGGCCGCTGCTTATCTTTTCCTTTTTTAGACTTATCATAGCCTGAGAATTCACCTGATATATCTCACCTGACCTATATGTGACTCCCATGCCCTTATATAGTCGTCAACATATGAATGCATAATGATCATAATTCTTATAAGATTCTTATCTGGTATCTGGCCTTTATTATTTGCAACCTGGAATGTTTTATCCTTATGAATCCACACTTTCGTATCATTCGGAGAAGGATCTCCTTCTGCTATATGAAAATGTATCGGCTCATGGCTTTCATTGGACCAAAAGTAAACTTTATAACCTCGAATCCGGAGGAATACCGGCATCATGCCACCTCCATACTATCCAGTTCACGCAGCAGTTCGACTGCGTGATAGATTTTTTGAAAGTATGCAAGGAAATACTTTGTCTTTTCCTCATCGAAATTATTGAATAAAATTTTACCTTCATTAGAAATCAAAATGGAGTCAGCGGATTTTATATCTTCAAAACATACATTATCTTCCAGATAAGTGATTCGAATATCGTCTTTTTCACAAAATTCTTTTCTCACTGCCAGTCCCTCATCGTAAATAAAAGCTTACCTGAATGTTAACCATTACATAGTTTAAAATATTTCACCGAACTGTTTTTGCTTTTACAATACTCCATTTTCAGCACTTTGTACAGCTGATGTTCATTGAGGGTATGCCGGACGGCTGCAGGTTCTACTTGATTTCCTTTAAAGGAAATTCATTGAAGGAAGAAGAGCTGTCTGTTATTTACGATTCTGACGCCTCGGTTTCCGCCTGTGCCTCGTCCATGTCTCCCAGTTCTACGGTCTGGATATCGTCCAGCTTCACATTGCCCTTGAGATCTTCATAAGCAGTGATCACGTCAAACTGAACTTCAGGGTCCTGGGCAGCAGGGGTTTCCCGGAAAAGGGCCAGGTAATTTGTTCCTTCTACGACCTGGCTGCCCAGATAAGCGACCGCGTCGTAAGAAGCGCCGGTCATGCCTTCAAAAGCCTTGTCGAAAGCGGCCTTGGCATCTGTGTTTTTATCCAGGGCGGCTTCGCCTTCATTGACGGTAAAGGCGCCTAATGCATTTTCAGGATCATCTCCGGATACCAGTATCTTGCTGCCCAGGATTTCTGCCTTTCCGTCCAGGTTTTCGTAGACATAGACGATCTCATAGTTGGGCAGGGCGTCCGGGACTACAACTTCGCCCTTGCAGAGGATGGCATAATTTGTTCCGGACACAACCTGGCTGCCGATCAGGGCGATGGGGTCGTAGCTGTAGCCGGTCAGGCCGTCCACCGCCTTTTCAAAGGCCTCCTTCGCCTCTTTGTTCTTATCCAGGGAAAGCTCACCGGAATTGGCCTCCCAGCCGCCGTCGGCGGTCTCAGAGATGCTGCTCTCGGCACTTTCTGCGGCAGCGGAAGTAGAAGAAGTAGTCTTCTTGTCTGTCGAAGAACCGCAGGCGGTCAGGGAAACTGCCATGGAAGCGGCAGTCATAAATAGAACTGTTTTTGCCAGAAGATTATTTTTCATAGATCATTACCTCATCTTTCTTATATGAAATCTTTTTCCAAGGGGCGTTTTTCACGTCCTTTCATACGGTATACAGATGAGCAGGGGAAAATGTTGCAGCCGGCGGAAAACTTTTTAAAAAATTTTTTAATGCCCGGCAGTCCCCCTGATGAAGATCATTCTTTCAGCGCCTTTTCTGCATCTGCAAAGGCCTGCTGAATCTCTTCCCAGCCGCGGCAGCGCCGGTAATTCTCCCCCGGCAGGGCGCAGCCCCGGTTCCAGGGCCGGTCAACTATGGCAGCCCGCAGGTCCGGCAGGTGGGTCAGGTATTTGAAGGCCAGCGGCGAGTCCTCAACGGCGAAATCAAACTTCATCTTATAGTAGTCTTCCAGCTTCAGGCTGTAGCTGGCGCCTTTTATGAAGCTGTCCCTGCCGTATTTATTGAGGCAGAAAAGCTCTGCCCCTTCCAGCCCGTGCCGGTCCAGCCATTTACGGCTGGGCTCAAAAGAGCTGGCCGGACGGCCGGTTATGATGGACACCCTGTGACCGGCGCGGATCCATCCGCCCACCACCTCGGCGGCACCGTCTGTCTGGGGGATAGATCCCAGGATCTGCGGCCGGTGGCCGTATTCCATCATTTCCCCGTACTGGTCGTCTGTCAGATCAAAGGACTTCTGCAGGTTAAAATCCTTTATATCCTCATAGGCGATCTCCTTGCCGAAAAGCTTTCTGGCGATCTGGGTGAAATAAGCCGCCGTCTCACAGAGGCAGTCATCAAAGTCTATGTAAATGTGCATGAATCCTCCTTCCGGGTTAATGCCCGTGCCTGCGTTTATAATCTTCGCGGATAGGCGAGAGCATATCGGCCTCCTCGAATGCCGCCTGCATCTCTATTGCGGAGGCGGACATCCTGGCACAGCTGACTGCCTGCGACATCACTTCATAATTGAGAGCCGTGCCGGCAGGGTCATTTTCAAATTTCACGGCGCGGTTTGCTTTGATCCCGAAGCGGCCGGCCACGCTGACAGCGTCTATATTGGCTCCCAGAAAGAGAAATTCCCAGTGGTATCTTTCCTTCTGGCGCTCCACCATCCTTTTTACATGCTCGTAAGTATAGCGGCTGCTGGCGTTTTCCATCCCGTCCGTTGTAATGATAAAGAGGGTCTTCTCCGGAACATCCTCCTCGCGGGCATATTTGTGGACATTTCCAATATGGCTGATGGCCCCGCCCACAGCGTCCAGCAGCGCGGTACAGCCCCGCATATAGTACTGGCGATCGTTCATGGGCTCGACCTTCTGAATGTCCATCCTATCGTAGAGCACCTCTGTCCGGTCATCAAAGAGGACAACAGAAACGTAAGCCTCTCCGGCCTCTTTCTTCTGCTTTTTCAGGAGACTGTTGAAACCGCCGATGGTGTCGGCTTCCAGCCCGGACATGGAACCGCTTCTGTCAAGAATAAATACCAGCTCTGTTAAACCCTTTTTCATATGCTGCCTCACTTTCTGCCGCCATGGCGGCTCTGAAATTATTTTCTTATTGTGAGGCCAGTATAGCAGGCCGGGACCAAAAAACGGTCGTTCGCGAAGCGACCCTCCTGCTCAGGAAATAATGCAGGGCAGGCCGTGCTCCTCAAGCTGGATATCCAGCTCTATCATGTCGTAGATCTCATTTTCTATGAAATAGGAGAAGATGATATCTGTCTTATCACAGGGCGAGAGGGCGTAGCCGGCTCTGGCCAGCAGGTCCCTGGACTCGTCCAGATTCAGCCTGGCGCCTATGCACAGGCACAGGGCGGTCAGTTTCTGGGGATGGTAGTCGGGATGGTTCTTTATCTTGGAAAAGACCTTCTTATCGACGATCGCCCGCTTGTAGACATCAGCGTTCTTCATGCCTTTTTCCTGAATCAGATAAAGCAGATACTGGGCAAATGTATCGGACATGTGCGATATCCGCTGCGCAAGCTTCTGCTCCATGTCTTCCAGGGCCGCGTCTTCCAGAGCTGTGTCTTTCAGAACCGCGTCTTCCAGAGCCGCGTCATCCGGAGCTGCGTCGTCCTCGCCGGGAGTGCCGGTAATATCAGGCAGGGCAGCACCCTCTGCCGGAAAAAGGGGCGGCATGGCCGCCGCTGCCAGAGCCTTTTTTCCCCCTGCCTGTTCTGTCCTGGCAGTACGGGCTTTGCCATATTCCTGTCCGCTCTTTTTCTCCACATAATGGCGGTCAATATAGGACTCCAGGTCCGGATAGAGGTTTTTGCCCAGCCGGGATGCTTTTTCATCGAAGACGACAAGCCAGACCTGCAGATCCGTATGCAGAAGGAAGGCCTGAATCTCATCCACAGCGATCCGCATGCCTTCTTCTTTGGGATAGCCAAAGCTTCCGGTGGAGATCAGCGGGAAGGCGATGGAGCTGATCCCTTTATCAGCCGCCAGCTGCAGGCTCTTCTGATAACAGGAGCGCAGGAGCTTCTCTTCTCCGTGCCTGCCGTCAATATAAAGGGGGCTTACCGCATGGATGATGTAGTCTGCGGGCAGGTCGAATCCGGGGGTGATGAAGACTTCGCCTTCCGGAACGCTGCCGATTTGGTCTCTCCTGTAGGCCAGCAGCTTCTCATAGCCGGCAGCCCCATACACAGCCTGATCGCAGCCCGGCCCCGGGACAGGATCCGGGCTGGCTGTATTGACGATGGCCTGCGTATGCATCTTTGTAATGTCATTGCGGATGATCTTGAATGCCATTTTACTGGTTTCCTGTCAGCTGCAGCTCCTGGGCGTGCCCCTTCATGCCTTCAATGACAATAGCCGCCACGTCTTTTATATCCATGTCCAGCATCTGGCAGCCTTTGAGGATCAGGGGCCGGTCGCACTTGGCGGCAAATTTCTTGTCCTTCCATTTTTTCATGAAGCTCTTGACTTCCATGTCGGTGATGCCGTGCGGGCGCATGCGGGCCGCCGCCTGCACGATCCCGGTCAGCTCGTCCACGGTGTAGAGGCTCTTTTCCATGAGGGTGACAGGCTCCACATCTGTGCAGATGCCGTAGCCGTGGGAGAGGATGGCCCGGATATCCTCCTCGGGAACGCCCAGCTGCCGAAGCGGCTCCTCGGTATGGGCCAGATGCTCATCCGGATACTTCTCGTAGTCATAGTCGTGCAGCCAGCCGACAGCCTCCCAGTGCTCCTTATTTTCCCCGAAATGGTCCGCCATGGCGCCCATAGCTGCGGAAACATTGGCCGCGTGGAGGAGAAGATGGTCCTCTGTGACCATTGTCGCGTTGATCTCTTTTGCCTTTTCCAGTGTTAATCTGTCCATTTTTCTGCCTCTTTTTCTATCTGATGTCTTTTATAATCTGCGTTTATTCTATCCGGAATCCAGATTCGCCGTCCACCGGCGGGATACTGCGGCTGTCTATATGTTCTATCCGCACATAGGTGCCTCTTTCAATGGCCGCGATAACCTGATCTATCTGGGACTCTTCGCCCTGGATCTCCATGGCCACAGAGCCGTCCCACTCATTGCGGACCCAGCCGCTGCAGCCGTAAAGCTGCGCCGCGTGCATTGCCCGATAGTGGAAGCCGACTCCTTGGACCCAGCCGTAAAATGTTATATACCTGCGTATCGTCATGATCGTTCTATCTGGTCCTTCAATGTTCTCAAATGATCCGGCCCTCAAGGTGGTCTGCCTCGTGCTGGATGATCTGCGCCGTCCATCCGGAATATTTCTGCCGGTGCTTCTTCCAGTCGGCATCCAGATATTCAACCTCTATGTTCTGATAACGGGTCGCCCGGCGGACGCCGTCCAGAGACAGGCAGCCCTCTTCAGTCTCATAGGGCGTATCCTTATGCACGATCACCGGGTTGTACATGACTATGTTAAAGAGCCCTGCTGCCCCAGGCAGGGGACCCCGTCCATTCCCTCCGGGAACGGGCCCAAAGCCTATGTTTACAATGATGATGCGCTTTTTTACGCCGATCATGTTTGCGGCCATGCCGACGCAGCGGTCCCGGTTGGCCTGCAGGGTGTCCATGAGATCCTGCCCGACTTGCAGGTCGCCCCTCGCTGCCGGCTCTGATTTCTGGCTGAGAAAGAAAGTGTCCCTTACGATTGGTTTTACCACTGATGACACCTCTATTTCCCGGCTGTTTCGGAGCCTGTCAGCCATGTCATGACCTGGTCCAGGTCTGCCTGGTTCGGATGCCCGCTGCGGATAAAGCCCTTGCCGCCGAGACAGTCCTTGCAGTTCTTATCGTAAGTCAGCCCCTTCTGCGCGAGCGCCTTCATGATCTCTTTTTCAGCGGTTTCATTGGAATTGCTGCGGCCGAACCAGGTGACCAGGATACGGAACCTGGCCTGAGTGCTGAGCTGATCCTTTGAAAGCTGGTTCAGCCACTTTATGAGCCCTGCATGGGCTTTGCCGGCATAGACACCGGAGCATAAGACAAGCTCATCGTACCGGGTCAGGTCTTCCATCTGCCCGCTGCCCGTGACAAGCAGCTGCGCGCCGCTTTTCTGCGCCATATAGGACGCCACATCATATGTATTTCCCTTGCTCTTGGGGGTAATGATCAGTCTTTTCATGGAAATCTCCTCTGCTGCTGTAATTTTTTCAGATACCGGACCGGCACCTGCTTTGTCAGCCGGACGCCGTTGACTAATTTCATTTTACCGACACTCATTTAGTTAAGGAATTTTCATACTTTGTGAGGCTTACTTGACTAATTCCTTGACTAAAAATGCGGATTTCTTGACTAAAATATTAGTTATTATTTATCAAGAACCATTCTGCATTCGCGGCAACTCCTTGTACACCAATAATCCCATCATGCTTCATTTTTTGAAGAATATATGATACGCGTTTAGATTTTTGTTCTTCACTAAGCATTTTGGGGAGAACATCTTCTACCACACTGAAGATTGCAGCCTTCTTAAAATTTAATTTATTTCATTATATCCGCTTTGCCGGGCAAAGTAAAATTATTAACAGCGGATGGTCTCGCTGCGGCTGAGCCCTTTCGGCAGTTCCGGGATGGGTTCAATGCGTGAATTGACTTTTTACGGGAATATGCACGAAAAAAGTCAATAGGCTTCCGAGTGGCAGGAAAATATGAAATATCGTGATCCGGGTGCTTTCTATGAATATATAGATTCCAAACTGGCGGATGACAATATTTATTATATCCTTCTGGATGAAGTCCAGATGCTGGATGACTTTGAGGGAGTACTGAACGGCTTGCTGCGGCGCCGTAATACAGATATATATGTGACAGGCAGTAATGCGAAGTTTCTTTCCAGAGATGTCATTACGGAATTCAGCGGCCGTGGTGACGAGATACATCTGAATCCGCTCAGCTTTTCGGAATTGATGTCCTGTTACAGCGGGAACAAATATGACGGTTGGAATGAGTACGTGCAGTTCGGGGGACTTCCGCCGGTCGTTCTGCAAAAGAGCATAGACAGCAAGATGAAACTTCTTGGAGATCTTAATAAAGAGACTTATTATATCGAGTACCTTATTGATGCGTTTGTGATCGAAAAGACACCCATTATGGAAAACGTGATCTTTAATGAGCTGCGGATCAGAGGGTATAATGTCGATGCCGGATGCTCAGAAAAGAGAGCAGGAGCAGAAGTCTCTGCTGAAAATAGATGACTCGTTTAAGAAAATGATCATAGCGAAAGATGTTCCCGCTCCCTGGTATACCGAGGAAGGTATTCTGGTCACAGGGTTGTTTGACTTCCTGCAGGATCCTGACAGCCTGGAGAGCCTATAAGGAAAAGAACGTTACAGCAGCATAGATTTCAGGCTATTGGGAACACGCTTATCTTAGCCTGTATGCAGAGTAAGGG
>ONFL01000046.1 GCA_900317095.1 uncultured Eubacteriales bacterium | reverse complement strand
TCTTTTTCCCCTGTCTGAGGGTGAATACAACATTTTTCAGAGACAGGCCTGACAGAGAGGCGCACCAGTCTTCCTCGACAGTCAGAGGGACCAGAGAAGGCTGCGGCTCTGTGACCTTATGCCCGGCTGCAGCCGCAAAGCGGTACCCGTCTCCTGTAGAACCGGTTGACGGATAGGAAAGCCCGCCGGTACAGACGATTACCCGGTCTGCCCTTTCTATCCTGGGGCCGCTGCGGATTCCCGCCGCGGCCCCGTCTTCTATCAGGACCTGGTCGACCGGACTGTTCAGGCGGACCTGCACATGCTCTTTTTTCAGGATATCCGAGAACATCTTCGTAACGGAGGACGCCTTGTCTGATTCGGGAAATACTCTCTGCCCCCGCTCGACCTTTATACGCAGACCGTTATCCCGGGCAAACTGCATCATAGCCTGATTATCAAAGGCATAGAAAGCAGAATAGAGAAAACGGGGATTTGTTACGACCGCGTCAAAAAGATCCTGCACATCCTGACAGGCATTGGTCAGGTTGCAGCGGCCCTTGCCTGTGATATAGATCTTCTTTCCGAGCTTCTCGTTCTTTTCCCAGAGCTGCACCTGGGCGCCCGCGCCTGCGGCTGCCGCTGCCGCGAACATGCCGGCGGCACCGCCGCCGATGACAATGACTTTATTCATAGGATCACTTCTTAATACTTTGTTTCCGGATCAGAGAATTCCGCCAGTCTCTCATTGTAGGCGTCCAGAAGGGCATCTTCCCAGGGAAGAGAGACATCATCCAGCCCCATGACATCCTGCAGAAAATACTTTGTGAAATGAGGATTCATGATCAGGAAAGGACCTACCAGGTAAGTCGCAAAAAGGTTATGGTCATGGATGCCCTCGCCGGCAGCTTTGGGATTCATGCCGGTTCCTCTGTCCACCTGCATGAAGGGACGATAGTCTGTTTTCCCATAGGCGAATGTGAACTGCGTCTTAAAGCCGATGATATCCATGTCCTGGAATTTTCCCTTAAACAGGCAGTTAAAACGGTTCATGCGGTCTCTTTTTGCCCCGAAAGGGTACAGATCAAGGCCGGGGACCCGGCTGCCGTCCTCATTCTGGATAAAGCGGGCAAGCAGCTCTATGGCATTGCTGGTAAAAAGCATGGGAACACCCTCCCGGATCCGCTCCTTCAGCAGATCCCGCCAGGGCATCAGCTGCGATATGATCTGCTCCTGGTACTGCTCCGTCATGCCTCCGCAGTAGATCAGGGACGGACTGTTCCTGACAAAAAAGGGTTCCTCATTAAAATGATCTTCTATGAAATCCGCGTCGGGAAGGCATTTTTTCAGGTAACGGACGTTGGAGCCGTCTCCAAACAGATAATTGACTTCCGGAAATAATATTTCTATATTCAGGCTCATTTCCCCTCTCCCTCCTGCAGTTTCTTCTCAAGCTTCTTCATGAGGTCTCTTGCCTGCATGTCGATCGCGTCTACAAGGTCATGTACAATGAAAAATGTATCAACACCATCGGTCTCTATCAGCGGGAATATCTTCTCTTCGCTGTCGCAGAAGCGCATCTTCTCTTCAGGAATACCTGCCATCAGCAGGCGGATATGCATATCTCTGAAGCGGGGACCTCCGTCTACAATGGAGACAATAGAAGGGTCATTCAAAAGTTCGTAATCAGTATCAAAAAACCAGGCGGTATTTTCACTGGATTTCTGGCGGTCAAAATAATCATCCGGCATCATGATAACAGCTTTTCTGCCGGGCTGATGACGGATATAGTCAAGGACCCTGGATGTCCCCACCGGATTCTGACCCTTGGCCATAATGTTGACGATACGCTTCTGACCGACCATGACCTCCTGAAAACGGGTCTGGGGCAGCTGCATGTTCTCAAAAGCGGCCGTGATTTTCTTCAGTCCGACGCCATACTCACAGAGGGCGGCGATGGCTGTGATCGTATTATAGACATCTGTGATATTATCGCCCAGCAGGCGTACATCTGTCCTGCCCTTGGGAGTGCGGATAAATACCCGCCTGTTTTCATAATCTATTTTCTCCACCGCGTAATCCAGTTCAGGAGAAGAGAGCCCGCATTTTGGACAATGCGCCCGGCCTATATGGTTGTAACGGATATAGTCATATTCAAGAATAGAGCCGCAGACCGGGCAGGCCCGCATGTCCTGAATAATGCTGACGGGTGAGGTTTCATTCTCATCCCGGCACTCTATCCCGAAATAAACACGGTCATTGTCAGGAGCCAGCCGGCCGCTGATAAGATCTTCCCCGTTGAGTACCAGCCTGGAAGATCTGGGAATGTTCTGATTTAATATAGAAGAGATAAACTGGGTGTGCGCGTTGCGGCGGTAGGAATCCCGGAAAAGATTTGTAACGACCAGGATCTGCGGCGTTACATAGGGAAAAATCTTCGTTGTCATCCGCTCATCAACTTCCAGTACACCGTATTTTGTCTTCATATGTCCTGCCAGATCGGATGCCTTGATCAGAGCTGAAGCAATACCGGAATCTACATTGCTGCCGAAGCGGTTGCTGACCAGATCCAGTCCCAGGCTCTCGAGTACATCAGCGATCAGATTGGATACGGTTGTCTTTCCATTTGTTCCGGTTACCGCGATCAGCCGTTTCGGTTTATCGATCTTACCCAGAAAATCCGGGCAGAGCCGGGTGGCCTGCCTTCCAGGATACTGCGTTGCATTGCGTCCGACCGCCTGCAGACCTGCGGTCACTGCTTTCAGAGCAGCCAAAACTGCATAGAACTGCGCGTCCTTGTGGTAAACCTTTTCCATTATGTTATACCTCCATTTTTATATCTGCTTCCTTTTCGGCATCGGATGCAAATTCTTCCATCTCCTCCGGTGAGACCGCAGGCAGATCATCCAGATTCCTTACGCCAAAACAGCGCAGGAATTCCTGCGTTGTACCAAATAAGATCGGCCTTCCGGGAGCTTCCAGCCTGCCGGTCTCCTCTATCAGTCCATATTCGAGCAGCCTGTTAATGGGATGACTGCAGCTGACACCCCGGATCTGCTCAATCTCAGCCCGGGTCACGGGCTGACGGTAGGCGATGATGGCCAGGGTCTCCATCATGACGCTGGTCAGGGACAGCTTCTTCGGCTGATGCAGCAGGGCATTGATCTTATCATACATCTGCGGATTCGTACACATCTGAAAGGCACCATCCAGCTCGATAATGATAACACCTCTGTGTTCCTGCACGCTTCTGCGTGACAGGTCCCGCGCCGTCTTCTGCACATCTTCCGCAGAAGCTCCCGACGCCGCGGCTATTTCCTGTACAGTAAGGGCCCTCCCCATAGTAAAAAGAAGGGCCTTAATAATTTCTTCCAGTCTGGATCCCTCTGCTGTCACACAGCCACCTCTATTTCTATATCATCAAACAGTGCCTTCTGGCTTATCCTCACCGTTCCGTCCTTCATCAGTTCAAGGATCACAAGAAAAGTTACGATCACATCTTCCCTGTCCGCATTTTTCTCCAGCAGTCCCCGGAAAGACAGGGGTCCCTGTTCCTCCCGGATTCTGGTGCGGACTTCCTGCACTTTCTCGGCAAAGCTGACCTGTTCTTTTACGATCCGGCCATAGCCGCTTCTCACCTTGTCGACCCTGTCCATGCTCCGTCTCATGACATCCTCATAAACATCCTGCAGCCGCTTCAGATCCAGTCCGCGGGTCAGCTCATCCAGGTCCGGGGGCGGCGCTGTGTATGTCAGATCCGGAGGCAGGGACATCTCTCGGAAGTACGCTTTCCGGGCCACAAAGGACCTGTCCGCCAGGATCTGCGCCACTGACTTATACATCCGGTACTGGGTCAGACGGCGGACCAGATCTTCTCTCGGATCAGTCTCTTCTCCCTCTTCCTTCTCACTTTCCTGCGGCAGAAGCATCCTGGATTTTATCCGCAGCAGCGTCGCTGCCATGACGAGAAATTCGCTCGACAGTTCCATATCCTCAACATGCATCTTGTGAATGTAGTCAAGATACTGATCCGTGATCAGAGAAATCGGAATATCATAGATGTCGATCCTGTTGATATCGATCAGATGCAGGAGCAGGTCCAGCGGGCCTTCAAAGACCTGCAGCTTAAATGTCATGTCCATCCGATATCTTCTTCTCCTTCCTGCCCGAAAGTCTGTCTTCTTAATCCGGCGTGATCAGACGGTAGGCGTCTTTTATGCATCGGATCTCAACATCCGTGCCGCCATAGGCTTTCTCTCCGTCCAGTGTCCAGGGATAGTCCTGGTCCAGATGAATGTGCACCTCGCTGGTCTGGAAGACCATAATGGTGCTGGCCTTGAATGTCTGGGTGTTGACCGCGGTCATCAGCTGGCTTAATTCTATGGGATTCTTGGGAAGCTTTATCAGCAGGATCTCCAGCAGGCCGTCATTCAGGTCAACATCCGAATCCTTTATGCGGATCACACCGCCCATGCTCCGGGCATTGCTGACCGAAACAAAGGCAAACTGATCATCTATCACCTGATCATCGAACTGAAGCCGGACATGATATTCCGACAGGGCAGAAAGTTCCTTCATACCCTCCATCAGATAGGCAAGGTGTCCGAAAATGTTCTTGGCATTCTGCGGAGTCGAATAGGATGCCTCAGTAAAAGCGCCGAAAGAAGCAACGTAGGAGAAATATCTCTGATTAAACATGCCGGCATCAAATGTGTGCGGAGAACCATTCACAATATCGTCGACGGCAGTGCGGATATTCGAAGAAAGATGAATACCGGACGCAAAATCATTGGTCGTACCGGTCGGGATATAGCCAAGGATCGGCGGCTTCTCCCATTGCATGGTCCCTGCCATCATCTGATTGTATGTACCATCGCCTCCGCAGCAGATAACCAGTTCAAAACGGCTGTCTAGTTCATGCAGAACCTTATCAGTTGTTTTTGCATCCTGTGTTGTATAGACGACTGTTTCATACTCTGCTTTCGAAAGCCGGTCCACCACATAAATCAGCTCTGTCCGGATCCTCATGCGTCCCGCGTTCGCATTAACAAGCAGCAATGCCTTCTTCATCATGACCTATCACCTCATTTTATCAGATGTATCCGGAAGACCCCTCTCTTATATCCGGATATAATCTAATCAGTATATCACAGGGAAAGACATAACTCAACTTATGGCTTCAGAAAGGACCGGATCAGAAGCTGTGCGTCGCATTCCTGCATATTCTGGGCAAAAGAATGCCGCAGCATCTGTGGAGAAATAGAGGATGCGATGCCTGCTTTGGCAGCATACCCCCTGAGGATCTTCCAGAAGCCCTGCCTGCTCATGGGCCTGCCGCTGTAATTAAGAAAAAGGGTTCTTTCATCTTCCGAATGTGCCAGCAGAGGTCTGCCTTTTTCCAGATAATCCTCGAGAGCCTTCCGCGCTATGCCTCCCAGAGGTATGATCTTTTCGCTGTTCCGGCCGACACAGCGCAGATATCCGGAGGCTGTATTTACGCTCTCAACCCGCAGTCCCACAAGTTCACTGACCCGGATACCCGTGGCATAAAGCACTTCCAGCATGGCCTTATCCCTGATCTGCTTGGGATCTGTGCCCGCAGGCTGCGCCAGCAAATGGTTCACCTGCTCCAGAGTAAGCGTCTTCACCGGTGCCGGAACTGCCTTCGGGGACTTGAGTCCGCCGGCAGGGTCATCCCTGATCAGATCCCGGTCTTTCAGATAGCGGAAAAATGTCTTCATGGACGCAATATTTCTGGTTACGGTTGCCGCGGAAAAACCGTTTCTCTCCAGACTCAGCACATAACTGGTGAGGGCAGTTCCGGTAATTTCGCCGGGCTGCCGGATCCCTCTGCCGGCCAGCCACGCACACAACCTGAAAAGGTCCCGTCTGTAAGACCGGACCGTATTTTCAGAAGCTTTTCTCTTATCTGTCAGGTAAATAATAAATTCTTCAAGCAGCGCATCCATCTGCTTAGCTCTATCTTCCTGATCCATAGCTTTTTTATTTATCTGCGCAGCGCTGCAGAACGGCATCCGCCGCTTCGATCAGGCTGCTGCGGAATCCCTTTTCTTCCAGGACCGCTACGCCCTCAATGGTTGTACCGCCCGGTGAACAGACTGCGTCCTTGAGCTCTCCGGGGTGTCTGCCTGTCTCCAGGACCATCTTCGCGGATCCCAGCACCGCCTGGGCCGCAAATATATATGCCTGGCTGCGCGGCATGCCGCCTCTGACCACGCCGTCCGCCAGCGCCTCTATCATCATATATACAAAGGCCGGACTGCTTCCGGAAGCTGCCGTAACAGCGCCCATCAGCCGTTCCGGAACCACTTCCACGCGGCCGAAGGAACGGAAGAAACGATCCAGAGTCTGTCTCTCTTCATCCGTGTATTCATCATCAGAAAAAGAGATTCCTGTCATTCCCTCTCCCACCGCTGCCGGAGTATTGGGCATGGCGCGGACGATCCTGACCCCATTTGCAAAAAGCAGACGAAGAGCGTCGATCCTGTAGCTGGGCGCAAGGGAAATAATAATATTCTCCCTGCTGGTGCGGGGACTGATCTGTGAGATCACTTCTTCATAAAACTGGGGCTTCACCGCCAGGATAATATACTTGGCAGCCGCTGCGCAGGCTGCGTTATCCGGCAGGAAGGCAGCGCCGGTTTCCTCTGCAAACCGGCGGCCCCTGACGGGGTCTTTTCTGGAAAAGACAAAATCATCGGCAGGAAAACAGGAAAGGCAGCCTTTCAGCATAGCCTGTCCCATATTGCCCATGCCTATAAAAGCAAAATCAGCCATCCTGTTCATCCCAGTTATGGTAGACATTCTGTACATCATCGTCGTCATCCAGCAGGTCGAGGATCCTCTCCAGGTTGTGGATATCGGTTTCCTTATCCAGATGTACATAGTTCTGCGGAATCATGGTAACCTCTGCCTCTGCCATGGGAATCCCCTGTGCTTCCAGATTCTGTCTTACAGCAGAGAAATCGTCAGGAGCAGTCGTAATCTCAAAGGAGTCTTCCTCGTCGCTGAAATCCTCGGCGCCGGCATCCAGTGCGGTCATCATCAGGTCATCCGCATCGCCTTCATATTCTTCCTTATCGACAATGATCTGTCCCTTCTCATCAAACATGAAAGATACACAGCCGCTGGTACCCAGGGTTCCGTTACCCTTTGTGAAGGCACTGCGTACATTGGCTGCCGTACGGTTCTTATTGTCCGTCAGAGTCTGTACAATGATAGCGACACCGCTGGGGCCGTAGCCTTCGTAGGTATTTACAACATAATTTACAGAATCAGCGTCACCCGCTGCTTTGCGGATGCCTCTTTCGATGGTATCGTTGGGAACATTGTTCGCCTTTGCCTTGGCGATAACATCGCGGAGCTTGCTGTTGTTGTTGGGATCCGGGCCGCCTTCCTTTACAGCTACAGCGATCTCACGTCCGATGATAGTAAAGATCTTTCCCTTGGCGGCATCGTTCTTCTCTTTCTTGTGTTTGATATTTGCAAATTTTGAGTGTCCTGACATAAAAATAACTCCTATCTTTTTAACATAAACCGATTTTTATTTTATCATCCGTTGTTATGTTGTTCAACCGGATTTTCCTGACTGTCCGTGATTTTTGTAACTTTGACCAGACTGATGGCGTTATCACGTACGCTGATGATCCGGAAGGTGTAACCTCCGATATCAACACTGGCCGACTCCGACTGTCTGGGTATCCTGTCCAGTCTGTAGATCAGATATCCGTTCAGAGTGTCAAAATCATCCTCGAACTCTATTCCCAGCTGATCATGGATCATCTCCAGCGGCGTAAGCCCCTTCATGAGGTATGCCCCGCCTATCTGGCGGATATAGCTCTCCTCCTGATCATATTCATCCTGGATATTCCCGACGATCTCCTCCAGTATATCCTCCATGGCAACGATCCCGCATGTCTGGCCGTATTCATCCACCACGACAGCCATATGGATCTTCTTGGCCTGCATCTCACTGAAAAGAGCGTCAATATTCTGCGTATCGGGAACAAAAAGAGGCCTGCGCATGATGTCCTTTATCTTTTTATCACCCTCCCCGTTCACGATCAGCCGCATGACATCCTTAAGATGCACGATGCCTGTGAGAATATCCTCATCCTCTTCATAGACCGGATAACGGGAAAAACGTTCCCTGGCCATGACGGCCGCCGCTTCAGATACAGTCAGTTCAGCCGGAATGCTGACTATATGACGCCGGTGCGTCATGATGTCAGCGACTTCCTTATCATCGAACTCGAAGATATTGCTGATCATCCGGGCTTCACTTTCTTCTATAACGCCCTGCTCATGCCCCTCGCTCACCATCATGATGATCTCTTCTTCGGTGACATTCTCCTCGGTATTGCCGGGATTAATACGGAACAGGCGCATCAGGCCCGCGGAGATCAGGCTTACAAGCCCGACGAAAGGCCTGCATATCACTGAGATAGCATAAACCGGCGGCATAAATAAGCGTATCCAGCCCTTTGTGTGATTGGAGGCGATCCGCTTGGGAAATACGATGCCGAAAACGGTAATGATAAGAAGCAGGATCAGGCAGACGATCACATATCCAAGAATTACAGCCGGTGTATATGCCATCCCGGTATATACCCGAAGAGTCATCGTCATCCAGTAAAACCAGGGGCGGGCGACGAAGGCTCCGGTCACCAGACAGACACAGGCCTCTATAAAATGCATCGTCCCTAAAAAAGCACTCGGCCTGCGAATCACATCCAGCAGCCTTCCTGCTCTCTTGTCACCTGCTTCTGTCTTTTTCTCCAGATCCGCTTCGCTCAGGGATGACAAAACCACATCGCTCCCGGCAAAAACAGCGTCGATCAGCAAAAGAATAATAAAAACTATAATCTGAACCACTGGGTGTCCGTCGTCCATGGCTTAACTTTCCTTCCCCATCAGATAATCGACCGTGAGTACATCCCTGCCGTCCCTGCTGTAGATCCGGGGAACTCTGCGGTTGATATTGCAGACAAACTCATAATTAAAAGATCCCGCAAAGTCTGCGACTTCCTCTACCGGAATAAATTCACTGCCCTGCCCGCCGACCAGAACGACTTCATCGCCCTGATGGATATCATTTCTGGCATCTGTAATGTCGACCATCAGCTGGTCCATGCAGACACGTCCGATGATCGGAAATGACTGTTCGCGAATCAGCACACGCCCCCTGTTGGACGCCGCTCTGGGATAGCCGTCCGCGTAACCGGCAGAGACCGTGGCGATCTTCGTCTTCCTGGAGCAGACAAATGTCGCGCCGTAGCTGACTGTGGTGCCTGCTTCCACTGTTTTAATATAGGAAACCCGGCTCTTCAGCTGCATGACAGGTTCAAGCTCCATCAGGCTTTTATCGATCTCTTCTGACGGATACAGGCCGTAAAGGATGATGCCTGCCCGTACCATGTTCATCTTCAGCTGCGGATAGCGCATGATGGCAGCGCTGTTTGCGCAATGCACACAGGGAATGTGAATGTCTTTCTGTTCCAGCTGGTCCAGCATCCAGCGGAAACGATCCGCCTGCTGCTGCGTCAGCTCGTCATCCTTACAGTCGGCGCAGGAAAAATGGGTGAAGATTCCTTCTATCTTAAGATTCCTGCACAGACCGCTGATCATGACAATGTTCTTAACCGCTTCTTCACTGACCGCAAAACCGATGCGGCTCATACCGGTATCTATCTTGATATGGATCGGACAGACCTTTCCCAGTTCTCTTGCCGCGGCATCGATCTCCCGGGCCATATCATAAGTGAATACAGCCGGCATGATATCATACTCTATCATCTCCCGGTACAAGAAAGGAGAAGTATATCCCAGGACCAGGATCGGGCATTTAATGCCGTTGCGGCGCAGCTCGATCCCTTCTTCCAGAGCAGCGACAGCAAAAGCGTCTGCGCCCATCTGCAGGAGCTGTCTGGCAAGCACAACCGCTCCGTGCCCGTAGGCATTGGCCTTGATGACACACATCAGCTTAGCCCCAGCAGCTGCCGATCTGATACAGGAAATGTTATGTTCCAGTGCATCCAAAGATATCTCAGCGCACACTCTGTACGCGTTTCTTTCCATGTAGTTACCTCCCGATTACTATTATCTGTCCGCATTCTGACGGCGGGGAAGAACCTGAGAAAGATTTCGGACAATATCTGATGAAAGCATAGAATACTCCCCCTTCTCCGCAGCCGCGGCATCTCCCGCAAGGCCGTGAAGATATACTCCCAGAACACTGGCAGCAGCCGGATCCATTCCCTGCGCCGCGAGACCGGCGATGATCCCGGTCAGCACGTCTCCGCTTCCTCCGCAGGCCATGCCGCTGTTTCCTGAAGTATTCAGATATATTCTGGAACTGTTTCCGTATTTACCTGTTTTTTCATCCGTACAAAGGCCGAAAATCATAGTTCCGGCACCTTTTGCAATACATATTACACCATATTCAGTGCAGAATTTTTCACAAATCTCCCTTGTGTTTTTTTGAATACTTTGGATATTATCTCCAGTCAGCCTTGAAAGTTCCATTCTGTGCGGGGTCAGTATCAGCGGAACATGGGCCTGCTTTAGCAGCTGGCGGTTCTCTGCCGCAATATTCAGCGCGTCTGCGTCGACGATTAGCGGGCAGGAAGCCTGTCTGACCACCCGCTCTGTCAGCTCATGGGAAGCGGCAGAAAGTCCAAGCCCCGGTCCCAGCACTGCCGCGTCGGCGGCTCCCAGCAGTTCATCGAGCCCGGCAAATTGTGTGTCTTCTTCCGGATATGTCTTCATGACAGCCTCCGGGACCAGAGTCTGCAGGATCACGCGGTTGCACTCTGGTGTATAGATAGTTATCAGTCCGGCTCCGGTTCTGAAGGCAGCCTGTGCAGAAAGGCATGCCGCGCCGGCCATATTGCGGCTTCCCGCTATCACCAGCACCTTCCCGAATGTTCCCTTATGGGAATCCTCCCGGCGCCCGGGAATCTTCATAAGATCCCGCGGCGTACATGTAAAATATTCCGGCCGCAGCTGATCCGTATAGGATCTGTCGAATCCAATCCGCGCGCACACGACCCTGCCGCAGTAGTCCCGGCCCGGATAGAGCAGCATGCCTGGTTTGCGGTATCCGAATGTCACAGAGCAGTCCGCTTTTACGGCGCAGCCCATGACCTTTCCGTCTGCCGAGTGGATGCCGGAGGGAATGTCAATGGCCAGGATCTTTGTATGCCCGCGGTCCTTTGCCTGATTGATCTGCCCGATCCAGAGGGCAAAGGATCCGCCTATATCCCGGGAGAGCCCGGTTCCAAACAGGGCATCTATGATCAGATCATAACGGTCCAGCTCTATCTCATCGGGACTTTTCATATACAGAACCGGCAGCCCCAGATTTCTGGCAATCTTCGCCTGCGTCCGCCCGTCCCCGGACATCTTCTCTTCCCTGCATACGATCAGAATATCTACGTCATAGCCCCGCTCCGCAAGGATCCGCGCGGCAGCGATGCCGTCGCCGCCGTTATTGCCGCTGCCGCAGACAGCCGCAATCCTCGGCCTGCGGCCGCAGATTTCTTTGCAAAGCTCCTGGGCCTCATGAGCCGCAGCCAGAGAAGCCCTTTCCATCAGCACCAGTGAGGGAATCCCTGTCTCATGAATCGTATGCGCGTCAAGCTGCTGTGACTGCTTTCCTGTCAGTAATATCTCCATGCTGATCTATCCTTTCCGCCTGTATAATAAAACAAACGGCTGAAGATCTGCGGCAGCAACTGCCCTGTCTCTTCAGCCGTAACTTTCTGATTCTTCCTGCCTTACTGTCCCTTCTTCTGATTCCCCCTGCCGCTGTGACGATATTCATAAGAAAGCGTCATAAGGCTCTCATCCAGATGGACGTTGCGCACACATACATCATCAGAAACATGCAGGTCTGTAGGAGCAAAATTCCAGATTGCGCGGATACCGAGCCCCTCCAGTCTGTTGGCAATCTCACTGGCATGCTTCTTGGGGACCGTAAGTGTCACCACGTTCACATCATGCGTACGGATAAACTCCTCCAGCTGATCCACCATCTGGATCTCAATGCCCCGCACCGCAAGACCCTCCAGGCGGGGATTCGCATCAAATATTCCAATCACATGAAATCCGACCTTCTCAAAGTTATAATTGGCAAGTGCCTGTCCCAGATTGCCGGCTCCTATAATAATCATGTTCTGAACTGTATCCAGTCCGAGAATCTTTCCTATCTGTTCATGCAGATATTCAACATTATATCCATATCCCTGCTGACCGAAACCTCCGAAATTATTCAGATCCTGCCTGATCTGCGAAGCGGTCACTTCCATACGAATACTCAGTTCCTTTGAAGATATCCGGAGCACGCCATTCTCAAGCAGCTCCCCCAGATATCTGTAATATCGTGGCAGACGCCGAATGACCGCTGAAGATATTCCTCTTGCTGCCAAAGCCATCACCTCATTCTTCTTCCAGCCGGACGACCCTCCATCTCTCGCAGAAAGATTCCTTCGTAGCTGTCAATTATTTACAGAAATATTATAAACGATTGTTATTTTACTGTCAATCCTATTCGCCCGCTATATTTTGAATGTGATTGAATAATCGGAACATTTGCATTAAATTGTAAAACGTTTTTCAGGCCTGCCTGACATTGCGGTTTTGCCCATTTATGTTTATAATAGCAAAGTGCAGAATAATTTATTTATGGTCATGGAGTTTTTATGATATTAGATTGTCACCAGGTCAGCCTGGAATATGGAACAGAAGTGATTCTCGATGAAGTATCCTTTCATGTCGAAGATCACGAGAAATGCGCCATTGTCGGTATAAACGGAGCCGGCAAATCGACGCTCCTGAAGATCATCGTCGGTGAAACCGCTCCCACTTCAGGAGAAGTTACCCTGAGCCGGGGCAGAACCCTCGGCTATCTGGCACAGCACCAGGACATCCACACAGACCAGAACATTTACGATTACATGCTGGATGTGAAAAAAGATGTGCTGGCTATGTATGACCGGCTCCGCCTTATTGAAGATAAAATGAAGAAAGCAGCCGGTCAGCAGCTGCAGGATCTGCTCGCCTCCTATGACCGGCTTAACCACGAATTTGAACAGAAAAACGGCTATGCTGTCCAGAGCGAAGTGACAGGTATACTCAAGGGACTTGGTTTTACTGAAGATGAATTTTCCAAGAAAGTAGCTTCTCTGTCCGGCGGTCAGAAGACACGGCTGTCCCTTGGCCGTCTTCTGCTGACAAAGCCGGACATCATCCTGCTCGACGAGCCGACAAATCATCTTGATCTGCGCTCCATTGCCTGGCTGGAAACCTTCCTCATGAATTATCCGGGAGCCGTGATCGTGGTAGCCCATGACCGCTATTTCCTTGATAAGGTAGTTACGAAGGTCGTGGAGATTGAGAACCACCATGCCCGCACCTACAGCGGCAATTACAGCGCCTATGCCGTTAAGAAGGCACAGCTGCGCGACGCGCAGCTCAAGGCCTGGATGAACCAGCAGCGGGATATCCGCCATCAGGAAGCTGTTATAGAGAAGCTGCGATCCTTCAACCGGGAAAAATCCATAAAAAGAGCGGAAAGCCGGGAGAAGATGCTGGAAAAGACCAGACTCGTCGATAAACCGCTGGAACTGAATGCCTACATGAAGCTGACGCTGACACCGGATATGGTAAGCGGCAATGATGTATTGTATGTGGAAGACCTGGCAAAGAGCTTCGGCGGCCATACCCTCTTTGCCGGCATACACATAGACATTAAGCGCGGGGAGCGTGTCGCTCTGATCGGCGACAACGGTACAGGCAAGACCACGATCCTCAAGATCATCAATGGACTTATTCCTCCCGACAGCGGTATGCTCCGCCTGGGAACCAATGTCCATATCGGCTATTATGACCAGGAACAGCAGGTGCTGGACATGGATAAAACGATCATAGAGGAGATTTCCGATACCTGGCCGGATATGACCCGCTCCCGGATCCGCAATGTCCTTGCTTCCTTTTTATTTACAAATGACGACGTATTCAAATATATCCGCGACCTCAGCGGCGGTGAACGGGCAAGAGTATCCCTGGCCAAGCTGATGCTGAGCGACGCCAACCTGCTGATACTGGATGAACCTACAAACCACCTGGATATGATCTCCAGAGAGATCCTGGGAAACGCGGTCGCTTCCTACGGCGGAACTGTTTTCTATGTGTCGCACGATCGTTATTTTATTAATCAGACCGCAACACGCATACTCTCTCTTACTGACCAGGGACTGGCCAGTTACGACGGCAACTACGATTATTACCTGGAAAAGAAGGATAATCCGTCCTTTACACAGTCCAGCGGGCAGGCAGTTTCCTCCCGGGGGGACGGGTCTGCGCCGGCCTCTGTTTCAGAAGGGAAGCTCGATTACCAGAAGCAAAAACAGGAGCAGGCGAAAAAAAGAAAACAAGAAGCGGATCTGAAAAAGACCATGGAGCGGATAGACCAGATTGACCAGCGCCTGGCCGAGATCAATGACCTCTTTACCCAGGAAGAAGTATTCTCCGATCCTCATCGGCTGATGGAACTCAATCAGGAAAAACAGGCTCTGGAAGAGGAAGAAGAGCAGCTGATGGAAAAATGGGAAGAACTGGAAAGCCAAACAGAATCCTGAAGGATATTGCCGCAGACATCTCGAAAAGGATATCCTTCGCACACGAAAGGAGCTCACAGCGCTGTGAGCTCCTTTTTTGTAAAAATCCGCAATATGGCGGCTATTCAAATATGCGCACGATCTTGACGATCCTGGTACCGTAAATATACTGGCTGCGGTATGTTGTGTCTCTGTAGGGCCAGGCATCATAGATCTTCCCGTTCCCCGCGGAAATCGCGACATGAATCACGCTGCTGCCGCCGCTGTTGGCATAGAAGATCAGGTCGCCCTTTTTTGCAGATTCATTGCTGCCCAGCGTTCTTCCCAGCCTGGGGTCGGCTGCCAGGTAAGCTGATGTATATTCATAACGGGCCTCTCCGTGGTCTATGATATTCTTTGCAGGATTGATACCGGCCGCATAGAGCGTCTGGAAGATCAGTCCTGAACAATCGGCATATGTACCCGGCTTTCCGGAGCTTCCCACCCGGTATACAGTCGACTTATCGGCGTATTCCTTTGCCGTGCTTACCATGGCGTTTATAAAGTCATCTTTCTTGCTTGTACTGCCTATCTTCTCCGGTGTCACATAGGCTGCCAGATGATCCCAGTCATAGGCAGTCAGTCCCAGAGCCAGCCAGGTCTTTTTGTCGACAGTTCCGGTGACCGGCAGGTTATGGGAGGCCTGAAAATTGCGGACTCTCCGCGCGGTCTCGCTGTCATAGCGTTCATAATGGGAATAAGGGCTGTATCCCAGGGCGTCATTGACCTTGATGACCTTGAGGCCTATATTGGCTGTGGTCAGCTCATATCCGCCTCCCGGAAGATCTATATGATCTACGATCTGGTAATACTGCGGAGCTCTCTGGTATAAGAAATATGTATGTCCGTAGGGATCTGCCAGCCAGACCTTTCCGTCCTTTTCACTCTTTCGGTACAGGACCCTTCCGCCTTCTATATGCCACTTTGCCTCTGTACCGTTGACAGTTCCGCTTATATCTCCCTTTCTGCTGCTGCTAAATACACCATTCTCCACATAGTACCAATAGGAGCCCCTGCGGGCAAAGCCGGTAAATGTAAAATCTACTTTTCCGTCTGTATAAGCATACCAGCCGGTTTTGCCATTTACCGTACCGCGCTCCAGGCCGTCCTCATAGCGGACCTTTCCCTTTCTCACATACCACCACTCGGAGCCTCTTGCTGCAAAACCGGTAAATGTAAGATCGGCACGGCCATTTTTAATCAGGTACCATCCATAATCCTTGCTGTAGAAGAGACCGCTGAAATCGAAATCTACTTTGCCGTCTTTCACCATCCACCAGCTGCCGTTTTTGGAGAGAGTATCTTTGAGGGTCACTTTGCCGTCCTCAAAATACCACCAGGCTTTCTCTCCCGCGACGGTTCCGGAGGCGATTCCCTTCTGACCGAAGCAGACATTCCCGTCCTTCATCCTCCACCAGCTTCCGTTCTGCGCGAAGCCGGTATAGGACTTATCCAGCCTGCCGCCTTTGAAATACTTCCAGCCCTGATCACACCGATACAGGCCGCTTGAAAAATCGACCTTTCCCTTTACTACTCTCCACAGGCCATTATTATAAGAAGCAAGGGTGTCTTTATAGACTACTTTGCCGTTCTCAAAATAATACCAGCCCTGTACTCCCTCAACGGTCCCCGGCGCGATCCCGGTCTGACCGAAGCAGACATTCCCGTCCTTCATCCGCCACCAGCTGCCATTTTTCGCAAATCCGGTGTAGGACTTATCCATCCTGCCGCCTTTAAAATACTTCCAGCCCTGATCAGTACGGAAAAGTCCGCTGGCGCCGGCGTCTACTTTGCCATTCACAACCTTCCACAGCGCTTCCTCTCTGTCACCGGCATCACGGCTCTTAAAAAATCCGCTGCTCTCCCAGGCGGGCTCGCCCTTCTCTACAAGATACAGGTCCGTTTTCCAGGGAAAGACGCCGCTTACCGATGCGTCCCTGACTCCATCTGTATAATAATGAAGGCCGGAGCCGTCTGCAGCTTCGGACAGACCCGTTGCGGCAACTCTTACCTCTATGCTGGCTGATACAGACGGATCCTCTGCGGAAGTGACCGTAATGACAGCTGATCCGTTGGCGGCGGCTGTGATCTGCCCGCTCGCGTCGACCGATACTACAGCTTCATCGGAACTTTTCCATATCAAAGATGCAGCTGCCTCTTCCGGTGTCCGGATGAGCTGCAGCCGGATCTGTTCACCGATCACATCCAGACTGCAGCTCTTCTGCGTAAAAGCCAGTGCCTGCAGACGGTTCTCATCGCTTTCCGGCTGCGCAGCTGTCTCACTTTCTGTTTCAGACTGCTCTGCTGCCTGCGGATCGGCCGTCTGCTGCTCTGTCTCCTGTTCCGAAGGCAGAGCTTCCCCCTGTCCGCTGCTGCTTTGCAGTACGCCTGTCTCTTCCTGTCCGGCACTGCTTTCCTGTTCCTGTGTTTCCATCTGTCCGGCATCTGTTCCCGCTTCCTGCGCGGATGCACTGATACCGGGAATCATGCCCAGAGACAGGTAAAGCAGCAGCACCGCTGTCAGTTTTCTCTTCATAGTCAACTATCCTCTTTTTGTAAATAAATGGAATCCGATCCCCGGGAAATCTATGCCCACAGGTGTCCCGGATAGACGCCCTTCTTCTTCAGTTCCTTCATAGCCTGTTCGACCATCTTCTTATCTTCTTTATAAGTCATCCCGTACCAGCGGTCCGTGCTCGGCAGTACCTTCACGGATGCCTGCCCTGTACGCACCAGAGCACCGGCTGCCGTGGGCAGATAATATTCCGCTTTCATGGGATCTGCCGGAACCTCCTCCCGGAAAAAGCGGGTAAAGCCTTCCTCCAGTTCTCTCATGATGCTTTCAGTAAATCCCCACATATTCATGGACACGCAGCTGTCCGCAGCAACCGCTGTAAAACTCTCGCCGTCATCCTCGGAATATGCCGCGCCATCCTCTGTCCTGACAATATAAGTCCTCTCCTGGATCTTCTCCAGATATCCCTGTGCGTCAACCTGACAGATTCCTCTGGATACATGTCCGTTCTCGGTAAGTGTATTGCCCAGTATATATCCGACCATGGCATAACGGAACTTATCGTCATCCGGATGGCTGCTCAGATACTGATAGATCTGATGAAAAGCCTCCGGTCCGTAATAGTCATCCGCATTGATCACAGCGAAAGGACCTCTGATCAGCTCCCGGCAGCTGCGGACAGCGTGCCCGGTCCCCCAGGGCTTCACTCTTCCCTCCGGAACAGCAAATCCTTCCGGGATATCCTCAAGGCTCTGGAAAGCATAATGTACGCCGACCCGCCGGGCAAGGCGGTCCCCTATCGCGCTGCGAAAACTCTGTTCATTCTCCTTCTTAATGATAAAAATAACATCTCTGAATCCTGCTCTGACGGCGTCAAAGACAGAATAATCCATAATAATGTGTCCGTCCGCGTCAATGGGATCTATCTGCTTCAATCCGCCGTAGCGGCTTCCCATTCCCGCAGCCATGATCACAAGAACCGGTCTTGTCAATGCTGCTTCCCCCTTATATCCTGTTAATAATCTTCTCTCCGGCAGTTTCTTCCTGCCGCCCCGCGCCTTGCTCCCTGCAGAAGCCGCTCCATCGGCAGCTGCATGAGATCGCTCAGCTGCATCAGCGAATACATGGAGGGTCTGGATGACCTGGTCTCCCAGACATGGACAGTATTCACTGTAACACCCAGCCGTCTGGCAAGCTGCGACTGGGTTATGTGATTCTCCTTTCGGAAATGACGCAGAATATATCCAAAAGAATACTCTTCCTCCCTCAACATCGTACTCTCATGCCTCCTGTTTAAGCAGCTGCAGCTCTCTACGCCTTTATATTACCACAGCTGCGGCACGAAATTTGTCGAACTATGTCGATAAATAAAAAACTGCTGCACAGATTTTTTTGCTGTACAGCAGCATACAATGTTAATTATTACTTTCTGACAACAATATTTACGATCTTTCCGGGTACGTAAATCTCTTTTACAATCGGTCCGGTGATCTTGTCGCCCAGAGTTTCCTTTGCTCTTGCCAGAACCTGGTCCTTAGCCTCGTCTCTGCTGATACTCATGACAGCTCTGGTCTTGCCGTTCACCTGCAGAGGGATCTCAATCTCATCGACCTTCAGATCCTCCTCATCATAGACCGGCCAGCTGTTGGAAAATACAGACGCATCATGGCCCAGCTCCCGCCACAGCTCCTCGGCGATGTGAGGCGCAAACGGGGAAATAAGGATAACGGCTGTCTCCAGAGTCTTTCTGTCTATGCCTCCCTTGCGGGTCAGATCGACCATCTTATTATTGTATTCCATAAAACCGGAAACAACAGTATTGAGATTGAAAGCATTCAGTCTCTGGGTTATGTCATAAACCATGCTGCTGCGCAGATGCCGCAGCTGCTTTGTCTCCTCCACATTCTTATCCTTATTTTCAAGGACCATGGTCCAGAAACGGCTCAGGAAACGGCGTACACCGTCTATGCCCCTGTCATCCCACTCGGAATCCTGATCCGGCGGTCCGACAAAAAGCTCATACATACGCAGGGAGTCGCAACCATAATCCCGTACCAGATCGTCCGGGGAAATGACATTGCCCTTGGACTTGCTCATCTTGATACCATTCTTGCCGGTGATCATGCCCTGGTTAAAAAGCTTATGGAAGGGCTCATCGAAATCGATGACGCCGATATCACACAGGAATTTCGTATAGAAACGGGAATACAGAAGGTGCAGGACCGCATGCTCCACGCCGCCGATATACATATCTACAGGCAGATACTTGTCAGCCTTCTCGCGGGACACCAGCTCCTTGTCATTGTGATTGTCAACATAACGCAGAAAATACCAGGAAGAACCGGCCCACTGGGGCATGGTATTGGCCTCCCTCTTCGCAGGACGGCCGCAGACCGGACAGGTAGTATTGATCCACTCGGGGATATTGGCCAGCGGGGATTCCCCGGTTCCGGTAGGCTCATAGGATTCTACATCCGGCAGCCGCAGCGGCAGCTGGTCTTCAGGTACAGGCACGGCGCCGCAGTGAGGACAATGGATGATGGGGATGGGCTCGCCCCAGTACCTCTGGCGGGAAAATACCCAGTCACGCAGCTTATAGTTGACCGTCTTGCGGCCGATGCCCATCTCTTCCAGCAGATGAGGCGCTTCTTTCTTCAGTTCGGAAGACTTTCTCCCGTTCCATTCTCCGGAGTTGATGACAATACCGTCAGCCTCTGTATATGCCTCGGTCATGTTCTCTATCTCTTTGCCGTCCTTTGCAATAACCTGGACGATCGGCAGATGGAACTTTGCCGCGAATTCAAAGTCACGGTCATCATGCGCAGGTACGCACATGATGGCGCCGGTACCGTAGTCAGCCAGTACATAGTCAGAAAGCCAGATAGGAAGACGGCTGCCGTTTATGGGATTTATCGCATAGCAGCCCGTAAATACACCGGTCTTCTCCTTGTTCTGAAGGCGGTCTACATTGGACTTTATGGAAGTATCATATATGTACTTCTCGACAGCTTCCTCCGTCTGGGGCGTACGGAGCTTCTTTGCCAGCTCACTCTCGGGAGCCAGTACCATGAAGGTCGCTCCGTAAAGGGTATCGGGACGGGTTGTGTAGACTGTGATCTTCTCATCCATGCCCTCCACCTGGAAGTCAACCTCCGCGCCGTAAGAGCGTCCGATCCAGGCAGTCTGCATCTTCTTGACCTTCTCCGGCCAGTCCAGCTTATCGAGATCATCCAGCAGACGGTCGGCGTAAGCCGTGATCTTCAGCATCCACTGCTTGAGATTCTTCTTGGTGACTTCTGTACCGCAGCGCTCGCACCTGCCGTCAACGACTTCCTCGTTGGCCAGTCCGGTCTTGCAGGAAGGACACCAGTTAATGGGCATCTCCTTCTCATAAGCCAGCCCTGCCTTAAACATCTTTACAAATATCCACTGGGTCCACTTGTAAAAATCCGGATCTGTGGTATTCACTTCCATATCCCAGTCATAAACAGCGCCGATCTGCTTGATCTGTCTCTTGATATTCTTAATATTGGAAGCTGTGGAGATCCTGGGATGGATCTTCTTCTTGATAGCATAATTCTCCGCCGGCAGGCCGAAAGCGTCCCAGCCCATGGGATGGATCACATGATAACCCTGCAGGATCTTGTAGCGGCTCCATACGTCAGAGATCACATAGCCGCGCCAGTGACCGACATGCAGTCCGTTGCCGGAAGGGTACGGAAACATATCCAGACAATAATATTTCGGTTTCTTACCATCATCGACGTTAACCGGATCCTCTTTCCAGAGCCTGGTCCACTTTTCCTCGATTTCATTATGATTGTATGCTTTGACCATTACCAGGTACCTGCCTTTCAATGCTTGCTTCTTCGCCGCCGGCATCTGCTTGCTGCCGGCTTATCCTGAATATACAAAATTTATTTTATCATACGGAATTCTAAAGTCAAGAAGGAACCCATGCGCTGACACATGGGTTCCTTCTCTTAAGCACGGGCATATGCCCCCATATTCTGTTTATAAAAGCTCTTACTTATTCTCCGCGGCCTTCGCTTCTTCTATTACCCTTGCCTGTACATCGGAAGGTGCCTGCTCATAGCGGGCAAATGTATAGGAGAATGTTCCGCGTCCTCCTGTCATGGAACGCAGATCCGTGGAATAGCCGTAAAGCTCGGACTGCGGAATATCGGCAACAATCTCTGTCTTGCCGTCGCCCTGCGGGTTCATGCCAAGAACACGGCCGCGGCGCTTATTCAGATCACCCATGACGTCGCCGGTATAACTATCGGGAACTACAACACTCAGAGAAGAGATCGGCTCAAGCAGCATAGGATCCGCCTTGACAAAAGCCGCCTTGAAAGCCTGCTTTGCCGCGGTCTTGAATGCCATCTCGGAAGAATCTACCGGATGATAGGATCCATCAAAGAGCGTTGCCTTAATGCCGACAACCGGATAGCCTGCCAGAGGGCCTGCGCCGACTGATTCGGCAACTCCCTTCTCAACTGCAGGGAAGTAGTTCTTGGGAACTGCTCCGCCGACTACGCGCTCATCAAATACATAAGGCTTCTCAAGGTCACCGGAAGGCTCGAATTCCATGGCTACATCACCGTACTGACCATGTCCGCCGGACTGCTTCTTATATTTCTCGCGGACATCGACTTTCTTGCGGATGGTCTCCCGGTATGCTACACGGGGCTTGGAAAGCACGATGGAAACCTTATATCTTGCCTGCAGCTTGCTGGCGGCAACTTCCAGATGCATGTCGCCCATTCCGTAAAGCAGCAGCTGATGATTCTCCATGTCATTGTAGGAGCGGAGCGTCAGATCCTCTTCCATCATCTTCTGCAGGCCCTGGGAAACCTTGTCGATATCCCCTTTATTGACCACATCATAACGCTTATAGGTATAGGGAGCGCTCAGCTCAAACTTCTCGAATACCAGCGGATCACTCTTGAGTGAAAGCGTGTCGCCGGTCGCCGTGTTGGACAGCTTCGGTATGGCACCGATATCACCGGCGTTCAGCTCGGGAACCTCTATCATCTCCTTGCCGCGGATCAGATAAAGACGGTTAAGCTTCTCTTCTGTATCTTTCTCATAGTTATAGATAACAGCGTCGTTCTTTAATGTACCTGAACAGATCTTAACCAGAGAATACCGGCCGATGAAAGGATCCACGATGGTCTTGAAAACATAAGCGGAAAACGGACGTCTGGAATCGTAGTCCACATTGTATGCCTTGTCTGTGCGGGGATCCTTGCCGAAGATCCGTACATAGTCGCGGATCGGAGACGGAAGGAACTCAACACAGCTCTTAACCAGGTTCAGAACGCTGATATTGTAGAGACCGGAACCGCACTGTACGGGAACGATGCTGCCTTCGTTGACATTCTGACGAAGCGCGTCGATGATCTCATCCAGAGTAAACTCATCACCGTCAAAATAACGGTCCATGAATTCTTCGCTGGTCTCGGCAACGGCTTCCAGGAGAGCTTCCCTGCAGGGTCCCAGATGTGTGCTGACTTCTTCCGGCATCTCAAAGTTCTCCAGTTCTACATCTTCGAACTTGTTGCCGTCTTCTGTACAGTTTCTTCCCATCATCTTGACAACATTGACATAACCGGTAAACTTGCCGTCCTTTCTGACCGGAAGATGGAAAGGAGCGATCTTCTTGCCGTAAAGTTCACGAAGATCTTCGACAATCTTCGTGAAATCAGCATTGGGGTCATCCATATCTGTTACGAAGAATATACGGGGAATCTGATGCTTCTCGCAGAAGTCCCAGGCTCTCTGGGTACCGGCTTCTACACCGGCCTTGCCGGAAATAACGATGATAGCTCCGTCTGCTGCTGAGAGCGCCTCTTCTACCTCGCCTGTAAAGTCCAGATAGCCAGGGGTATCCAGCAGATTGATCTTCCAGAAACGCCATTCTATCGGTACAACAGCCGTACTGATCGAAAATTTTCTCTTTATTTCCTCTTTATCAAAATCGCTGATGGTATTGCCGTCAGCAACCTTGCCCATGCGGGAAGTAACCCCGGCCGCGTTGGCCATAGCTTCGACAAGTGTTGTCTTGCCGCAGCCGCCATGTCCAAGAATGGCTACATTACGGATATCCTGTGTCTTGTAAACTTTCATGCTCTAAGTCCTCCAATTATTATACTCGCCCTGCCGGAAACACTCCCGCGCTGCCGTCAGAGATCTCTTCCCTCTGTGAGGATTATGTAAATATTTTACTAAATATCAACTGCCTTTTCAATATATTTCGTGATTATTCAGTATGAAATTGACTTTTTTCGGTCACAATGCTAGACTAGTGAATAGTTTTTTGACTCAGGAGGTTTTATATAAATGGAAAAGCTTACTGTCGGTTTTATCGGTCTCGGACTGATCGGCGGATCCATCGCGAAGGCGCTGCGCCGGACTATGCCCTCCATCCGTCTGATTGCCTGCAACCGCTCGAGAAAGAGTCTGACAATGGCCCTTGAAGACGGCACCCTCAACCATGCCAGTGACAGCATAGACAGTTCATTTAAGGAATGTGATTTTATTTTTCTGGGGATGCCTGTTTCTCTGAATATAGAATATCTGAAAAAATTGAAAGAGATCCTTCCGGAAAGCTGCATGATCACAGACGTCGGCAGCGTAAAGGGAAGTATCCAGCAGGCTGCTGCCCGGCTGGGAATGCAGAAGCGCTTTATAGGCGGCCATCCTATGGCAGGTTCAGAGAGGACCGGCTATGAGAATGCATCGGACCGCCTGCTGGAGAATGCCTGGTATATACTGACGCCCTTTAAGGAGTCTCCTCCGGAGAAGGTGGCGCAGCTTCGGAAACTGGTGGAAGCTGCAGGGGCCATTCCGGTGGTGATCGATTATCAGGAGCACGACCGGGCAGCTGCCGCTGTCAGCCATCTTCCCCACATCATCGCTTTCTCCCTTGTGAATCTGATCCGCACCGCTGATAATAATGAAGGTCTGATGCGG
>ONFL01000144.1 GCA_900317095.1 uncultured Eubacteriales bacterium | reverse complement strand
GAATCGGGATCAAAATAATCCTCCGGCGGGCACTCTTCCAGAAAAGAAAAATCTCCGGCCTGCTCATAGCTGACCATAGGAAAGGACAGAACATCTGTCTCCTTATCTATACCCCGGAAACGCAGATTTATATCGCGGATGGTCTGGCTGTCCGTGAGCAGGACATTCACCTGCGCCTCATAAGGACACTTTTCATAATCCAGCGACTGAAGTACGACCCGGCGGATAATGCTCTCATAGTCAAAATCCAGGACAGTTCCGGCTTCATATTCAACTGTTATCGTCATGGAAAACTCCCCTTCTGCGGGCACTGCCCCGCGCGGCAGACTGCGGACGCGGCCCCCTGGTCTGTCTGCGCTGCTGCTGCTCTTCGTAATGGTCGTAGGCATTCACGATCTTCTGCACCAGCGGGTGGCGGACAACATCACGGGCTGTCAGCATACAGAAACCGATATCATCTATGCCGGAAAGAACCTTCAGGGCGACATCCAGGCCGGAAACCTGGCCTCTGGGAAGATCCTTCTGCGTCCTGTCGCCGGTGACGATAACTTTGGAACCGAAACCGATCCGGGTCAGGAACATCTTCATCTGGGCAGGAGTGGTATTCTGCGCCTCATCCAGGACTATGAAAGAATTATCAAGAGTGCGGCCGCGCATATAAGCCAGAGGGGCCACTTCTATCAGCCCCTTCTCCATATTCCTCATGAAAGTATCTGCTCCCATGATCTCATAGAGGGCATCATAGAGAGGCCGCAGGTAGGGATCGATCTTGCTCTGCAGGTCACCGGGCAGAAATCCCAGCTTCTCGCCGGCTTCTATGGCCGGGCGGGTGAGGATGATCCTTCCCACCTCATTGTTCTTGAAGGCAGTGATGGCCATGGCCATGGCAAGATAGGTCTTGCCTGTGCCGGCGGGACCTACCCCGAACACGATCATCTTCCTGCGGATATTATCGACATAATTCTTCTGTCCCTGGGTCTTGGGATGAATAGGCCTGCCGGCGACTGTGTGGCAGATCAGATCTTCATGCAGCTGGCCGACGGTCTCGGCCTTGTCTTCCTCCGCCATGGCAATGGTATAGGAGACATTCTGCTGGGTAATCTCTGTGCCGTTCATGGACAGGTTCACAAGCTGCTCCAGGACATCACAGGCACGGGATGCCGCCTGGCCGCTGCCGATGATCTTAAGACTTCCTCCCCGAGGAATGATCGTCACGTTGAGGGAACGCTCAATCATTTTTATATAATTATCAAATTCGCCGAACACATTGCGGATATGCTCGGCGGGAACATTGATCGTTTCTTCTGTTATCCCCATTGGACTCACCATTAAAAAATTACTTGTAAAAATATTGTAGCACGAATCACAGGAAATGCAAGAGACCGGGCCGGCTGACCGGCCGGCCGTTCTGTAAGAAAAAAGGACTATAACCCTTTGAAGTTATAGTCCTGCTTCTGGCATAATTGCTGCGAGATTTACTTATATTTACGCTTTCTGGCAGCCTCAGACTTTTTCTTACGTCTTACGCTCGGCTTCTCATAATGCTCTCTCTTACGGATTTCCTGCTGGATCCCGGCCTTTGCGCAGCTCTTTTTGAATCTGCGTAAAGCACTGTCAAGAGTCTCGTTCTCTTTAACGATAATATTTGCCATCGCTTACACCCTACCTCCCTCCAGTTGTGTATTGTGCTCATACAACTGTGGGTAAATATCGCACTAGAAGAATTATATCATAATTTTACAATTCGTCAAGTAAAACATTCTGAAACAATATGACCCTGAAGCAGGTCAAAAGGACTCTCCCCGCGGGAGGGAGAGCCCTTTGCTTACTGAAGCGTCACGTTGTATCCGTAATCCTGATACTGCGCCGTCAGACCCGTGCCGGAAAGGATCGTCTGTGCCGTTTCCTCATAAGCGCTGTCTATGCGGGCCATATCATCATCGTCCAGCAGGTCTGCATATTTGTTTGTGTCCTTCGCTTCACAGACAGGTACTGGCTGTACAAGACCATTATACCAGTTCAGGTAGACGGGAACGATCCGCACCTGCCTAATCCCGATCTGGCCGGAAGCATTCGTGCTGATCGTCAGATCTACGATGGCGCTGATATCTACATCAAGATCCTCATAGCTCTGATAATATTCAGAAGAGTACAGGGCTCCCAGTCCGTAGAAGACGAGACACTGCCTCTGCAGGCCGTCTTCGCCTGTGGCGGTAACGACTTCCATCGGCCTTACGCAGCGGGAACCGGTCCCTACGATCAGGTCCGCCCCTGCCCCGGCGATCTTCTCGGCCAGCGACTTCTGACTGCTGTCAACCCGGGAGGAGTCAGAGCTTTCAAAGTTCAGCATGACCACAACAAAATCATTGGCCTTTTTCAGCTCCTGGATATGGCTGACCATGGCGGATATCTTACTGTCATCCCCTTCTTTCAGGGAATTGACAAGACTGTTATCGGAAGAAGCCGCGCTTTCGGAACTTTCTGCCGTTTCAGCCGCCGTCTCTTCATAAAGGTCTTCGCTGTAGCTGTCTTCTGACAGATCCTGGCTGCTCTGCTGGTCTGTCCCCTCGCCGGCGCCTGCTGACCAGGTATAGCCGGTAAAGGCGATCCTGGCGCTGCCGGAGGTCAGGATGTAATCCATGGAACCCGTAGATGAACTGCGGGTTCCCACGTGCTGCAGGGAAGCCTCGTCAAGATACTTAAGAGTGGAGACAAGGCCATCGCTGCCGCTGTCCAGGCTGTGGTTCGTAGCGGTATTCAATAAGGAAAAGCCTGCGTCTTTCAGATTCCGGGCAAAGACCTCGGGTGTATTGTACATACCGTCTGACGCGCAGTAGCCGACAAATGAATCTGAATAACCATTGCCGCTGCCGGCCATGGTGGTCTTCAGTGTTCCGGTCAGGAAATCGCTCTTGCCCAGTTCGTCCTTTATCTGGGAAAAAGCATTGCTGAAATCGAAACTGTCTGATTCAGAATCATAGGAAGACTGCAGCTGCTGGCTCTGTACCAGGATATCCCCGGTCAGTCCCAGATTCATGTGCATGCTGTTCTCTGAGCTGACCATATTGATGGCCATGGATTCGACAGCGATATCCTGGGCGCTTCCGGTGGAAGCACCCTCTTTAGTTGTGGAGCTGCGCAGAGACGGGTCGATCTGCGACGCGTATTCGTCTTTTACATTCTCCGCGAAACGGTCGCAGATGATGAAAAGCCCGATAAAGAATATGGCTGCGATGAAAACAGCGATCAGCTTTTTAATCTCTTTCATCTGCTCTCCTTTTTACTTGCGGGAACGCGGGGTTATGAAATCATATTTTTCAGTTCTTCGCAGGCTGCCTTGAGAGCATCATCTATTCCGGCAGCATTCTTACCGCCGGCCTGAGCCATGTTCGGTCTTCCGCCGCCGCCGCCGCCAACAAGAGCTGCCGCTGCTTTTATGATCTTACCGGCATGGGCACCTTTCTTCACCGCGCTGTCGGATGCCATAACAAGCAGTGTGACTTTGCCGTCCTTCTCAGATGCCAGAGCGACAACGCCGTCGGTCTTTGCCTTGAGCTGGTCGCCCAGACTGCGCATTTCGTCTATGTCCACACCCTTAAGATGGGCAGGCAGGAAGCAGACGCCTGCAGCGTCCACCGCGCTGCTGAGCAGGTCAGCGGAAGCATTCTTTGCAGCTTCGCTGCGAAGCTGACTGTTCTGTGCATTCAGCGTGCGGATCTCTTCATGGAAGGACTCAATCCTGCGGGTCAGCTGCATGGGCTCGCACTTTGCTGCTTTGGCAGCTGAGAGGAGTTCCTGCTCTTCCTGCTTATAATAGCGGAGTACTGCCGCTCCCGTTAGCGCTTCTATTCTGCGCACGCCCGCTGCAACGCCCTGTTCCGAGATGATCTTGAAAGCACCGATGGACGATGTATTATCTGTGTGGGTACCGCCGCATAACTCACGGGAGAAGTCACCCATAGAAACGACCCGT
>ONFL01000147.1 GCA_900317095.1 uncultured Eubacteriales bacterium | reverse complement strand
TTGTTTTAAGGTCCTGTGTCAACCTAAATCTCTATTAAATAAATCTGAAAAACCTTCTGCTAATAGATGACCTGATTGTTCTTTACCGTGCTGCCGTCCAGAATGATGTGGTCGTAGAGTACAAGACCGCTGCCGGAGAGATTCTCTACAATACAGTAATCGCCATAAGTATAAAGAACTTTTACCGGACAGAAGAGCGTGTAGCCCCTGTTGATATTAAAGACGCCCGAGAGCGAGGATTTCCCGGATACCTTGAAGGTTTTCGACTTATCCTCCGATACGATCTCGGTATTCTCAGGCAGGTCTTCGGGGTCTATATAACAGTTTTCATCATCCATGTAGACGATATCCGGTTTTATAAATTCTATGCTGCTTCCGTTTCGGCTGTAGAAACCAGTCTGGGATGAGTTCTTGTCGGTAACGGCAAAAGAAACAGGGATCGTATAATAATCCTGTTTTGCGAGGGCTGAGGCGGGGATCTTAAGTCCGCTGCTGCTGTCCCAGATGATCTTGATATCGAGGTAGCGTTCATTGCAATAACGGACCATGTAATTGCTGAGCTGCAGGCTTACATATTCCGTTCCATCCTTCTCAATGATCCGGGGGACAGCCTGGGCCGTGAGATTATCCTTCAGGAAGCTTACGGTGACACTATCCTTTTCTTTGAATTTCTTCAACTGTTCCTGACTGGGACGGATTATAAGCTGCCAGTCATCTTCATAAATGATCCTGCAGACCGGATCCGCGGCTTTTACTTCGCTTCCTGTCTCAATCTGGGTCCGTCTGTAGCCGCTGGTGTTGAAGAGATCCGCGCTGAGGCTGTCAGTACCGGTGCCCTCCATTCCGTCTGTCGTGTAGCTTATAACCCCGTTGGCAGGAGCTTTAAGGATCTGATATTCTCCGGAAGAGGTCAGCTTTGCCAGGGAATTGATATTATTGCGGCTGATGATCTGGCTTATAATATTAGAAAGACTGTAGTCGAGAGATTGTACATCGCTGTAGCGGCTGTCAGAATAATTTCTGTTAAAGTTATTCATCTGCTCCCGGATATCTGAGTATTGGGAATCAGAAAGAGAAGCAGCCAGCGAAGCGGCGGCGGTGCTGGTCTGTGCGGGCTTCTGCGAATTGATTATGCAGACGTTCTCATCCTTGGCGGCTTTCTCACCGTCGCTGACAAAATAACTGATATAACCGTCCCGCGGAGACTTTATGATCTGTTCATCGCGGACGATCAAACCGGTAAAACTGTCCTCATCCACGATCTCGCCGGATTCGACTTCAAAAAATGAGACCCGCCCGCGGGTTGCATTAAAGATAGAATTGGCCGCGAGATAAATAAAAATGGCGGCAAAGATCACGATTCCGATGTCTATCCTGAATCTGCTCTGCCTGCCGGCGGAACCGTCCTTCTTACTGCTCATATAATGCTCTCCTCAAGGCTGGATTAGATGGTCTGTAAAAGAGAAGAAACAGCAGACAAAAAACCTCCGCCTGCTGTTTCTTTCTTATTATACGCAATATACTGAAAATCGCAAGATAATTTATAAAGAAATTACGATATCGGTCTTGAAATCATCGGGAATTGCATCGGCATCCAGTGAGATACTGATGACAAAATTAATGTGATATCTCTCAGAAAGATCATTGAGTTTGGAAAGAAGATATCCGATATACTCTTCGTCGACTTTCGCGATCGTAAGGAAGCTGTCGAGGAAAAGATCTTCCAGATCACCGTCCTGAGAAACAAGGCCGCAGATAAATCCGAGAAAAGCATCATAGGTGTCGATCGGATACTCTCCCATGTCGATCAAGCGGATCTTGTTGCTGAGCTCATACATATGCTTGTTGTTCTTATCCAGATAGACAACATTCCCTTCTGCTGTCTTAACAGTGTCGTTGGCTTTCTGAATAAGATATTTCGTCTTGCCCTTGCCTTTCGCACCTGCTATAATCTGTATCATTCAAATCTCCTCCTGATAAAATCTGCTGAGTGAAGAACAGGCAGCCGGGGAAAAGACTTGCTCCGGGTCTGTAAATTTCACTATTGTGCAGGACTAATGCACATTTTTATTATAGTATGAAAAGGGTTAAAAAACAATCTCTATTTACTGATATTGGACAATAAATTTGTCATACTGTTATAAAGTGTATCCTTATCCGGGCAACCCAATAGTACAGATATATAACCTTTGCCGTCTTTATCCGTCGAATATAGTATGAGGCACAAACCCGCGTCATCTGTGGTTCCGGTCTTCCCGCCAACGACGGTAACGCCTTCCGGAGGCGTCTTCTGACCAAGAAGGTAGTAGTTGGTGGTAGGAAACTGCAGGGACATGGTCTGACCGTCTCTTTTGAAACTGGCTGTATAGGAAGAATGGCTGATCGCATCCTTAAACAGGTCATATTTCAGACATTCCCTGAAGATCAGATAGAGATCATATGCCGTTGAGTAGTGGTCTGCCTGATCCAGGCCATTGGGGGTAACGAAATGGGTATGGGTTGCTCCCAGAGAAGCCGCTTCGGCGTTCATCTTTTCACAAAAAGAAGAAATGTCCCCACTGACCGCACAGGCCACGGCATTGGCCGCGTCGTTGCCGGAATAGATGAGCATGGAATAGAGCAGCGTGCGCAGAGTCACCACATCGCCGGGCTCATAGCCGCAGACCTGCGCTCCGGACACGCTTACCGTCACCTGATCCGTGAGCGTAAATTCCTGGTCCAGCTTATCATCAGCGTATTTTAATGCCGTAAGGGCAGTCAGGATCTTTGTCAGACTGGCAGGCGGCATGGTCTTATAGATCCCGGAAGCAGCCAGAACTTTATTATCATCCGTCCCGGTCAGGAAAACCTCCGCAGCATCAAAATCATCGGCAGCAGCAGCCCCATAGCCGGCAGATGCCTCATCCCTGGAGATTACACTCAGATCAGAGGAGAAACCATCCGCGGCTGACGCCGCGACCAGGGAAGATGCACTGTCGCTACCGGAAGCCGTGTAAGCCCCCAGCATCTGCTGCTCAGAAGCACTGCAGCCGGCAGCCGTCACTGCCATGGACAGGATCAGCAGGGTACAAATGCATTTTTTCATATATGACACCGCCTGCTTATTTATAGAACTGGCGCCATTCCAGATCACCCCGGTCGAGTGCCTTGATCAGGAGCTCTGCTGTGGCAAGATTTGTCGCGATGGGAATGTTATGGACATCGCAGTAAGTAACGATGATCTGTGAATTCTGCTCATGCTTTTTGGGAGAGAAAGGATCCCGCAGCAGGATCATCAGGTCTATGCCATTGTTCTCAATCTGCGCACCTAGCTGCTGCTCTCCACCCAGATGGCCGGCAAGAAATTTATGAACATTAAGATTTGTAACTTCCTCTATCAGCCGCCCGGTGGTGCCGGTAGCGTATAATTCATTTTTCGCCAGTATTCCTCTATAGGCGATGCAGAGATTCTGCATGAGGATCTTTTTGGAGTCATGTGCAAGAAGTCCAATATTCATACTCTACCTCCTGTTTCTCTGTAGGCCTACATTTAACACCAGACCTATCAGAAGACAATTACTTAATAAAGAACTCAATCCGTAGCTGACAAAGGGAAGGGGCAGTCCGGTATTGGGCAGGATGGCCGTTGCAACGCCGATGTTTACAAAAGACTGAAAGGCAATGATGGCCGCAGCTCCGCTGGCAATAAGCCTGCCGCACATATCCCTGGCATTTGCCGCGATCACAAGACATTCCATAGTGATCAGGGCAATCAGGATAATAACAAGGCAGCTGCCGATAAAGCCCATCTCCTCCCCCACTACAGCGAAGATAAAGTCTGTCTGGGGCTCGGCAAGGAAATCACCCCCCTTGACAGATGTGATGGTGTTGTTGTTGAGTCCCTTTCCAGTAAGCATACCGGAACCGATAGCCATCAGCGAATTATGCTGCTGATAGTAGGTCGTTGAAAGATATTTTGAAGGATAAAGGAAACTCATTACGCGGTCCAGCTGGTAATCATGCAGCAGGATCTGCCCCGGCTGCTGGATATACCAGACCAGGAAAATGGCAGTCGGGACCGCAAGTCCGGCAATCCAGGCAATGATCTTCCACGAGAGCCCTCCGACAAACATCAGGATCAGGAACAGGAAGATAAATACCAGGGTCGTGGAAAGATCCGGTTCTATCACGATGAGTCCGACGGGTATCATGTACAGGATCCCCACATAGAGGATCCCCCTCAGGCTGGATAGCCGCTGCCGGTTCTCACTGATGATCCAGGCAAAGATGATCAGCATAAAAACCTTGCTGATCTCTGACGGCTGCAGAGTTCCAAAGGGTCCCAGGGAAAACCAGCGGGTGGCGCCGTTTACATTCTTTCCCAGAAGCTTTACGCCTATCAGCATGATAATGTTGATGACATAAAGCAGCGTTGCGTATTTACATATATAATTATAATCTATAAAGGAAAGAATGACCATCAAAATCAATCCGCCTGCCAATCCCATCAGCTGTTTTCTGGCAAATCCGTCAGCCGCGCTGTTGATAACGAGCACCCCGATCGTTCCCAGCGCGATGACATACAGTACCAGGCGGATAGAATACATATGAAGATTGTATTTTCCAAGGCTGTGCCGGATCAGTCCTTTCCTGCCATAAGAATAATAAGAATTCAAATTAATTCACCTCTTGCAGCTTATTAGTCCGAAGCTATACTGCTTTCCGGGATATTTGCCGTGCGCTTTGCCGGGTCATCCGGATAATCTTCTTCTCCGTCATCGTTCCGGTCAACCGGGATATTGAAATAGGTGCACATCAGGTCTGTGTACAGATCCAGGACGGTGGAGGATCCAAAACCGTTGGGAATAATGATGACGGCTGTCACCTGCGGGTCATCGTAGGGAGCAAATCCTACAAAAAGGGAATGCGTCGACTTTTTTTCAGATTCCTGGGCCGTACCGGATTTTCCGGCTATGGTAACACCATAACCGCTCATCTTTGCCGCGTAATAGGATTCGTTGCACACCATGTACATTCCATAGTGCAGCTGCTCCCAGGTTGAATCCTGTAAATCTATCGTCCGTTCTACCTTTGCCTTATTTTCCTGAACATTGCTGCCGTCATGATCGCTTGTATGGTCTATCAGGGTCAGATTATAGAGTGTGCCTTTTGTAGCGACCGCCGTCACATACCTGGCCAGCTCTGCCGCCGTATATTCATGTTTGGACTGGCCGATGGCAGAACGCACAGGATCTTCATCTGAAATATGCGGCTGGGATTCTGTCAGCTCCAGGCCTGATGTCTCGTCGAGACCAAAAGCTTTCGCGTACTTCTGCAGTCTGGAAAGACCCAGATCCGCATCGTATTTGTTGTTATCATTAATACTCAGCCTGTATCCCAGCTCATAGAAGAAGTAGTTGCAGGAATACTCTATAGCCTGGGCAACATTGATATTGCCATGGCTGGCAGTAGTCCAGTCATTGGCCGGCGGCTGCACTTTTGTGAATGTCGTGTTGTCGTAAATATAAGTATCCTTTGTGATCACGCCCTCTTCCAGGCCGGCTGCCGCCGAGACAGGCTTAAAGGTCGAGCCCGGAGCCAGCAGCTGCTGGGTCACATGGTTGTAGAGCGGCGCTGAGGCGTTGTTGATCAGAGAGCTGTAATAGCTTACATTATTGATCTTGTTGGCGTCATAGCCCGGATAGGAAACGAAGGCCTTTACTTTTCCGGTCGTGTTGTCGGTCATGATATAGGAACCGGAGCAGGGAGTCAGCGCCAGCATATCCGGCGTGATCTGCAGCTGGTAGATCTTATTGTACATAAAACTCTTTGCGGATAAGGAGCCGTCCGCCAGGGCAGAATAACTGCTGTCTTTTTCCAGAATATTCTGTTCATAGAGGAGCAGGCAGATATCAGTTCCCGAAAGAGCGTCTGCATTAAGCATGTAATAGATCACCTTTTTTTCAAAGCCGCTGTATCCGGTAATGTTCTTCTGGATATAGCTGACCACGGCCTGGTAGATCTGCTGACTGTCGTAATATTCACCGTTCAGGTCCAGCTGATTGAGATCAATCGCGTTCTGACTGACCGCGTACTGCAGCAGGGACGCGAAGCTGGTGCTGCCGCCGCTCCAGCCGGTCATGACATCACTGCTGTCATTGAGCATGCCGGTTTTGAGGATCCCGTCCTCCTTCAGCATATCATAGGCCATGTAGATATAGGCACTGTATTCTTCGCTCAGCTTCTCCATAGATGTGTTCATCTGCTGCGGAAGCGCAAGCAGGATGTTGTCTTCATAGCTGCCAACCTTTTGCGCGAAAGCCTTCTCTGTCTTTGTTGCCTGCTGTGAAGTCAGATGATCAAGACTGACGACATTGTTGTTTATAAGCGCAAAATAAAAATCCTTGATGGGAACCAGATGATCCGGATTGTAATCCGGGTTTACATAGTCTGTCATGTTCTGCAGCAGGATGCCGGCGATCCGGGCTTCCATCATATCATAGGCTTTTTTCGTAAATTCAGCATCTATGGAGAGATAGATATCTTTTCCCGGTGTAGGTTCTATGGTATCGGCTGTCTCTAATATACTGCCCATACTGTTGACATAGAGGATCTGGGAACCTTTTTGCCCTTTCAGCTGGTCTTCACAGTAGGCTTCTATGCCGTTCTTTCCAATCTTATCATTCTGTGAATACCCTGTTTCTCCCTTCTCCTCAAGCTCTGTCAGTTCCTCTTCGGAAATGGAGCCTATATAGCCTGTAATGGCAGAAAAGTATTTGCTGTCATTGTAGACCCGGGTGTAGCCCTTTTCCACGCTGACACCGGGAAGGTCATTCTGATTCTCCCGCACAGCCGCGATCATCTTTTCGCTGGCATTGGAATCGACCTCTACGGACAGATATTTCTCATATCTTTTCATATAAAGGTCATAGCGGATGGAAAGTATGCGCAGCGCCCGCTCCATATCTATACTGCTGTCCAGGTTAAACAGCTTCTCAGAGCGCATATAGTTATAAACATCCTCCGCGGAAGCTTCTTTCTGCTGCTCTGTTAATGTTTCACTGCTGTAGATATCCTTCTTGAACCGCAGGATCGTGTTTTCACCCGCGCTGAATGTAAGAGAGCCGTCCTTCTCCTGCTGTATTGGCATATCGCAGGCCAGCGTGTCGCCGCAGGCATCCGCCAGGTCCAGAAGTTTACTGATCATGGCGTTGCGGGTATCATTATCCGTAAGCAGCGCGCTGTCCCCGATGGAAATAGTGTAGGCCAGCTTGTCATAAGCCAGGGGAACGCCGTTGCAGTCGTAAATGGTTCCGCGCCTGGCCGGCAGTTCCACATTCTTCTGGATCCGGTAGGTAAATGTATTCAGATAATCCTCCCCGTTGACGATCTGCAGATTGTATAAACGGTGAATGAGGACGATAGAAAACCCGGCGAAAATAAGTGCGCAGATCAGAATTCTGGATTTAAACAGGCTAAGAAAGTTCTTCAGAAAATTCTTCAGCAAAGTTATCTCTCACTCCCTTTTTTCTGCATGCGTACCAGGATAAAAAGTATGATCCGGTATAAAAACACAGCAATGATGACCGTATAGACGACTTCCGGCAGTATGATCCTGTGAAGATAGAACAGGATATGCTGCCGTCCTCTGGTCAGAAAAGACACGATGTAAATATAAAGTCCCAGCAGCAGGTCCGCTCCCGCGATCACCAGGATCGGGAATGTGATATCTTCTTTATAGAAGAAACGGTTGGTCATACCGGCCAGATAACCGCAGATACAAAGACCCAGAGCCATCAGCCCCGGCTGGGTTCCGAAAGTCAGATCTATGAGCAGACCGCAGCAAAAACCAACGGTGCAGCCGTCAAGGCTCCCGTTTATAATGGCTGCAGATGCAGTGAAGATCAGCAGAAGATTCGGCTGGATCCCGCCCAGCGCAAAATGGCTGAACAGACAGGTCTGCAGCAAAAACAGAACAAGGATAAAGAGGATATAGGAAATAATCTTTTTCATTATTATTCTTCGTCCGCCGTCTGCGCCTGCTCTGTACCGTCTGCAGAGCTCTCGCTTTCTGAAGCAGAAGCTCCCTGGTCCGGGAGATCGGATTTAAGCTGCTTTATAACAAGTACATTGGAAAGATGTTCGAAGTCTACTGCCGGGGTGACATTTGCAGTATAGGTCAGATCCGTCTTGTCCTGCTCTACATTGCTGATATAACCTATCAGAAGACCGGGCAGATATTTATCGCTGATATAGGAAGTCACTACCTCGTCTCCGTCCACCGGATCGGAATCTTCTGTCAGCATATCAACGCTGAGCAGATTCTTGTCCTTCAGCTCCAGGCTGCCGTTAACAACACAGTTTGTATAATTCTTTGTAATCATGGCGCTGACAGAACTGGAGTCATCTATGATGCTGCGCACGATGGAAGAAGAGGGGCTGGTCTTGGTTACGATCCCCACCAGGCCGTTATCGGCGATGACGTTCATGCCCGCCTTGATCCCGTCCAGGCTTCCTTTGCTGATCGTAAAGTTCTTATACCAGTTGCCCGGATCCTTGGCAATGATCCGGGCGCCTGTCATGTCATAACCGGGATATTTCTCACTGAGATCCACCTGTTTTAGAAGGTTCTCATAGTCATTCAGATTCTGTTCCATGGAGGAGATCCGCGAATTGAGCATATCGATCTGGTTGTGCAGATCTTCATTCTCGGATTCCAGCGCGGCCATGCTGTGCCGCTTGTCGGCGGCCTTGCCGGCACTGTTTCCTATTGTATTGATGCCATTCTGCATAGGCGCAAGAATCATGTTGACAATGCTGCCGGCGGCGGACCCTGTAAAGCCCTTCGCGGCGGAAAGCGCGATAGCCAGGACGCAGAGAATGACAAGCAGCACGAAGATACACTTCGGCCTTACCCTTTTCCTGTTGTTTTTCATGTTGTTGCCTCTATTCGAATGCGGAATCTTTCAAAGTAAATATTACTCTGCTGTAAGCGGAGGGATCGGCCATGATCTTTCCCAGACCGCGGACAGCGCTCTCTGACGGCGTCTTTGAAAAATGTACCTGAACACCGAGTATGGAGGCGAACAGGTCGCGCAGTCCGGGTATGTCGCAGACACCCCCGGTAAAATAAATACCCCTGTCCAGAATGGGCGCCACCATCTCTGAGGGGATCGCTGCCAGCATTGCGTGGACTTCACGCATGACATGTATGAAATATTCCCGCATGGCCTTAAATATCAGCTCCACGCTGATCTTCTCGCCGCGGGGAAGTCCGCTCACACGGTCTCTTCCGTAGGCCGTCATGGAAGCACTGCCGGCGGGAGCGGCGCTGCCGAGTTCAAATTTCATAAATTCGGACGTCTTCCAGCCTATGAGAAGGCCGTGCTGTTCATCTACCGTGCGGCGGATATTGTCATTTATGGTATTGCCGCCTTCGCGGAGCATGCGGCTCAGGACCAGGCCTCCGCCCTTGAGGACGGAGATCTCTGTAGAGCCGGCTCCCATGTCGACCAGCATAAAGGGGGCAGACTCAGAAAGGGGCAGGCCATCTCCCGCTGCCGCCGCGACCGCCTTTTCCACCATGAAAATATTCCGGGTGCTGTATGCGGAGTGAGCTATAAAATTGTAATAAGCTCTTTTTTCAACTTCGCTGACATCGCCGGGGACAGCTATATAAAAATGGAAATTACTGATCAGGCCGGAGGAAATGCCGTTCTTCTTGAGAACGGCTTCCGTAACTTTTGTAAGCTGCCCGGCGTCTGTGATCACACCCTGACAGACAGGGCTGCTGATACTTACCCGGTTCGATGTCCGCTCGAACATCTCGTAGGCGGCATTGCCGGCGGCTGTCACAGTCTTCTTCCTGCCGAGGGCGATCATGTCCTTTTCTGTTATAACAACATTCCGGTTTCCCAGAAAAAGTTTCAGGTTCATGGAACCGGGATCTATGCCGATTTTTCTGCCGGCCACCTTGCGTTCCCCTTTCTATTTCAGATATCCCTGTTCATACAGACTGGTAAAGCAGTGCTCTCCCACTACGATATGATCCAGCAGGCGGATGCCGAGAAGCTGTCCGGCCTGCGCGATCTGCAGCGTAGACTCGAGGTCCTGGCTGCTGGGTGTACAGTCTCCGCTGGGATGATTGTGAACAAGTACGATGGAGACCGCTCCGTCCCGAAGGGCATGGATATACACCTCCCGGGGGCTGATCAGGGACCGGTCCACGGTTCCCCTGGTTACAGTCCGCTCACGGATAAGCTGATTCTTAGTATCCAGGGAGATCATGTGAACTTCTTCCTGCTGCAGGCCGCGAAGGCGGCTCATGAAATAATCCGCCGCCGACCTGGGACCTGTAAAACGCAGGCCCGGCGTCAGGCCGCAGGCAGATATTCTGCGGCTGAGTTCAAAAACAGCCTCGAGCTGGATTGCTTTCACTCTGCCGATGCCGCTGATCCGGCGGATCTGGTCAGTATCTGAACGCATAAGTCCCTCAAGGCCGGGATGATCCGGATCGAGCTGCAGCAGGGAATAAGCTGATTCCAGTGCACGTTTCCCCTTTGCGCCGCTCCGGATGATGATCGCCAGCAGCTCTGCGTCAGACAGGCTTCTGGAGCCGTACTGTTCGCACTTTTCATAAGGCTGCTCGCTGATCGGAAGGTCTTTCATCGTAATGCTGTCATGTGCCGTATTCATGTGAGAATCTCTCCTTTCTGCATAGATATAAATCATGCAGGCTGTTCGGAGCACGGGAGCAGATTACACAGAAGAATCATAGCACAAATCACTTTGAATGTATACCGGAAATCTTTATCAGTCCGCGGCTGGCAAGTTCCTGGACAGACCGCATGATGCCGAATTTGCCGTGGTGCCAGGTAAGACCGCCCTGGAAATAGGCGCAGTAGGGTTCCTTTAAGGGACCGTCTGCGCTCAGTTCTATGGAAGAGCCGGAAATAAAGGCACCGGCTGCCATGATGACATCGCAGTCGTAGCCCGGCATGGGCCAGGGCTCAGGTGTAAGATAGCTGTCTACCGGGGCGGCTGCCTGGATGCCGCAGCAAAATGCCTTGAGAGCCTCTGCTGAATTAAGAATGACTGCCTGGATGATATCATGGCGGTCTTCACGGGCGTCGGGAACACAGGTAAAACCGAGACGTTCATAGACATTTGCCGCGAAAATGGCGGATTTCAGGGCTCCGGCTGTCACTTCTGGAGCCAGGAAAAGGCCCTGGTAGAGACTGCGGTTGACGCCGAAGTTGGCGCCGAGCTCTTTGCCAAGACCGGGTGCCGTCAGTCGGTAAGCAGCGTTTTCCACACATTCCTTTGTGCCGACGATGTAGCCGCCGCTGGAGGCAAGTCCTCCGCCGGGATTTTTTATCAGCGATCCCACGCACATATCGGCACCCACATCCGAGGGTTCTATGGTTTCCACAAATTCACCGTAGCAGTTGTCAACCATGCAGATCAGGTCGCTGCGGATGCTCTTAATAAAATGGATCAGCTCGCCGATCTGTTTTACGGAAAATGTGGGCCGGGGAAGATATCCCTTGGAACGCTGGATCGTGACCAGCCGGGTCTTGTCTGTGATGGCCGCGCGGATGGCGGGATAGTCGAAAGTACCGTCCGGCAGCAGTTCTACCTGCCGGTATTTTACACCATATTCGGCCAGAGACCCCTTCTGCGGGCGGATTCCTATGACCCCCTGCAGGGTATCATAAGGCAGTCCAACCGGAGAGAGCAGTTCATCGCCGGGCCGCAGATTGCCGGACAGTGCTGTAGTCAGGGCATGTGTACCGCAGGTAATGTGGGGACGGACCAGGGCGTCCTCTGTGTGGAATACGTCCGCGTAAACTTTTTCCAGCGTATCCCGTCCGTCATCATTGTAGCCATAACCGGTCGAAGTCATGAAATGCTGCTCTCCTACCCTGTTTTTCTGCATAGCGGAAAGGACCTTGAGCTGCCCGGCCTCCGCGACCTTGTCTACCTGCTCGAAACGGTCTTTCAGGTCATAAAGGACCTGGGCGCAGAAACCGAAAACTTCCTCTTCTATGCCCATATCTTTATAGATTTTTCTTAAATACTGCTGATTCTGATCCACTGTACTTTATGCTTCCTTTTTCTATTTTATTATATTTTTTTCTTTGAGGACACGCAGGACCTCATCAAGCAGCGCCTGCTGACTGCTGTATGCTGTCCGGTCAAGCCAGACCGCGTCCTTCTCCCGCCTGAACCAGGTGAGCTGACGTTTGGCAAATCGGCGGGTATCTCTTTTAATTATGTCCTTTGTCTGCTCCAGACTCATATTGCCGTCCAGATAGTCCAGGACTTCCTTATAGCCCAGTCCCTGCATGGAAACCATGCCCCGGCGGCAGCCCATGTCCTGCAGTCTTTTTACTTCATCCACCAGGCCGTCGTCAAACATACGGTCCACTCGAAGTTCTATCCGGCTGTAAAGCAGGGGCCGGGGCATGCTAAGGACGAAGTAGGCAAAGTTGTAGGGGGAGGGGCGCTGTTTTTCCTCCTGGTTGTGAGCGGAAATCCGTCTGCCGGTCAGATGATAGAATTCAAGAGCCCGTATCACCCGCTTGCTGTTGTTTGGATGGATGGCCTCTGCTGCCTGCGGATCCAGCTGCTGCAGCAGCTGGTAAAGACGGGCGCCGCCGCCGGCTGCCGCCTCAGCTTCAAGATTTCGGCGGTAGGAACTGTCCTGTCCGCTGTCTGTAAAATCTATATCCCTGAGCAGTGCCTGGATATAGAACCCTGTTCCTCCGACGACAAGCGGGATATGTCCGCGGCCATAAATCTGCCCGGCTGCCTGGCGGGCCAGGCTCTGGAATGTAAAAACATCAAATGGTTCTTTTGGGTCCAGGCAGTCTATCAGGTGATGGGGCACCCCGTCCATTTCCTGCGGCGTGACCTTAGCCGTACCGATATCCATTCCCCTGTAGACCTGCATGGAATCGGCGGAAATGACTTCCGCTCCTGTTTTCTTTGCCAGGGCGATCGAGAGAGAGGTCTTGCCGGAGGCGGTCGGGCCCGCCAGTATGATCATAGGTTTTTTATCCATTTTCTGTCAGTCCTGTATCCGTTTAAATCTTTTATCCATTTCATAGCGGCTGATGCTGATCATGGTCGGTCGCCCATGGGGACAATTGTAGGGGTTATCTGCTTCCATCATCTCCCGGATCAGGGCCAGGGCCTCCTGGCGGGAGAAGCGGGTATTTCCCTTTACGGCGGCCTTGCAGGCCATGGAGGCGATCCGATAGGTAATGGCGCTGCCTTCCAGGCTGCCGCTGTTTTCGTTCAGGGAGTCCAGGACTTCTATCATCATGTCAGCGGCATTCATGCCGAACAGCTGCAGGGGTACAGCGCTGATGGCATAGTCATCTCCACCGAAGGGCTCTATTTCAAAGCCCAGACCGGTTATCTCATCCTGATAATTCCTGAGCATGACCTGTTCCTGACCGGAAAGCCTGAGGATAACCGGCGGCGCCAGCAGCTGGCTTTTCACGCTGTGACTGCGAAAGGCCTTCAGAAGGCGTTCATAGAGAACCTTTTCGTGCGCCGCGTGCTGGTCTATGATAAAGAGCTTTCCCTGATATTCTATCATCCAGTAGGTATCAAAGACCTGGCCTAACAGGTGGATCTGGTCCAGGTCATCAGCGTTCATGAGGCCGCTTTGCGCCAGAGTCATCTGCTGCGGTTTCTGGCTTTTCGGGAGCCTGTCTGCCGGCATGTTCTGCGGCTTCTGATCGGAGAAAGGAGCCTTATCTTCCCTGACAAGCGGACTGCCGGAGACTTTGCGCTCCCGGTAAGGATTTTTCTCTGCCTGCGGATGGATGCCCATGCCGGCCAGACGCTGGATCTCGAAGGGCTCCGGTCCCGGGGCCGTCTGCTCCTTCTTCTCTTCCCGGGCAAGGCTGACCTGCGGCGCCAGGTCGCGTCCCTCCAGTATGCCCCGGATCACATCGTAGGCGCGCTGATAAATTTCCTTCGCCTTGCCGAAGCGCAGTTCCATCTTCTGGGGATGAACATTTACATCAAGCAGGGAAGGATCTATCGTAAAGTGCAGCACCGTGAAGGGATATTTATGGACCATGACAAATGTCTTATAGGCATCTTCTATGGCCTGGGTAATAATATTGCTTTTTATATAACGCTGGTTTATGAAATAGGTTTCCCAGCGCCGGTTTCCCCGCGAGAGGATCGGCTTGCCTATAAAACCGCTGACACTGAGAATGTCCGATTCATATTGTACCGGCAGCAGATGGGCCGTGACATCTCTTCCGTATACCTGATAGATGATATCCCGGAGACTTGAGTTTCCTGCCGTGTGCAGCCGGTTCTGGTTATTCTGGATATACTGGAAGGATATGTCCGGCCGGGAAAGTGCCAGGTGTCCCATCAGCTCACTGATATAGCCGGCTTCCGTCCCCGGGCTTTTCAGAAATTTCCTGCGGGCAGGCGTGTTGTAGAAGAGGTCGCGGGCGATGATGGTGGTGCCGTCCGGGGCGCCGATTTCTTCCTTCTGCTTTGGGCTGCCGCCTTCTATACAATAGCGGGTCCCGGTCAGGTCCGGATGCGGTTTTGTGATCATCTCCACCCGGCTGACAGCGGCAATGCTGGCCAGCGCCTCTCCCCGAAAGCCCAGGGAGGCAATGGAAAGCAGGTCACAGGCCTGATGGATCTTGCTTGTGGCATGGCTGACAAAGGCATTTTCAACGTCCTCGCTGTCAATGCCGGAACCATTATCTGTCACCCGGATGAAGGAGATGCCTCCGTCCTTTATCTCTACCGTAACTGCGCTGGAAAGGGCGTCTATGGAATTTTCAACCAGTTCCTTGACGACAGAAGCCGGCCGCGCGACTACTTCTCCCGCGGCGATCTTGTTTATGGTATCTTCATCCAGCAGGTTTATGGATCTCATGAACGCCTTTCCTCCTCTTTTTTCAGTTCCTTCTGCAGCCGGTCCAGGGTATTGAGCGCTTCCAGCGGAGTCATCCTGGAGATATCCATGGCAGACAGTTCCCTGAGGACCGGATGGTCCGGCGGATAAAGGTCAAAGAGACTGATCTGATGACCCTGCTGGGGAGAGGTCTGCGCAGGAACCGCATTTTTCTCCTGTCCCTTCACATCTATCCCGCGGACAGTTTTGGCGATATCCTTCTCCAGAAGTCTGGCGACGATCTCCTTTGCCCGGTCTATAACGGTCTGGGGAACGCCGGCCAGTCTTGCCACCTGGATGCCGTAACTCTTATCAGCACCGCCGGGTATGATCTTGCGCAGGAAAATGATATCGTCTCCCTGTTCCTTTACGGCAATGCAGTAGTTGTTGACACTGTCTATCTTCCCCTCCAGCTCTGTCAGCTCATGATAATGAGTGGCAAAGAGTGTCTTGGCTCCCAGAAGTTTCGGATTGCTGATGTGTTCCACTACTGCCCAGGCTATGCTCAGTCCGTCGTATGTGCTGGTTCCCCGGCCGATCTCATCCAGGATCAAAAGGCTCCGGCTTGTGGCATTGCGCAGAATATTGGCTACCTCTGTCATCTCCACCATGAATGTGCTCTGGCCGCTGGCCAGGTCATCAGAAGCTCCTACCCGGGTAAATATCCTGTCCACAATGCCGATGTCGGCGCTTTTAGCGGGAACAAAGCTGCCCATCTGGGCCATGAGAACGATCAGGGCTGTCTGCCGCATATAGGTGGACTTCCCGGCCATGTTGGGGCCGGTGATGATGGAGACCCTGTGTTTTTTATTATCGAGATAGGTATCGTTCTCAATGAACATGTGGGTCGTGTCCATTTTTTCCACGACCGGATGGCGTCCGCCTATTATATTGATAACACCCCTGGTGTTAATGGAAGGGCGGACATAATGGCCTGCCTGGGCAGCGGCAGACAAAGATGCCAGTACATCCAGCTGGGCTATGGCACGGGCTGTCTTCTGGACTTTTACGATCTGGCCGCCGATCTGGTCGCGGACCTGCACGAAAAGGTCATACTCCAGACCAGAAAGCCGGTCCTGGGCCCCCAGGATCATGTCCTCCAGATTTTTCAGTTCCGGTGTAATGTAGCGCTCGGCATTTGCCAGTGTCTGCTTGCGGGTCCAGCTTTCGGGCACCAGGTTCTTAAAAGAATTTGTGACCTCAAGATAGTAACCGAAGACCTTGTTGTAGTGAATGCGGAGATTCTTGATGCCGGTCGCTTTCTTTTCTTTTTCCAGCAGGTCAGCCAGCCATTGTTTGCCGTTGGCGCCGGCTTCATGGAGCCGGTCCACTTCTTCGTTATAGCCGGCTTTTATGATACCGCCCTCCCGGATAAGGATGGGAGGGTCATCAATGATGGCTTTGTCTATCAGCTCATAGATATCCTGCAGATCCTCCATCTGCTCCAGGATGTCCCGCAGCAGGCTGCTCTGAAAAGATTCCAGCAGGGTGCGGACCGGAGGAAGCATGGAAAGAGATGTCTTAAAGGCGATCAGGTCTCTGGGATTGGCAGTCCGGTAGCTGATGCGGGTGATCAGCCGCTCCAGATCATATATGGCATTGAGATACTCACGGATCTCTTCCCGGTCTATCATCCGCTGCGTCAGCTCCTCCACCGCGTCCAGACGCCGGCAGATGGCCTTTTTCTCTATCAGGGGCTGTTTGATCCAGGTGCGGAGCAGGCGGGCGCCCATGGCTGTTTTTGTCTTATCCAGTACCCAGAGCAGGCTCCCCTTTTTCTGTTTTTCCCGCAGGGTTTCTGTCAGTTCCAGATTGCGGAGGGTGGAATTGTCCACGATCATATAACCGCCGCTTTTGAAGGGGACGATCCTTGTCAGGTTCGCCAGGGAGTTTTTCTGGGTCTCTTCCAGATACATGATCAGTGCTCCGCAGGCCATGGTCCCGCAGGGAAAATCTGTCAGTCCCAGGCCGGCAAGGGAGCCTATATGGAAATGGTCCTTTATTCTGGAAGTAACAATGTCCTCATCCATGTAGGAGCTGTCCAGTACAGATACCATGGCACCGGAGCTGCTGCGGAGGTCTTCGACTTTAAGCCCGCACATTTCAAATGTTTCGTTGCAGATGATCTCCGCCGGAGAGAAATGTACGATCTGTTCCTTCAGCTGTTTGAGAGAATCTACGTCTGTGGTAAAGAAATCACCGGTAGAAATATCCGCGGCGGCAATGCCGAAAGAGCCTGACGCGTAGATCAGACAGAGGATAAAGTTGTTGCGGGTGTCATCGAGCGCCTGGCTGCTGATATTTGTTCCGGGAGTAACAATGCGGATAACATCCCTCTTTACTAGGCCTTTGGCCTTCTTCGGATCCTCCAGCTGTTCACAGATGGCGACCTTATAGCCTTT
>ONFL01000085.1 GCA_900317095.1 uncultured Eubacteriales bacterium | reverse complement strand
TTTGCTGCAGGGTTCCTGCCTTCTGCTGGAATGCATGTCAAACCTCACGGCAAATGAACTGTTTGACGAGGAAGGCGCAGGAGCGGACGCGGCCGGGGCAATCCTGGATGGGATCAGCTGTCTGCGCAGCATCTGCAGCAATCTGATCGTCGTGTCGCTGGATGTTTTCGGCGGGGGCAGACGTTATGACGCGGGGACGGACTCTTTCATCAGCACGCTGGGGGAAGTGAACCGAACCCTGGCCCGGCAGGCAGACGAAGCCGTAGAAGTTGTATATTCTCTTCCGGTATTTTTGAAGAGAAAGGAGTCAGACGGATGGAGACACTGATCATTGCCTTTTCTATGTATTCCAGAATCCCCATGCCTGATATAGACTGGAATCCGAGAAATATGCGCTATGTGTTCTGCTGGTTTCCTTTTATCGGACTGGTGATCGGAGCCTTTGAACTGGCGGCATATCTGTTCTTTGTGTCATTTCTGCATGTCAGCACGCCGCTGGCAGGAGCAGTCCTTACCGCGATCCCGCTGGCAGTTACCGGCGGCATTCATCTGGACGGGTATATGGATACCAGGGACGCCCTGTCTTCCTATGCTGACCGGCAGAAGATGCTGGACATCATGAAAGATCCGCATATAGGGGCTTTTGCGGTAATAGGCGGAGGAATGTATCTGCTGCTGCAGTTCGGCGCCTGGTGCGAAGTCTGCACTGCCGGCGGAAGAATGGTGCTGATCATGGCCTTTACATTCGCGCTGGAGCGGGCGCTGAGCGGCCTGATGGCTGTATATCTGCCCGGAGCCCGGCCAGGCGGCATGCTCAGCATGATAAAAGAACCGGCGCAGATCATGAACACAAAGCGGATCCTGCTGGCTGAGATTGCCGGGCTGGCCCTGCTGATGCTGATCACCTGGTGGAAAGGCGCCCTGGTCGTGCTGATCGCCGCGTTGATCGTGACGCTGCATTATCGCCATTTGGCTCTTACAAGACTGGGCGGAACGACCGGTGATCTGGCCGGCTGGTTTCTGCAGAAATGTGAGCTCTGGTGCCTGCTGGTTCTGGCAGTCGCAGCCCACTTGTTCTGATGGAGGAATGTTATGAAATTTGTCTGCGGAGGAAGCTGCCAGGGCAAAAGAGAATGGGCAGCCCGGGAATGGAGCATACCGTTAGAAAAAATCGCTGACGGAGGCAGGGACTCTTTCGAGGATATCGCCAAAGCCGGCATGCTGGATCATTTTCATCTGCTGGTGAGACGCTGGCTGGAGAGGGAACTGGATCCGCAGACAGAATGTGAGCGGCTGCTGGAGGCTGCTCCTGATATAGTCGTCGTCACAGATGAGATTGGCAGCGGGATCATTCCCATGGATCCTTTTGAACAGCAGTGGCGGGAAGCCCACGGGAGGATATGCTGCCGGCTGGCTGCGCAGAGTGAAGATGCCGTGCGGGTTGTGTGCGGGATCGGAATGAGGCTGAAGGAACCCGGAGGGGGAGGCAGGCTATGAAGATTTCTTTTTACCTGATCCGGCACGGAAAAACAGCGGGAAATCTGGACGGCCGTTACGTCGGCCGGACGGATGAGGGACTCTGTGATCGGGGGAAACATGATCTTGAAAACATCCGGGACGAAGGTCTGTGGCCGCGGGATCCGGGTCTGCTCCTTTTCAGCAGTCCTATGAGACGCTGCCGGGAAAGCGCGCGGATCCTTTTTCCAGGTAAGCCTCTTTTGCTGGCTGAAGGCATGCAGGAATGTGATTTCGGCCAGTTTGAATATAAGAATTATCAGGAGATGCACAGCTGGCCCGCTTATCAGCGATGGATAGACAGCGGCGGCAAAAGCGGCTTTCCGGGCGGGGAAAGCCTGGAAGCTTTCAAAAGCCGCATCCGCAGCAGTTTTGAGGATCTGATCCGGACTGTCATTGAAGAGAAAGAAGCTGACGGGATAAAGCCCGGGGCCCTCTCCGCAGCCCTGGTCTGTCATGGCGGCAGCATCATGGCCCTGATGGATGCATGGGGCCTGCCCCGCCGGACTTATTTTGACTGGCAGTATCCGGCCGGCGGGGGCTGCCTTGTCGAGCTGGACGCCGGGGACTGGCAGAGAGGCAGGAAAATCCTGCGACTGGTCCGGGAGGAGCGGCCATGAAGATAATAACAGAACTGGCAGCAGGTTTTGCTCTGGACTGCCTGATAGGAGATCCGCCCTATCCCTGGCATCCCGTGCGGTTGATCGGTCGTCTGATAAGCGGACTGGAGAAGTTTCTGCGCAGACATTTTCCTGAAAGCCGGCGGGGGCTGCAGGCAGCAGGGACCGTTCTTGTTATTCTGGTATGCCTGATCAGCACTGCCCTGCCGGCGCTTCTGCTTGCAGGTCTGGCAAAAGCCGGCAGCATACCGGAATGGATAGCGGGGATGATCCTTTGCGGACAGCTGCTGGCGGCAAGGTCTCTGCGGGATGAGAGCATGAAAGTATGCACGGCTCTGGAGCAGGGCGATATAGAAAAGGCCCGGCGGGCCGTTTCCATGATCGTCGGACGGGATACCTCTGTGCTGGACGGTGCCGGCATAAACCGGGCAGCAGTGGAAACTGTGGCCGAGAATGCTTCCGATGGGGTAATGGCTCCCATGTTTTATATGGCGGCCGGCGGCGTTCCCCTGCTTTTTCTTTATAAAGCTGTAAATACGATGGATTCCATGGTAGGATATAAAAATGACACTTATATCTGGTTCGGAAGGACTGCCGCCAGACTGGATGATGTAATGAATTTCATACCGGCCAGACTGAGCGGCCTTTTGATGATCCCGGCGGCTGCCCTGTGCGGCCTGGATTGGCGGGGCTGCGCGAGGATATTCTTCCGGGATCGGAAGAAGCATGCCAGTCCCAACAGCGCGCACACGGAAGCCGCAGCTGCAGGGGCATTGGGCATTCAGCTTGCGGGAGACGCGGTCTATTTCGGAAAAAGAGTGGCCAAGCCGACTCTGGGAGATGCCGGACGGGAAATAGAGCCCGCAGACATCCGCAGAGCCAACAGACTGATGTACACTGCATCCGTGCTGGCGCTGCTCCTTTTTGTATCGGTCCGGGCCTTGCTGACCCGGGTTTTTTAACAGAGGGGGAATCATGGCAAAGGTTATTATGATCCAGGGGACTATGTCCGGAGCCGGCAAAAGCATGCTGGCGGCGGGACTGTGCAGGATTTTTGCCAGGAAGGGGCTGCGGACGGCTCCCTTCAAGTCCCAGAATATGGCACTGAATTCCTATATCACCCGGGACGGTCTGGAGATGGGCCGCGCGCAGGTCATGCAGGCGGAGGCAGCCGGGCTGGAACCGGATGTGCGCATGAACCCCGTTCTGCTCAAACCTACTTCCGACACAGGGTCGCAGGTGATCGTCGGCGGAAAAGTCAGGGCAGATATGGATGCCAGGGCTTATTTCCGCTATAAGAAAGAACTGATCCCCGAAATTCTGGACGCCTATCGTTCACTGAGCCGGGAAAATGATATAATTGTCGTCGAAGGTGCTGGCAGTCCGGCAGAGATCAATCTCAAATCCGATGACATCGTGAACATGGGGCTGGCAAAGATGATCGGCAGTCCGGTGCTTGTGGTCGGTGATATAGACAGGGGCGGCGTATTTGCCCAGCTGGCAGGGACCTGGCTGCTGCTGGAGCAGGAGGAGCGGCGCTATGTAAAAGGGCTGGTCATCAACAAGTTCCGCGGGGATAAGAGCATTCTGGATCCCGGCGTGGCCATGCTGAAAAAGTACACGCCGGTCACCACAGTCGGTGTGATCCCTTATGTGGATCTGGATCTGGACGACGAGGACTCTCTTTCCGGCCGGCTGGAGCAGAACCGGGCACAGGACGGCAAGCTGGATATCGCGGTGATCCGTCTGCCGCATCTGTCCAATTTTACAGATTTTAACGCGCTTTCCAGAAGCGGCCAGGCTGCTGTCCGCTATATTCGTTTTGCTTCGGAACTGGGGCATCCGGATCTGCTGATCCTGCCCGGCTCCAAAAATACCATGGGCGACCTGCGCTGGATGAGGAAGGAAGGCCTGGAGGAAGCTGTTGTGAAAGCCGCCCGCTCAGGCCTGCCCGTGCTGGGGATCTGCGGAGGCTATCAGATGCTGGGTAGGAGTATCCAGGACCCGGCCGGCGTGGAAGATGGCGGGGAGATTGCCGGCCTTGGCCTTCTTCCTGTGGAAACGGTCTTTGCCGGCAGCAAGAGGCGTACCCGTGCAGGCGGCAGGGTATGTTCTCTTTCCGGAACCTGGAAAGCCCTTTCCGGTACGGAATTTGAAGGATATGAGATCCATATGGGAAGGAGCCGGATCCTGACGGAACACGGATCCGCAGCAGATCCGCAGGCGCAGAACCAGCCCGTTTCTTTTTCTGATCTGAAGCTTTTGCAGGACCGGCAGACCCATGCGGACGGATGTCAGACAGGCAATGTCTGCGGGACATATGTGCATGGACTTTTTGATAATGCTGCCATGCAGAAAGCCCTGCTTTCCATGCTTCTGGAAAGAAAGGGGAGACAGGCGCCGGCGCAGGCACGTTTTATGGACAATAAGGACTGGAAAAACCGGCAGTATGATATCCTGGCGGATACGATCGCGGCCAATATGAACATGGATATGGTATTTGAAATAATAGACAGAGGAATGGACACGATATGAGAAATATCGTTTTTATAGGAATGCCCGGCGCCGGGAAAAGCACCATCGGCGTGGTCATCGCAAAAATTTTTGGATACTCTTTTGTAGACGCAGATATTAAGATCCAGGAGCGCGAGGGAGATATCCTCGAGCATCTGATCGAGAAAAACGGGATTGAGGGCTTCCTGGCTATAGAGAATGATGTAAATCTCCATATAGAAGGAGAGCGCATGGTCATTTCCACCGGCGGAAGCGCCTGCTATTGTGAGGAGGCCATGCGGCACTATAAGGAACATGACCTGGTGGTCTACCTGCAGCTGGATCTGCCGGAGATACAGCAGAGGGTGGGAAGCCTGGCAAAAAGAGGCGTTGTCATCCACAAGGGGAATACGCTGCGGGATCTGTATGAGGAGAGAACGCCTCTTTATGAAAAGTACGCGGATATCACGGTAGATCTGACAGGCTGTCAGATCCATGATTCTGTAAAAAGGACTGAAAAGGCGATCCGGGCCTGCAGTAAACTGTATGAATAGTATAGAAAAGGCCTTGCCTGGAGTGGAAAGATAATGGGAAAAAAGAAATGGATTTATCCGCTGGCAGCTTTTCTGCTGCCTGTGCTGATCGTACTGATCGCATATATTGCCATGGGTGTTTTCCCTTTTGGCGATCACGCGGTGATGATCATTGATTCATATCACCAGTATGTTCCGTTCTTTTCGGAATTTCATTATAAAATCTGGCATGATCAGAGCATGCTCTATTCCTGGCATGGAAGCGCCGGATATAATTTTCTTGCCGTGCAGGCTTACTATCTGGCAAGCCCGCTGAATTTCATTATTGCCCTGTTTCCGGCGGATATGATGATAGAGGCCTTTGAGACCCTGATCGTTCTGAAGCTGGCCATTTCCGGTTATAGTGCCTGGTGGTATCTGAGCAGGAGAAGCGGGGGCAGGGGACTGCTGCCGGTTCTTTTCTCGGGCTTTTACGCTCTGAGCGGCTTTATGACTGCTTACAACTGGAATGTCATGTGGCTGGACAGCGTGGCTGTCTTCCCCTTTATTATAGCCGGAGCGGAAGAGCTGATCGACAAAAGAGACGGAAGGCGATATACGATTTTTCTGGCCCTGGCGATCCTGTGCAATTATTACATTGCCATCATGATCTGTATATTTCTGGTTCTGTACTTTTTCATATACTGGTTCATGAAAAAGGTTCCGGGCAGAGCCGGGTTTGCGAAAACTGCCCTCTGCTATGCCGCCCACAGCATCCTCGCGGCGGGTATGGCGGCAGTCTATCTGATTCCGACCTACTACACGATGATAAACTCTTCAACGGGAAACCCGCCGGATCACTGGTCTTTTTACAGGAGTTTTTTTGATGTTTTCAAACAGCATTTCATGCTGATAGAGCCTACACAGCTGACCGGAGCTCCCAACCTGTACAGCGGTGTGTTTGCGGCGCTGCTGATACTGCTGTACATATTCTGCAGCAGTATTCCTCTGCGGGAGCGGATCCTCAAGACGTCACTGTGTGCCTTTCTATTGGTCAGCACAAATGTGAATGTACTGGATTATATCTGGCACGGTCTGCATTTCCCCAATAATCTGCCGGGGAGATTTACATTTATCTATACTTTTATGCTGCTGACCATGGCCTTTGAAGTGCTGCCGAATATCCAGCAGATGGAGAAAAAGAGGCTCTGCGCCGCATTTCTGATCGCGGGCGGTCTTTTTGCGGCCTGCCTGTGGCTGTCTGAAGAGGACATCCCCCTATATGCGGCTGTGGTGACCGGGATCGCTCTGGGCCTTTATATACTGCTGCTGAGCTTATATCACAGAGGAACTATTTTCCGAAAGGCATCCCGCACGGCGGGCGGCAGATATTTTCCTGCGGTCACGCCGGTGATGCTTTTGATGCTCTGCCTGTGCGCTGAGCTGACAGCGAACACCATTTACGGCCTGATGATGAATGGAACGATCACCAGGTCGTCCTATATGCGCGATACGGAAGATGTCACGGTTCTCAGAGACCGCTGGCAGGCCGGCCCGGACACATTTTACAGGATGGAGAAGGCGCAGATCCTGGGCCGGAACGATATTATCCGTTATAATCTGGACGGACTTTCTCTTTTTTCTTCCACCGCTGATGACCGGGAAGAGACGCTGATGGGTGCTCTGGGATTTTATAATGCGGGGAATAAGTACAGCTACAAGGGAGATACGCCGCTGACAGACGCCCTGTTTGCGATCCGTTATGTGATCAGCAGCAGTGATCTCAGTTCCCGGAATATGACGAAGGTCGACCAGTCCGGCCAGCTGGGCCTGTATGAGGACACGCAGACACTCCCGGTCGGCTTTATGGTGAATGACAGTATCGCGGACTGGAATATCGTCGAGGGGATGCCCTTCATGATCCAGAATGATTTTGCCCGCCTGGCTGCAGGCAGCCGGCAGGACATATTTACATATCTGGATCCGCCTGAGCCTGAGATTGCCGGCGGAGAGATCACAGATACCGGCAATGACCGCTGGTATTATGACAGCAGCGAGGAAGATGGGATGCTTACCTTCCGTATTACAGCGCAGGAGCAGGAAGATCTCTATGTCTATTTTGAGGCTTCTCACTGTGAAAATATGAAGGTGGTGAAGGACGGCCAGGAAACAGTCTATGATGACCAGCGCGGACATATCGTTCATCTGGGAATCTGTGAAGCAGGGCAGACCGTTATCCTGCAGTTTCCCATGGACAGTTCCTACAGTGATGGGAATGTTGCTCTGCAGCTGGCCCGGTTTGAACCGGAAGCCTTTGACGCGCTTTACCAGGAACTTTCTTCCGGCACGATGACTGTCACAGGCCACAGCGATACGGAGCTTGGCGGATATATAGACGCGGACCGGAGCGGCATTCTGCTGTTGTCCATTCCCTATGACAAGGGCTGGACGGCTGTGGTTGATGGAAAGACGACAGACACATTTGCTGTCGGGGAGGCGCTTACGGGGATCAATCTGGAAGAAGGCAGGCACGAGATTTCCCTGCACTATAGCCCGCAGGGGCTGAAAGCAGGGACGGCTGTCAGTATTCTGTCGCTGGCCATTTTCTTTGCCCTGGCGGCAGCACCCGGGCTGCGGGGACGATTTCGTAAAAGGGCGTTTACAAAGCGCTAGATTATGGTTATAATCGTTTTAGATGAGAATCCGCCGGCTGAATATTTCGTCCGTGGACGATTATAAGAGGCCGGCGGTTTTTTGCGGCAGACCCGGCAGATGCTCAGGGTCTGTCTTAAAATTGGAAGATGGAATTATTCGGAGAGTCAGAAGCTTCTTTTGACCCTTTTTGGTGCGTTTATACGCAATAGACAGATAGTATTGAGGTGTGAGATGGAGGAGCAGTATTTTATAAAGGGCGGCAACCCGCTTGTCGGCGAAGTGGAGATCAGCGGAGCCAAGAACTCCGCGCTGGGTATTCTTGCCGCGGCGATCATGGCCGATGAGGATGTTACTGTACGCAATCTTCCGGATGTGAGTGATATCCGGAATTTTCTGGAGGCGATCCGGCTGATCGGCGCCCAGGTCGTATATCCGGATCCGGATGATCCTCATGTTGTGAAGATCAACGGCAGAGGTATTCAGTCCCTGGAGGCCAACAATGACTATATCCGTCAGATCCGGGCGTCTTACTATCTGATCGGCGCCCTGCTTGGCAAGTATAAGGAAGCCGCGGTTGCTCTTCCCGGCGGATGCGCGATCGGCGCCCGTCCGATCAATCAGCATCAGAAGGGTTTCCGGGCGCTGGGAGCCGATGTGCATATCTGCAACGGTATTATATTTACAAAAGCCGAGCGGCTGATCGGCAAGAGCATCTATCTGGATGTTGTCAGCGTCGGTGCCACAATCAATATCATGCTGGCTGCTTCTATGGCGGAAGGCACTACGATCATCGAGAACGCGGCCAAGGAGCCGCATGTAGTTGATGTAGCCCAGATGCTGAATCAGATGGGGGCGGATATCCGCGGAGCCGGAACCAGCAGGATCCGGATCTACGGGGTCAGGAAGCTGCACGGTGCAGACCATGAGATCATCCCGGATCAGATAGAGGCCGGAACATTCATGTGCGCGGCAGCTGCCACCCGCGGGGATGTCACTGTAACGCATGTTATTCCCCAGCATCTGGAGTCTATCACCGCCAAGCTTGTGGATATGGGAGCTATGGTCGAGGTTGCCGAGACGAATGACGCTCTGCGCGTGTGGGCGCCGGACAGGCTTGTGAGCACAACCATCAAGACCCTGCCGCATCCGGGATTCCCGACAGACATGCAGTCCCAGTTTGCGGTCTGCCTGACACTGGCGGAAGGGACCAGTCTGGTTACGGAGACGATTTTTGAAAATCGTTTTCAGTACGCGGACGAACTCACCAAGATGGGCGCGAATCTGACAGTTGAAGGGACGACTGCCTTCATTCAGGGCGTGAAGGGGCTGACCGGTGCGACCGTAGCAGCGATGGATCTGCGCGCAGGCGCGGCTCTTGTCATCGCCGGTCTGGCCGCGGAAGGCGTGACCTGTGTGGAGCATATCAAGTATATCCAGAGAGGCTACGAACGCTTTGAGGAGAAGATCCGTTCCCTTGGCGGCGATATCCGCCGGGTAACAGTGCACGACCGCGAAGACCAGAAGAGAGAACTGCTGAAGCTTCAGCTCGAAGTTATCTGATCTCTGACGGAAAAAGTATAAAAGTATATTAGAAACGACACATCGATGTTTTTGTATGCAGGCAGAGTATTGACTTTGCCTGCTCTTTCATGTATCCTATCCTCGTTATCGTTGATTTTCAGAGCTGCCCGGATGATCGTAAGGCAATGGCGGCTTTGATCACATCTTATCATTTCTGCTATTATCTCTTATTCAGAGCAATGGAGACCAGGGATCTGTGATATTGCGGCAACCCCCGAAGGGGAAGGTGCCAACCTGAGCGAGTAACATCGAACAATAAGAGGATTTAGGGTACGAATCCGCTTAGGCGGATTTTTTCTTTATATTAGAGATATAGAGCAGTTATTTCAGGAGGAACAAGATGGAAAAGTTACTTTTTACTTCCGAGTCCGTTACAGAAGGACATCCGGACAAGATCTGCGACCAGATTTCCGATGCTGTTCTTGATGCCTGCCTTGAGCAGGATCCCATGAGCCGCGTCGCCTGCGAGACCTGCACCACGACCGGACTTGTACTGGTCATGGGCGAGATTACAACGAAGGCCCACATCGATATTCAGACCATCGTCAGAAAGACTATCCGCGAGATCGGCTATACAAAGGACGATCTGGGATTCGACGCATCTACCTGTGCCGTTATCGTAGCGCTCGACAAGCAGTCTCCGGACATCGCGCTCGGCGTTGACAAGGCCCTTGAAGCAAAAGAGAATACCATGAGCGACAGCGACATTGCAGCCATCGGCGCAGGCGATCAGGGACTCATGTTTGGTTACGCGACAAATGAGACCGAAGAATATATGCCTTATCCCATTTCCATGGCTCATAAGCTGGCTCTTCGTCTGGCAGAGATCCGCAAGGACGGCACTCTTTCCTACCTGAGACCGGACGGCAAGACCCAGGTTACCGTAGAGTACGGTGAGGACGGACGGCCGGCAAGAATCGACACAGTCGTTCTTTCCACTCAGCATGATCCCGAGATCAGTCAGGAACAGATCCACGCCGACATTAAGAAGTATGTCTTCGACGAGATCCTGCCGAAAGATATGATAGACGAGAATACAAAGTATTTCATTAATCCGACCGGCAAGTTCGTTATCGGCGGTCCTAACGGCGACAGCGGCCTGACAGGCAGAAAGATCATCGTTGACACCTACGGCGGATACGCCCGTCACGGCGGCGGCGCTTTCTCCGGAAAGGACTGCACAAAGGTTGACCGCAGTGCCTCCTATGCTGCCCGTTATGTAGCAAAGAATATCGTCGCAGCGGGCCTTGCAGACAGCTGTGAGATCCAGCTCTCCTATGCGATCGGTGTCGCAACACCTACCTCTGTTGCGGTAAATACATTCGGAACCGGAAAGCTTTCGGATGAGAAGCTGACCGAGATCGTGCGCGAGAACTTCGATCTTCGTCCGGCCGGCATCATCAAGATGCTTGACCTGCGCCGCCCGATCTACAGACAGACCGCAGCTTACGGCCACTTCGGCAGAAATGACCTGGATCTGCCCTGGGAAAAACTGGATAAGGTAGATACCCTGAAGAAGTATCTGGCATAAGCAGATACCTTCAGACAATATCCGGTATAAGCAGATACACGGAAGAATGTTCCGGCATAAGTCCGGATAGAATAGATAAGACCAGCCCCGCCAGCGGGAAGCCGTCCACCTTTGGAGGCCCCGCCGGCGGGGTTTTTCTGAAGAAGTTCTTTTTGCCGCCCGGCATGATCCTGCAATTTACAGGATTCCGGTTGTAGGGTAAAATCCATTTAGGGTATACTAAAGGTCGGAGGACTGACAAATGAAACTGTCTACGAAAATCATTTTTTCCTATATTACTGCCATGGTTTTTCCGATGATCATCATCGTGGGAATGATCTTCGGAATGATCCGCTACAATCTGAATTCACTGAAAAAGGAATATGACCTGGACGAAGTGAATTACGAGATGATGCTCAATCCGGTGTCTATGCTCAGCCACATGAACGCAAGCTCTGTGCGTAAGCTGGATGCGCTGATCGCGGACGATCCGGATAAATATACGGATGAGAATTACCTGAATGAGATCAATGACCGGCTCAAGAAGAGACTGGCCTGCATTGTCGTCCGCATCGATGGGAAGACATTTTATTCCGGCCTGCCCGAAAATTCTCACTATAATGACACCTTCACCTATACGCCGGATTCGAACAATGAGAGTGTGTATGTTCTGGGTGACTACCCCTATCATGTCATGCAGCGGAACTTTGTCCTTTCTAACGGGGATGCTGGCAATGTGCAGATCTATACGGATGTGCAGAAGTTTATCCCCCAGGTCCACCGCACCTATCTGTACAGTCTGATCCTGGCGATCATCATTCTCTTTGCAGGCAGCGCCAGCATCCTGTACAGCTTATACCGCAGTATCCTGCGTCCGATCAATAAACTGAAAAACTCCGCAGAGAGCATCACGGCCGGAAAACTGAACGTGCCGGTAACCGCGGAATCGGACGACGAGATCGGAGAGCTGTGCATGGCCTTTGAAGCCATGCGGCTCAAGCTTAAGGATCAGATAGAGCAGAACATTCAGTATGAAAAGGACAGCAAGGAGCTGATCAGTAATATTTCCCATGACCTGAAGACCCCCATGACTTCCATAAAGGGCTATATTGAAGGGCTGATGGACGGAGTCGCCGATACTCCCGAAAAGAGGGAACGTTACCTGAAGACGATTTATAATAAGGTAAATGACATGAACAGTCTGATCGAAGAACTGTTTTTGTACGCAAAGCTGGACAGCAATTCCGTAACCTATTCCTTCATAAAGCTCAATGTCAATGCCTATTTCCAGGACTGTGCCGACGAGATCAGTCTGGACCTGCAGTCACAGGGCGTTTCCTTCGGCTATTTCAATTATGCCGATGAATCGACCGTGGTGATCGCGGATCCTGAGCAGCTGAAAAGGGTTATAAATAATATCGTCGGCAACTCTGTAAAATATGCCAGCCCTGACCGGCCCCTTTCCATAAATATCCGCATCTCGGATGAGCCGGAGTTTATCCGGGTGGAGATTCAGGACAATGGGAAAGGTATTGCCCGCAAAGAGCTTCCCTATATATTTGACCGTCTTTACCGGACTGACGCTTCACGCAACTCCTCCAGAGGCGGGAGCGGACTGGGACTTTCCATTGCCCGCAAGATCATAGAGGAGCATGGGGGAAAGATCTGGGCAGAAAGCACCGAGGGAGTCGGCACGACCATGATATTTGTCCTGCGCAAATACAGAGAACCGGAAAAGACAGCCGGTCAGGAGGAAATTTCCGTATAGGCGGGCACTTTACTTATCATTTATGAAATGATAGACTTAAATAAAACCGCGCAAAGCCGGGAAAGGATTGAAATGGGATGAACAGGATATTAATTATAGAAGACGAAGAGGCAATCGCGGAGCTCGAGAAGGATTATCTGGAACTGAGCGGTTTTGAGGTTGCCCTGGAGAATACAGGCGACAAGGGCCTGAAGGCCGCCCTGGAGGGAGACTGTGATCTGATCATTCTGGATCTTATGCTTCCGGGCATGGATGGCTTTGAGATCTGCAGGAGAGTCAGGACCAAAAAAGATATACCCATCATCATGGTATCTGCCAAAAAGGAAGATATCGACAAGATACGGGGACTGGGACTCGGAGCGGATGATTACATGACCAAGCCTTTCAGCCCCAGCGAACTGGTAGCCAGAGTCAAGGCACATCTGGCCCGTTATGAGCGCCTCGTGGGCAGCGGCGTCAAAGCTAATGAGATCATAGAGATCCGCGGTATCAAGATAGATAAAACAGCCCGCCGTGTTTATGTAAATGGCGAGGAGAAGGCGTTTACGACAAAGGAATTCGATCTGCTTACATTTCTGGCGGAAAACCCCAACCATGTTTTTTCCAAAGAGGAGCTCTTTGATAAGATCTGGGATATGCGGCACGTCACAGATCATGATATCGCGACGGTAACCGTCCATATAAAGAAGATCCGTGAGAAGATAGAACTGAACAGCTCCAAGCCTCAGTATATTGAGACGATCTGGGGCGTCGGCTACCGCTTTAAGGTATGAGACAGACATGTGCAGGCGCCTGTCTGGAAAAGCGCCGGGATCCGGACATGGATTTCCGGCTGCGTCTTTCCGGACAGGCGCTTTTTTTGTACAGGTGGGAACTGCGGTATATGAGGCCAATGCAGGCATAGCTGCGGCTGATCTCTTTGGAGAGGAAGAAGAATATGCAAGTAAAGATCCTTTATGAGGATGAACAGATCATCGTCATCTTTAAACCGGCTGGCATGGCTTCCCAGCCTGACCGGTCTCTGCAGATGGATGCCTGCAGCTGGCTGAAAAATTATCTGCAGGCCGGCGGGAAAGCGAATGCAGATCCCTATATAGGGGTGGTCCACCGGCTGGACCGGCCGGTTGCCGGTGTCATGGTCTATGCCAGGACCCGCGGGGCAGCAGCAGAGCTCTCCCGTCAGGTCAGAGAGGGCGAGATGGATAAGATCTATCTTACGGTCCTGACCGGCATTCCCGGCGGTGCGGATCCGGGAAAGTGGGTCCGCCTGGAGGACCGGATAGAAGAGGGAAGAGGCGGCCGCCCCTCATTTCTGGTGACAGCTCCTGCAGGAGGCAAAAGAGCCTGCCTGGAATACAGGCTTCTGGAGATGAGCAGCCCCGGCGCAGACCAGGTTCTGAGCCTGACTGCCGTCCGGCTCTTCACAGGGAGGCATCATCAGATCCGGCTGCAGATGGCCGGCAGCGGCGCCGGTATCTACGGAGACACAAAATATAATCCTCTTTTCCGGAACAGCAGGGGATGGCATGATCTGGCACTTTGTGCCTGCAGCCTGGCACTGCGGCATCCGCAGACTGGAAAGAAACTGCGCTTTACCGCAGATCCCGGCAGGGCGATAAATGTCCACTTTCCGGACAGCGGTGTCAGACTGGCGGAGCTTCTGCAGAGCTCATAATTCCAGGGTAAAGACTTCATTCTCGTGACGGATGGGGATCATCCTGGCCCGCTGGGGAAGCGCGTCGGCACTTTCTATATAGGTCCTGACATAATCATACTGCTTCCAGAAATGCATCGGGAAAGCATAACGGATATCTGCAGCCTTCAGGTAGGCGTCCGCTCCCAGCCATCCATTCTCTTTAAGGCGGGGATCCAGAGGCAGGAAGGCGATGTCTATGCGCCGGCCCCGGATGATGCTCAGCTGCTCGTAAAATGTCCTGTCAAGCCGCATATCCTCTTCATCGCCATCCCAGATCCAGCGGTTCAGGTCGCCGCTGTGGAATATGGCTCCCTGCGGAAGGTTCAGATAAAAAGCGACCCCGGCATCATTGGAAAACAGAGTCTCTATCTGCATAGTCCCTCCGCCTTCCAGATCAAGGCTGGTCACAATGTTGGGTCCGACAAGGCGGATCTTTTCCGAAAAGGCTTCCGCGGATACAGCGCCGGAGCGGATGGCGTCATCCGCCGGCACATCGTCAGACAGGATATAAAGGGCTTTCGGGTATCTGCGCGCCAGGTCCCAGATACGGGGACTATAGTGGTCCTGGTGGGCATGGCTGACAAAGATGAAAAGTTCTTTGTGCGGATCCAGCCGCGGCATGATCCCGAAGCTGCAGGGCTGCGCTGCCAGGGCAGGTGTCATGCTTTGTGCCGCTATGCAGTCAAAAAGCAGGCAGACGCTGTCAAGCTCTACCAGAAATCCGCTGTGTCCCAGATAAGTAACCTGTACTGTGTGATTCATTCTTCTCCCTCCGGGGCAGATATGTCCATTCCTGGGACATGTGTCTGCCTTAGCCTTATCATGAAAGTCCCTGGCCGCCATAGTGCTCTTTTGCCTTCTATTAGACAGTGAAGAGTCCGGCCTGTCAAGACATTTTGAAAAAGTTCCCGGTCTCGTCTGCTTTCTTGACAAAACAGAAGCCATGCGGTACGATTTACGAGAATGCGTTTTAAATAATGTGGGGGTAATAGGCTTTATGGCAAAAGATAAGAAAATGGTCAGCGAGATCACGGCAATGGAGGATGATTTCGCACAGTGGTATACAGACGTGGTACTGAAAGCTGATCTGATCGGCTATACCAGCGTAAAGGGCTGCATGGCGATCAAACCTGCCGGATATGCGATCTGGGAGAATATCCAGAAAGAGCTGGACAGACGCTTTAAGAAAGTCGGTGTAGAGAACGTCTACATGCCGATCTTCATTCCGGAAAGTCTCCTGGAGAAGGAGAAGGATCATGTGGAGGGCTTCGCACCTGAGGTTGCCTGGGTCACAAAGGGCGGTCTCAATGATCTGCAGGAGCCTCTGTGTGTCCGCCCGACTTCCGAGACCCTGTTCTGTGATTTCTATGCAAAAGAGATCCAGTCCTACCGGGATCTTCCCAAGGTCTACAATCAGTGGTGCAGTGTTGTCCGCTGGGAGAAGGAGACCCGTCCTTTCCTGCGTTCCAGAGAATTCCTGTGGCAGGAGGGACATACCGCGCACGCAACTGCTGCCGAGTCAAGGGAGCGCACCGAGATGATGCTGAATCTCTATGCGGACTTTGCGGAGCAGGTCCTTGCCATTCCTGTCATAAAAGGGCAGAAGACGGAGAAGGAGAAGTTTGCAGGCGCGGAGGCGACTTATACGATCGAGGCGCTTATGCATGACGGCAAGGCGCTTCAGTCCGGCACCAGCCATGATTTCGGAGATGGTTTTGCCAGAGCCTTCGGAATCCAGTACACGGACAAGGATAACAAGCTCCAGTATGTACACCAGACTTCCTGGGGTATGACGACCCGTATGATAGGAGCTATCATCATGGTGCACGGCGACAACCGCGGTCTGGTTCTTCCTCCGGCCATTGCCCCGACCCAGGTGATCGTCATCCCGATCGCTCAGCATAAGGAGGGCGTGCTGGATGCGGCACATGCTCTTATGGACCGCCTGTCTGATTACCGGATCAAGATAGATGAGACAGACAACAAGCCCGGCTGGAAGTTTGCCGAGGCAGAGATGCGCGGCATCCCTCTCAGAGTCGAGATCGGACCCAAGGACATCGAGGCCGGCCAGGCTGTCATCGTCCGCAGGGACAACGGGGAGAAGGAGACTGTCAGCCTGGAGCAGATAGAGCAGAAGGTCGGCGAGACCCTGAAAGCCATTCAGCATGATATGCTGGAGCGCGCCCGCGCCCACAGAGATTCTCATACCTATGTCGCCCACAACTACGAGGAGTTCAAGGACATCATCGCCAACAAGCCCGGCTTCGTCAAGGCTATGTGGTGCGGTGACCGGGCCTGTGAGGACAAGATCAAGGAAGAGACCACAGCGACATCCCGCTGCATCCCCTTCCAGCAGGAACATCTGGATGATGTCTGCGTCTGCTGCGGCAGACCCGCCAAAAAGATGATCTACTGGGGCAAAGCTTATTGATCCGCCTGCCTTTAGTGCAGGATATCATCCATGGATATGGAGAATCCGGGCAGGATCTGCAGAGGGATGGAATCTTTGTATTTATAGAGCAGAGTTTCGTTTTCTGCAGGGTATCTGCCGTCAGCTGCCGTACCGGCCTGTTCCGGTACGGCTTTTTTCATATCCGCGCCGCCGGGCAGGTCTTTGTCCTCCCCGCACCGGATCACCATGACCTGTCTTTTCCAGTCGTTGATGACCCAGTATTCACGGACGCCGTGGTAATGGTAAAGCTGCGCCTTGTCCACATAATCCTGAGCCGCGCTGGATGGATCGGCAATCTCCGCGATCCAGAGAGGGACTCCGCGGTAGACGTCATCCGGTATGTCCGCACCTGCTTCGATCAGAAAGATATCCGGCCGCACTACAGAGTCCAGTATGCCGCCTGAACACAGCTCTACAGCCATGGGGGAGAAGCAGATCTCAAAGGGAAGGGAATGATTCTCCAGAAAAGTCTTGACGGCAAAGTAAAGATTGCCCTGGATAAACTGGTGGCGGAAGCGGGGCAGCCGCATGAGCCGGATATCCCCCAGAAGGAGCTGGGCAGTGCGGGCGTAGTCCGGCCTGTTCCTGCGGGTTTTCAGCCATTCATAAAACTGCCGGGCTGTATACTTTCTGTCGGTTCCCTCCCCGTCTTCATAGATCCCCTCATCCTCTGCCATGAGCATGTTCTGGTAGCGGGGCTGCAGTTCCTTCCGGAAACGGTAGAAAACAGCAAGCTCCCGCAGACAGCCTTCATCCTTCCACATGATGTCGGAAAGGACAAAATCAAACCCGGGGCAGAGGCGGCTGTAGACCCGCTGCTCGAAGCTGAGCCGCCGGAAAGAGCCGTCCCCGCCGAAGTCGTAGACAAAAACATCCTGCCGGGTCAGGTCTATCAGCCAGTATTCCTGTGTCCCAGCCTCCCGGTAGGCGGCAGCCTTATCCAGGCTGTCATAGAGCGCAAGAGAATCTGACATGATATTGACAGCGAGCAGGGGAATGGTATCCTCCTCCTCTCCGGCGCAGATATAGAGGTCAGTCGAGAAAATATTGCCGGTCGTCACCGGGAGGATCTTCGGGCCGAAGACGATCTTCCAGGCCGGCTGACTGCTGACGATATAGTCTTCGAGCAGGGTGCCGAGCAGAAAGAGCAGACGGCGCCCTTCCTCCGCCGGCGCGGCCCGGCTGATGATCCTGCCGCTGACCATCTCACAGAAAACATTATCAGGTGCGGTGTGCGCATTAAAATCCAGAATCTGCCGGGTCAGTGCATCTTCCTGTAAAGCTTCCATAATCGTCCTCCCATCACTTAAGAGCATGTTCTGCGGTTCGTGTCATCAGTATAACCGGGCCCGGCGAAGACGTAAATCATCACTTTTCGACCATATTCGACAATGTTCGAGGATATTCCCTCTTTTGTGCCGGATGGGGCTTATGTTTATTGTCAATTTTATTTCCTCATGTTAGAATGATGCTGTCAATTGCTGCAGACGCAGCACACAGGAGGAGGTCAATATTTATGAAAATGCAGGAAATCGGCAGCGTACTTTCCGCCAGCAGCTATCCCGGCCGGGGGATCATGATCGGAAAAACTCCGGATGGAAAGAAGGCAGCCGCCGTATACTTCATTATGGGAAGAAGCAGCAACAGCCGCAACCGTATATTTGTGGAAGACGGGGAAGGGATCCGCACACAGGCATTTGATCCGTCCAGGATGGAAGATCCATCCCTGATCATCTACGCGCCGGTACGCGTCCTGAACGGGGTGACGATCGTGACGAACGGCGATCAGACAGACACCATTTACGAGGGTATGAGCAAGGGCCAGACATTTGAACAGTCTCTGCGGATCCGCGAGTTCGAGCCCGACGCTCCTAACTATACCCCGAGAATTTCCGGGATCATCCGCCGGGAGGACGGCGTATTGAACTACGCTCTGTCTATACTTAAGAGCAGCGACGGCAATCCGGATTCCTGCAGCCGTTTCACATTTACCTACAGCAGCGTTCCGGCAGGCAGGGGACATTTTATCCATACCTATATCGGAGACGGCAATCCGCTGCCCAGTTTTGAGGGAGAGCCGACCCCGGTCCATTTCGACACCAATGACATAGACGAACTGGCAGACAAGGTCTGGACCAATCTCAACGAGGACAACAAGGTATCTCTCTTTGTCCGCATGATAGATCTGCAGACCGGCAGCTATGAAAGCCGCATCATCAACAAGAATAAATAATATAAAAAACCGGAGGAGAATATGAAAGAATTTGCACTGAAATATGGATGTAACCCCAACCAGAAACCGTCCCGGATCTACATGCAGGATGGAAGTGAACTTCCGGTCCAGGTACTGAACGGCAGACCCGGATATATCAATTTTCTGGATGCCCTGAACGGATGGCAGCTTGTCCGTGAGCTCAAGGAAGCCACCGGCCTTCCCGCCGCTGCGAGCTTCAAGCACGTTTCTCCTGCAGGCGCGGCAGTAGGCCTGCCTCTGACAGAGGTTGAGAAGAAGATATACTGGGTCGATGATATGGGCGAGCTTACTCCGCTGGCAAGCGCCTATGCCCGCGCAAGAGGAGCTGACCGCATGTCCTCCTTCGGCGATTTTATTTCCCTGTCCGACGTCTGCGACGCGGCTGCTGCCAGACTGGTTAAGCGTGAGGTTTCAGACGGCATCATTGCCCCCGGTTATGAGCCGGAAGCCCTGGAGATCTTAAAGAGCAAGAAGAAGGGTAATTACAACGTCATCCAGATAGATCCCGCTTACCGCCCGGATCCGGTCGAGCACAAGCAGGTATTTGGCGTCACATTTGAGCAGGGCCGCAATGAACTGAAGATAGACCGGGATCTCCTGAACAATGTGGTAACCAAAAACAAGGATATCCCCGACAGCGGGAAGATCGACCTGATCATTTCCCTGATCACCCTCAAGTACACCCAGTCCAATTCCGTATGTTATGCCAAGGGCGGTCAGGCCATCGGCATCGGTGCCGGCCAGCAGAGCCGGATCCACTGCACCAGACTGGCCGGCCAGAAGGCTGACAACTGGTATCTGCGCCAGAATCCGAAGGTTCTTGCCCTTCCTTTCCTGGACAAGGTTGGCCGCGCGGACCGCGACAATGCCATAGACCTTTATATAGGCGCCGAGTACAGGGATCTGCTTGCGGACGGCTCCTGGCAGAGAGTCTTTAAGGAGAAGCCGGAAGTGTTTACAGAAGAAGAGAAGAGGGCATGGCTGGACCAGAACCAGGACGTTGCGCTTGGATCCGACGCTTTCTTCCCCTTTGGCGACAATATTGAAAGAGCCCGCAAGAGCGGCGTAAAATATATTGCTCAGCCGGGCGGCTCCATCCGTGATGACCAGGTAATAGAGACCTGTGATAAGTATGGGATCGCCATGTGCTTCACAGGCATCCGTCTTTTCCATCACTGATCATCCTGCAGCAAAGGATCCGGTCTGCAAAGACCTGTATGGATCATAAAAGGGCTCCGCTTTTTCAGGCGGAGCCCTTTTATATGCCAGCTGTTGTTTCCCTTCTTTTCAGAGGATGAGTTTCTCTATTACGCAGGCGACGCCGTCTTCGTTGTTGGACGGGGCGATCAGGTCGGCTGCTGCCTTCAGGTCATCCGAGGCGTTGCCCATGGCGACGCCTGTGCCGCAGGACTGGATCATTTCCAGATCATTGGTGCTGTCGCCGAAGCTGATGACCTGCTGACTGGAAAAGCCCAGGCGCCGCGCCAGGCTGTCTATGGCTGAAGCCTTGCTGACCAGGCTGTTGGCCATCTCCAGATAGTAGTAAGTAGAGCTGGTAATATACAGTGACGGTGCCCTGCGGATCTGTTCGTAGACGCGGGCCTTCTGTTCCTGGTCCGGAATGATGAAGAACAGCCCTTCTATGCGGCTGCGGTTTTCACGGACCAGTGCCGGAATGTCCGTGACCGGCCGGCGCGTGGAGCGTACATAGTGGAACATCCGGGCAGGCAGGGAAAAGGCGGTTGGATTGGCATAGTAGGCGGCCGGGGTATAGCATTCTCCGTCTATAGCCGCTTCACAGGGAAAATCCGCCTCCTCGATAACCGGCAGCAGGGTATCTATGGTTTCTGCCCTCATATCTATCCCGCAGATCCGGCGGTTGTCCCGCAGATCAAAGATGCTTGACCCATTGGAAGTGATGGCGTATTCGATACCGGGGATAGACAGGAGCTGGCTGGGAAGGGCGCAGTGGGGCCTGCCGCTGGCGATCACAACGTGAACGCCGCGGTTTATAGCGCGGGAGAGCGCCTCCCGGTTCCTGGCGCTGATAGTCTCGTTGCTTCGAAGAAGCGTTCCATCCAGGTCCAGGGCGATCATTTTTATATCCATAGAAAAACCTCCATCGAAATGCCTCTCTTAAGATATTTTAACATAGATTTTACGAAGACGACAGCAGAAAGGGCAGCCGGGCAGTATATAAAAATACCGGCTTGACACAGACTGGAATAAATGCTGATAATAGTAATAGTGTAGTCTATGCAGTTTGAAGGAGGTTTTCCCGATGGGATATAAGGAAGTATACGAGGACTGGCTTGTTAATCCATATTTTGATGAAGAGACCAGAAAAGAGCTGCGCGCGATCGAGGGTGATGAGGACGAGATCCGCGAGCGTTTCTACTGCGATCTGGAATTCGGAACAGCCGGACTGCGGGGCATTCTCGGCGCCGGCACCAACCGCATGAATATATATGTGGTCCGCAGGGCGACTCAGGGGCTGGCGAATTATATTATAAAACAGGGCGCGTCAGGGAAAGGCGTCGCTATCGCTTTCGACTCAAGGCACATGTCCAGGGAATTTGCCGATGAAGCAGCGCTGACACTTGCCGCCAACGGGATAAAGGCTTATGTGTTTGATTCCCTGCGCCCGACACCGGAGCTGTCCTTTGCCGTAAGATGTCTGGGATGCACAGCCGGCATTAATATCACTGCCAGCCACAATCCCGCTGAATACAATGGCTATAAGGTTTACTGGGAGGACGGCGCCCAGATCACGCCGCCTCACGATACCGGCATCATGGATGAGGTTAAGGCTGTGAAGGATTTTGAATCCGTGCGCACCATGAAGAAGGAGGATGCCGAGGCGGCAGGCCTCTACAATGTCATCGGAAGCGAGATAGATGACAAGTATATCGCCTGCGTCAAGGCCCAGATAAAAGACCCGCAGGTGATCCGCGAATATGCTGATAAGCTGAAGGTTGTCTATACACCTCTGCATGGTACAGGCAATATCCCTGCCCGCCGCGTCTTAAAGGAGCTGGGCTTTACCCAGGTCTATGTTGTTCCCGAGCAGGAGCTGCCGGACGGCGATTTCCCGACAGTTGCAAAGCCGAACCCCGAGGACGATGCAGCGTTTGAACTGGGCCTGAAGCTGGCAGAGAAGATAGACGCCGATCTGGTCCTGGCTACAGATCCCGACGCGGACCGTCTCGGTGTCCGCGTGAAAGACTCCCAGGGCGTTTATCATACGCTCACCGGAAATATGTCCGGCTGTCTGCTGGCAGAATATACCATCGGACAGATCGCCCGCCTGCGCGGCCTGCCGGACGACGGAACCCTGATCAAGACCATCGTCACCACAAATATGGCAGATGCCATCGCCAGACATTATGGCGTAAATATGATAGAGTGTCTGACCGGTTTCAAATATATCGGGCAGCAGATCCTGAACTTTGAAAAGAGCGGAAAGGGGACTTATCTCTTCGGATTTGAGGAAAGCTACGGCTGCCTGATCGGCACTTATGCCCGGGACAAGGATGCCATTGTTGCCGTTATGGAGCTTTGTGAGGCGGCTGCCTGGTACATGTCAAAGGGAATGAATCTCTGGGACGCCATGGTGGAAATGTATGAGAGGTACGGTTATTACAAGGATGAGGTACAGTCTCTCTCCTTCAGCGGTATTGCCGGCCAGGAAACCATGAAGAAGATCATGGCCGGCCTGCGCGCCGATATTCCATCTGAGATCGGAGGCCTGAAAGTCCTTTCAGTAAGAGACTACCAGAATGATACGATCCTCGATACAGCCAGCGGACAGGTAAGACCTACAGGCCTGCCCAGGTCCAATGTACTCTATTTTGATCTGGATGAGAAGGCCTGGGTCTGCGTGAGACCTTCCGGCACAGAGCCCAAGATAAAATTCTATTACGGTGTGCGCGGGACTTCCATGGAAGACGCGGACAGACGCAGCGCTGAGCTTGGAAAGGCAGTCCTGGCTCTGGCAGAATAAATGTTCTGAAACTGTGAAGAAGCTGCGGACCTCTTCCTGCGAAGAAGCCTGCTGATAAGACAAAAGACGGTTCCCATCGGCGGAACCGTCTTTTGTCTTGTAAGGAGCGGGTCAGGAAAGACCTCCCGGTCAGCCCTCAGCTGAGAGGAAGCATGCCTTCCATTACCTTCTCCAGCTGTGCGGGGTCTAAAGTCCGGCGATTTTCATCATCCTCGCTGACTGTGATCTCTTCCTGTACTGCTTTCCCGTAGCTCAGGGAACCGAGCCGGCTTTCCAGGATGGTCAGCATACCGTCCAGACAGCTGTCGGCGTACTGCTGGCTGCTGAGCTTTTTATACTTTCCGGCCTTGTTGCCGGCGGCGAAGGAACTGTTATACTCCTTGAGATCTTCGGCACTGTCCTGAAAAATGGTCATAGGAGAATACTCTACCAGGATCTTGTCTGTCCCGCTGCCGGGTGAGCAGCTGTACTGCGCCTTGGAATAGACCATGGACAGGAAGGAGACTGTACGTTCCTTCATCTTATCAGAGGCAGCGCTGCAGCCGGCCTGCCGGATCAGGGAGTCTGCCATTTTCTGCAGCCATTTCTCCCGGGTCCGGGACAGATCGGCAGCGGACTGGCCTGTAAACTGCTCATAATCAACAGTGCTCTTCCCGCAGAGCGCGTCAAGAGCAGCGTTGGCATAGCGGTCCGGCTGCAGGCGGCTGCAGCCGGACGCGGCCAGGGGGAAGATAAGCAGCGTCAGCAGCAGAAAAAATCTTATTAATTTCGCTTTCAAAATAAGCCCTCTTTGTTATAAGACAGAAAAATAGCGCAAGCATCATTATAGCACAGAAGAAGCCCTGGGAAAAGGTGCAGAACATTTAGCATAATCTTTACCATTTAAGAAAAGACTTTGTAAAATCTACAAAAAGTCAATGAAAATCAATATTTTGCATAAAAAAATATCGGAAAAACGAGACGTTTCATCGCGAATGACAAAGACAGAACAAAAAAACTGTGTAGTTTGACATTTGCACTCCGGCTGTGTTATAATTCTTATGAGATACTATATGTTGACCGGAAAAGGTCTGCTCTTTTTGAAAGAGGTGATTGATTTGCGGCGCAGTGATATTGTGAACGTCAGAAGAGCTGTCGATGCGAATATCGGCAGACGTGTGAAGGTCAGGGCTAACAAGGGCCGTCATAAATATGCAGTTGCGGATGGCGTTATCATGGAGAGTTACCCGAGTATTTTTACCGTTAAAATTGACGCAGGACCGGACACGGACGGTCGTCTTGTTTCATACAGCTATACGGATGTACTGACAAAGGATGTGCAGCTTTTGATCTGCAAATAGTCGGAATCCGCAGTAAGACTGGAGTCAGAATCGCGGTGCCGCACATGAAAGTGCGCCGGCCGCGATTTTTTCTTTATATGGATGACCGCTTCCTATTGCAAATTTCCGGATTGTATTTTATTATGACCATGTATACATGATGGTTTATGACACGATGACAAGATCAGCTGAATAGAGGGAGATTATTGGAAGAGGACTATTTTTGACATGTCCTCTTTTTCAGAAGAAATGTTTTTACATGTTTACGGTCAGAGGAGGTTTAAAGGACAGTGACAGCTATTACATTAGATGCTATGGCGAAGATCAATCTTTCCCTGGATGTACTGCGGGAGCGGGCAGACGGGTATCATGACCTTCGGATGGTGATGCAGTCTGTTCTGCTCCATGATACCGTGAAGATCGAGATGCAGGCGCAGCCGGGGATCCGTCTGAGAATGAAGGGCACAGATCAGCTGCCCGAAGACAGCCGCAATATTGCCTGGCGGGCCGCACGGCGGATGCTGGATGCGGCCGGCAGTGACGCAGGGGTCAGCATAGAGATAGAGAAGAGGATTCCTGCAGCGGCAGGCATGGCGGGCGGAAGCACGGACTGCGCGGCCGTCCTGCGGGGAATGAATGAACTGCTGGGCCTGGGGATGAGCCTGGAACGCCTCATGGAGGAGGGAGCGCATCTGGGCGCGGATGTTCCTTTCTGCATCCTGCGCCGGACTGCCCTTGCGGAAGGAATAGGGCAGATCCTGACACCGGCACCGCCCCTGCCCGACTGCTCCATCCTGCTGGCAAAACCTCCGGTCAGTGTTTCCACTGCACATGTCTATCAGAACCTGGTGCTGGACGGTCGCTCGCCGCACCCGGATGTAAGCGCCATGCTGCAGGCCCTGGAGAAGGAGAGCCTTGCGGAAGCCGCCCGCAATATGGGCAATATTCTGGAGACGGTCACCATTGTGGAGCATCCGGTCATCGCCGGCCTTAAAGCGGCCATGATGAGAGAGGGTGCTCTGGGAAGTCTGATGAGCGGCAGCGGCCCCACGGTTTTCGGCCTGTTTGAAGAGGACAGGGCGGCGCGGCAGGCTGGAGAAGTATTAAGTAAAGAATATCCGGATACGAGGGTGATCCTCACACGCCCCTGCCGGATACAGCAGTTATAAGAAACGGAGACCGGCCTGGCGCCTTCCCGTGGATTGCCTGGTATATATACGAAGGAAAAGGAGATCGCACATGAAGGATTTTGACATGAAGATAAATGAATACCTTCCTCTTCGGGATGTCGTCTTTAACACATTAAGGACCGCTATCCTGAAGGGAGAGCTCAAACCCGGTGAACGTCTGATGGAGATCGCGCTGGCGAACCGGCTCGGCGTCAGCCGGACCCCCATCCGGGAGGCGATCCGCAAGCTGGAACTGGAAGGCCTGGTCGTCATGATCCCCCGCAAGGGCGCGGAGGTGGCCCGGATCACAGAGAAAGACCTCAGAGATGTCCTGGAGGTCCGCTGTTCCCTGGAGCAGCTGGCTGTCCGGCTTGCCTGCCTGCGGATCACCCCGGAAGGAATCCATGCGCTCGAAAAGGCCTGCATGAATTTTGAGGAAGCTGCCAAGTCCGATGACGTATCATTAAATGACCTGGCGGAAAAGGATATTGCTTTCCATGATGTCATCTATAACGCGACCGGCAACACGCGTCTGATCTCTATCCTCAGCAATATGTGGGAGCAGATGTACCGTTACCGCCTGGAGTACCTGAAGTCCGGCGCCCAGCACGCTAAGCTTATAGAGGAGCACAGGAAGATCCTGGAGACTGTCTCTGCAGGTAATGCCGACATGGCCGAGAAAGTGATCACAGAGCATGTTACTGAGCAGGAACGATGCGTGATGGAAAAGATCCGTTCCGAGTCAGGAGAAGAGAATGGAAAATGACATTTTACTGAGTATATCCGGTGTGCAGGACGCGGCCGGTTCAACGGAGATCATCACGGCAGGCCATTATTATTTCCGCAACGGCAAGCACTACCTGACCTATGAGGAGGAGAGCGATACCGGGAAAGTGACCCGCAATGTGATCAAGATCGCCCGCGACAGGGTAGATGTGATCCGCAGCGGAGAGAATCGCAGCCGTATCCTCTTTGAGAAGGGCGAGAAGTCGCTGGCTGATTATCCGACTCCTGTCGGGTCTATGGCCCTTGATATCAGTACGGAGGATATAGACGTAGAGGAGAGTGCGGACAGGATAGAAGCGGAGATCCGCTACAGCCTTGCCATGGAAGGGGTTTTCATATCCGACTGCAGGGTAAAGATCCGGGCCATGGAAAAGGAAGGGGCAGACCTGGACCTTCTGGCCCGCAAGGACAATGAGGCGGGCAGTCCCGCCGGGAGGAACGCATGAAGAAGAATGCAGCAGTGTATCTTTGCAATTTTACCCCTGCCCGGCAGCGGGAGATCCTGCCCCTGTGCGCCCAGTGCGGCATCCGCGTCAGGAAGGTGGATCCCGCAGATTTCGGCCAGCAGATCGGCCTGATCGCAGGCCTGCCGGAATTTGAGCGCAGCCAGACTGTGGAGGAAGCAGAACCTTTTACAGAGGAACTGATGCTGATGCAGGGCTTTGACCAGGCGCTGCTGGATGATTTCCTGAACCGCTTCCGGCAGAGGCGGGTGAAGAGCGTCGCCCTTAAAGCTGTGATCACACCTACAAACAGCGGCTGGACGCTTCTGCGCCTGCACGATGAGATAGCCAGGGAGCATGAGTATATGATGCAGCAGCGGCGGCAGAGCGCGGACAGGCAGTAATTACCGGAATATCTTCACAGTCTTCACATAATTTATAAGGAGGAATGTATTTATGTCAGAGCGGATCGTTATTACCATCAGTCGGGAATATGGAAGCGGCGGTAAAGAGATTTCACAGAAGCTTGCCGCGAAGCTTGGGATTTCCGCTTACGGCGATGAGATTCCTTCCATGGCAGCAGAAGAGAACGGCATCCAGAAGAGTTATTTTGAAAAAGCGGATGAGCATCCGACCGACAGTTTTCTGTATATGCTGGCGATGAATACCCTGGCGGTAAAGAATTCTATGAACCCCTATGAGAACGCACTTTCCAATGATAAGCTTTTTAATAAGCAGGCGGAAGTGATCCGGGAACTGGCGGAAAAGGAAG
>ONFL01000062.1 GCA_900317095.1 uncultured Eubacteriales bacterium | reverse complement strand
GTAAGACTTGAAGTAATCGCCAAAGATCCCGAGAAGAACAGAGTCACCATCAAGACAGAGGTCTTCAACCAGAACGATAAGCCGGTCCTGGTAGGCGAGGCTGTCATGGTTCCCAAGAAGGGCTGATTCTAAGAACGAAGTTTACACAGAAAAGAGACCAGAGATTATTACAGATAAAAAGGAGAAATAGATTATGAAACCCGATCTTTTAAAAGGCGTACGTGTTGTTGATCTTACTACCTATGCAGCTGCTCCCGGAGCCGGCCGTATGATGGCTGACTGGGGCGCGGATGTTATCAAAGTAGAAGGCTTTTCCGGCGATCCCATGAGACAGTTCGGCGACCAGATGGGCGTTCCGGCAACTACAGATGAAAACCCGATCTGGGAGCTGGAGAATGGAAACAAGAGAGGCGTAGCTTTCAATCTCAAGACAGAGAAAGGTCTTGAGAGCATGATGAAGCTGCTGGCTACCGCAGATATTTTCATCACAAATGTACGTATGAAGTCCCTGGAGAAGATGGGCCTGGATTATGAGAGCCTGGCTCCCAAATTCCCCAAGCTGGTATGGGGCCACATTTCCGGATACGGTGTCTATGGAAAAGAAGCTCCCCGTCCGGGTTATGATGTTGTTTCCTTCTGGGCAAGAGGCGGTTCTCTCGTAGATATGGCGCCTAAGGGCCAGCCCCCGGTTACCTCCCCTTACGGCGTCGGCGACCATACGACCAGCCTTGTTCTTCTTGCAGGTGTTCTGGCAGCTCTGGCCAAGGCCAAGGCAACCGGAAAGGGCGAGAAGATAGAGACATCTCTTTACAGTACTGCGATCTGGGTAAATTCCCTCATGGTTATCAGTACCCAGTACGGCGACCAGTGGCCCAAGGACCGCTACCTGCCTTCTTCTCCTCTGGGAACATCCTACTGCTGCAAGGATGGCGAGTACATCACCCTGACCATCCTGGCTTATGAGAGATACTGGAAGGCATTCTGCGAGGCTCTGGAGATTCCGGAATCCATCATAAATGATGACCGCTACAATAACCTGATCTCCGCAAAGAAACCGGAGAACAGCCGTGCCCTTGTTAAAATCCTGGAAGAAGCTTTTGCAAAGAAAGACAGAGATTACTGGGCAGCCCGTCTGGAAGCGGCGGATATCGCCTTCGAGCGGTCCAGCCATTATGGAGATGTTGCAAAGGATCAGCAGGCAAAGGACAATCATTTCATTATTCCTTTCAAAGCACAGAACGGCAAAGAGTTCATGCTGCCCATGTCCCCCATCCAGTTTATAGGCAACGAAGCAGTTGACAGCGCGCATGCGCCTCAGATCGGCGAACATACAGATGAGGTCCTTAAGGAACTCGGCTACAGTGATGAGCAGATTGCAGAGATGAAGGCAGAGAAGGCCGTTCAGTAAAAGTTAAAAAGGAGAACAGAAATGTTTGCATTAACAGACGAGCAGAAAGACATTCAGAAGCTGGCCCGCGATTTTGCCCAGGAGAAGGTTGCCGCAAGAGCGGCAGAAGTAGATGAACAGCATAAATATCCGGCAGAGAACATTGCTGACCTGACAGAGATGGGTTTTATGGGCCTTTGCATTCCCGAAGAGTACGGCGGCACCGGCATGGATGAGATCACAAAGAGCCTTGTCATCATGGAGCTGGCCCAGGCCTGCGCCAGCACGGCGGTAATCGTAGACGTACACTACCTCTTCAGCGACATCATCATGACCATGGGCAGCGAAGCCCTCAAGGCCAAATATCTTCCCCAGGCGGCTGAGGGCAAGCTTGGCGCCTTCTGTCTGACAGAGCCCAACGCGGGTTCCGATGCCGGCGGCCTGCGCACAAAGGCAGAAAAGGTTGAGGGCGGCTATATCCTCAACGGCCAGAAGTGCTTCATCACAAACTGCGGTCCTGATGAGGGAGATTTCTTCATTGTCATTGCCCTTACAGACCCTGAAAAGAAGACCCACGGCGGCATGACCGCTTTCCTGGTAGAGCGCACAAATCCCGGACTTTCCATCGGCAAGACAGAGAATAAGATGGGCATCCGCGGTTCTCAGACATCCGAGCTGATCCTGCAGGACTGCATCGTGCCGGAAGATGCCATCGTCGGCAAGGTCGGCGACGGCTTTAAGGTTGCCATGGTCGGCCTGGACGGCGGACGAATCGGCATCGCTTCCCAGGCAGTCGGCATCGCTCAGGGCGCTCTGGCAGAAGCTGTCAAGTACGCAGGGCAGAGAGAGCAGTTCGGCAAACCGATCGGCCGCAACCAGGGCCTGCAGTGGTACATCGCTGATATGGCGACCCGCACAGAGGCAGCAAAGATGCTGGTTCTGGAAGCAGCAGACCTGCGCGAGAGAAAAGAGAACTGCACAAAGGTAGCCGCTATGGCTAAGCTTTATGCCGGCGAGACAGCCTGCTTCGTAACAGACCTGGCTCTGCAGATCCACGGCGGATACGGCTACATGAAGGATTATCCGATCGAGCGCATGTACCGCGACGCCCGCATCACCCGCATCTATGAGGGCACAAGCGAAGTCCAGAAGATGGTCATCGCCCGCAGTGTAATGTAGTAAAAAGGTAATTTAATTCCTCTTATAAAACCCCAAAAAGCCGTTTCCCGTACTGCAGCATTTTCGGGAAACGGCTTTTTCTGCGCGGGAGGGAGTCCGAGAAAGCAGCTCTCCTGTTCATCCATTTTCAAAGTACCTTTACAAATGCAGGAAGTCGTATGTTGACGGCTCCCGTAAGAAAAACTAAAATAGGGGGCGTAAAACAGAAGAAAAGGACTGGATGATAATGGAAGAGGTTATCAATATAGAAGAGAACAGGGACGCCATGGCTGTCCGCCTGCAGCTGATGAGACAGGCGAAAAGCCGCATCCGCATGGCTGTTTTTGAATTTCACCGGGACGCGGCAGGCCGCCGGATCATGGCGGCCCTGGCGCAGAGCGCCGGCAGGGGAGTGCAGGTGCAGCTTCTGATAGACGGCATCTGCCTTTTCTACGGTCTGTTTTATTCTCAGGAATTCCAGACCCTGTCCCGGATGGGCAATGTTCATGTCCGGGTCTATAATCCCTTTAAGAAAGACAATATGCGGCATCCCAACTGCCGCATGCATGATAAGTACCTGCTGATAGACGACAGCTGGCTGCTTCTGGGCGGCCGCAATGTCGGCAATGCCTTCCTTGAGGAGGATATCGGGAAGATAAAGAAAGACCGGGATCTGCTGGTCCATGAGCAGGAGCCGGGCAGGGGACAGGCATACCGCCAGTTGTCGGCTTATTTTGAATCTGTCTGGAACAGCCCTTATGTGCAGGACTGGGAATGGGCAGGCATTTCCTCGGAAATGGAAAAAGATGCCCGTTACCAGCTGAAAAGGATCAGCTGGGAATCGGAAAAGCTTTATGAAGACATCCTGCCCAGGCTGTCCTTTTTCCCGGCAGACTCTGTCGAGCTGGCAGCTAACCCGATCCAGGCAGATAAAAAAGATCCGCAGCTTTTCAGGCGGATCCTGCGGGATGCCGGAGATTATGGAAATGTGCAGATCCAGACGCCCTATGTGATCCTGGATCAGGACATGAAGAATGAATATAAAAAATATTTAAGGGATGCCCGCGGCATCACCATTGTCACAAATGCTCCGGAGCGAGGATCTAACTACTTCGGCAGTTCTGACCTTATGACCAGACGGCAGCGGATATTGGATGAGGGTGTCCGCCTTTGCGAATACTCGGATCCGCAGCAGGTTCTGCACGGGAAAATGATCCTGGCCGGCGGGGATATTACCTATATTGGCTCCTTTAATCTCGACAACCGCAGCTGCTGCATAGACATGGAGGCAGACCTGAGGGTCAAAAGCCGCCCCTTCCATGATCATATGGAAGAGACTTTCCAGGAGCTGCTGCGGCACTGCAGGATCCAGGAGGAAGGTAAGAAAGATGTGGGGGGGGATCTTTACTGGCCCCATTCCATGAGCAAAAAGCGTCAGACAGCCTACCGGGCCCTGAGCTTTTTTGGGAAGCCTCTGCGGAGATTGATGTAAAATAAAGCGAGGTTGATTTTATATAGCAATATTTGTACCAAATGTCACGGGAAAATATACCAAAATTGACGGCAGTATTTTGTAATGTTAGAATAGGAAGGCAGTATCTGCTGAAAATATGCAGAGGTCTGCTCGGAAAGGTATAGTGACAGTAGTGCATGAAAAGGGCACATGGAGGTACAAAATGGATTACACAGAAGAATACAATAAGAAGCTGACAACACCCGACGAAGCGGTGAAGTGCATAAAGTCCGGCGACTGGGTCGATTACGGATGGGCAGCCTGTACGGCGGATGTTTTGGATGAAGCGCTGGCAAAGCGGATGCCCCTGCTGGAGAATGTAAACCTGCGGGGCGGTCTGCTGGTAAGAAAGCCGAAGATCTTTGATGTAGAGAACGCGAAGGAGCATTTCACCTGGAATTCCTGGTTTATGTCCGCTCACGAGCGGCATGTCGTAAAAGACGGATTTGTTTATTTTAATCCCCTTCGTTATTCAGAGCTGCCTTATTTCATACATGAATCCCTGAATCCTGCGGATGTGGCCCTGATGCAGGTAGCACCCATGGATAAGCACGGCTATTTCAGCTTCGGCCCTGTCACATCCCACATGCTTGACGTTGTGGAAACGGCGAAGACGGTCATAGTAGAAGTGAATCCGACCATACCGCGCTGCCTGGGCGTCCGCGAAGCAGTGCACATTTCCCAGGTCGACATGATCGTAGAGAACAAGGTGCGCCCTATGCCCACGGCCCCCAAAGCGGGCGAGCCCAGCGAGATCGACCGCAGGATCGCGGAGATGATCGTCAAGGAGATCCCCAACGGTGCCTGCCTGCAGCTGGGCATCGGCGGCATGCCCAACGCGGTCGGCATGCTGATCGGCGATTCCGACCTGCAGGATCTGTCTGTCCATACGGAAATGTATGTGGACGCCTTTGTGGAGCTGACAAAAAAGGGCAAGATCACAGGAAAATATAAGAAGATTCAGCCCGGCAAGCAGGTTTATGCATTTGCCTCCGGCAGCCGGGAGCTCATGGATTTTCTGGATGACAATCCTGGACTCATGAATATGCCGGTTAACTATGTCAATGATATAGGCGTGATTTCCTCTATCGATAATTTCATTTCCATCAACAACATGGTAGACCTGGATCTGTACGGACAGGTGAATGCCGAGTCGGCAGGATTTAAGCAGATATCCGGCTCCGGCGGCCAGCTGGACTTCGTCATGGGCGCCTACCTGTCCCGCGGCGGCAAGAGCTTCCTGGCCTGCACATCTACATTTAAGGATAAGAACGGCAGAATACAGTCCCGGATCCGCCCTATCCTGGCGCCCGGCAGCTGCGTCACCGATACCCGGGCCAACACCATGTATCTGGCGACAGAATACGGCATGTTCAACTGCAAGGGCAAGAGTACCTGGCAGAGGGCCGAGGGCATCATCGGTATTGCCCATCCTGATTTCCGGGATCAGCTGATCGCCGAGGCAGAGAAGATGGGCATCTGGAGACAGTCCAACAAGCGCTGAGCTTACTGAGCAGACAGACAGGCTGCCTGTATTTGATTAAAGAAAGGAATTGAAGAAATGAAGGTACTTCTTGTAAACAGCAGTTCCCATAAAAACGGCTGCACAAATGCGGCCCTGACAGAGGTGGCCCGGTCTCTGGCGGAGGAAGGCATAGATTCTGAAATATTTTTCATCGGAAATAAGCCTGTCGCCGACTGCACTGCCTGCGGCTTCTGCAGCGATCATGACCGCTGCGTCGTAGACGACTGCGTCAATGAATTTGCGGAAAAGGCCCGGCAGGCCGACGGTTTTGTCTTCGGCACACCGGTCTATTACGCCCACCCCAGCGGCCGCCTGCTCTCATTTATGGACCGGCTGTCCTATGCCCACGGCGATGTCCTGGCCTTCAAGCCGGCTGCCGCAGTCCTGAGCGCCCGCCGCAACGGCCAGGTCTGTTCCATGGATGTGATAAACAAGCACTTTTCCATAAACCAGATGCCGATCGTAACCTCCACATACTGGAACCACGTATTCGGCTCTAAGGCAGAGGATGTGCAGGAAGACCAGGAAGGCCTGAATACCATGTATAACCTGGGCAAGAATATGGCCTGGCTGCTGAAGCTGATAGAGCTGGGAAAAGAAAACGGCATTCAGCATCCCCAGAACGAACACATCTTCACGAGTTTTGTAAGATGATCTTTTCGGGGTATGTGAAAACAGAATAATGACAGATCAGGACGGCGTCCGGGCTTAGCGTTCGGGCGCCGTTTTTTTACGCGGATCATGAGCCGCACGGATATGTCCGCATGGTCAGCTGACAAATTAAACCGCAAAAGAACCGAATTAAGATATTATATTGACAAATGGCTATATAAAGATTATGATATGGACAAGATGAAAGCTTATTGACCGCAAACTATTGTGCCGGGCGGGATTTATCCGGCCGCGGGAAGGAGAGTGCAGGCCATGACGATAGAAGAGATCAGGGAAAGAAAGCGGGAACTGGGATATTCCATAGATGAACTGGTGCGTCTGAGCGGTGTTCCCCGGGGAACACTGCAGAAGGTACTCAGCGGGGCGACCCGGTCGCCGCGGCGGCAGACGCTGGAACGGCTGGCGGCTGTCCTGGACAGGCCGGACAGGTCCGGCTATCCGGCCTGTATCGCGCCAGGGGAGGACCAGGCGGCCGTTTTTCACGATGCCGCGGCTTCCTATGGCAGCGGGGCAGAAGCAGACAGTCCCCTCGGGAACAAGGAACAGGGAGAGTATACGCTGGAGGATTACCTTGCCCTGCCGGATGATAAGCGCTATGAACTGATAGACGGCGTGCTCTATGAGATGTCTTCTCCCACTTCCAATCACCAGGAGATTGCCGGTTATCTCTACTATCGCCTGATGTCCTGCGCCGAGGATCATCATATGCCCTGCCGGCCTTATATAGCTCCCCTGGACGTGCAGCTGGACAAGGACAACCGGACCATAGTCCAGCCGGACGTGATCATCTGCTGTGACCCGGGGATGAACATCGGTCCCCGCCTCTTCGGAGCTCCGGACTTTCTGGCGGAAGTCCTCTCTCCGTCTACAAAGAGGAGGGATCTGTACCTGAAGCTGGGCAAGTACAGGAATGCCGGCGTCCGCGAGTACTGGATTCTGGATCCGGATAAGCAGACAGTCATTGTCTATCGGTTTTGTGACGATGATGCCATAGACTTTTACAGTTTTGACGATGATATACCTGTGGCTGTGTCGCAGGGGCTGTGCACAGTGAATTTCTCCAATCTGAAGCAGTGGCTGATCTGATCTGTATGAGGACCTCTGCCGGTCAGATTCCGTTTTACACAAAGGAAGGCAGTCAGGGATGAATATACCCCTACGGGGTATGTGCATCCTGTACAGGGAGCCGGGGTAAACCGGCTCCTTTTTTGGTCATTTCTGTCCCTTGCAATATACCCCATGGGGGTATATTATAAATGCAGAAAAAAGATACTGCAGATAGATGGGAGAAGGAGATGACAAGCGTGAGCGAATGTCCTGCATGTGAAGATAAGAAGCTGACCGGTCAGGTCCCGGCGGAAGAGGCAGCGGAGGTAAAGGCAGAGGAAGCCGCCTCAGATGAGGTCAGGATCCCCGATTGCTGCCGCCACAAGACTAAAGAGCGGTCCCAGAAAGAATATAAAGACCTGATGAATCGGCTCAGCCGCATAGAAGGCCAGGTGCGGGGTGTACGGCGGATGCTGGAGAACAACTGCTACTGCACGGATGTCATCACCCAGGTGGCCGCGATCAACGCGGCCCTGAACAGCTTTAACAAGATCCTGCTGGCAGACCATATCCGCACCTGCGTGGCTGACGATGTCCGCAATGGCGGCGATGAGAAGCTGGAAGAACTGCTCAAGCTCCTGCAGAAGCTGATGAAATAGAAAGGGATGGCAAAAAGATGGAACAGTATACAGTGACAGGTATGAGCTGTGCCGCCTGCCAGGCGCGGGTTGAGAAAGCCGTCGCCAAAGTGCCGGGCGTGGACAGTGTTACGGTCAGCCTGCTGACCAATTCCATGGGCGTTGAAGGGACGGCGGATCCGGGCGCCATTGTCAAGGCGGTAGAGGATGCCGGCTACGGAGCCAGGCCCCGAGATGAGGAGGCCGGCAGCAGGACCGGGAGTATGTCCGCTAAGATAGCCGCCCAGGAAGATGCCCTTAAGGACCGGACAACCCCGGTGCTCAGGAAGAGGCTTATCGCCTCCATCGGCTTTCTGCTGGCCCTCATGTATTTCTCCATGGGCGCCCATATGTGGGGCTGGCCGGTGCCTGCCTTTATGGAGGGCAATCACGTGGCCATGGGTCTGATGCAGCTGCTGCTGGCAGGCATCATTATGGTCATTAACCAGAAGTTCTTTATAAGCGGCTGCAAGAGCCTTTTCCACGGGGCGCCCAACATGGACACCCTGATCGCCCTGGGATCCTCGGCAGCCTTCGGCTACAGCACAGTGATGCTCTTTGCCATGAGCTATGCCCAGGTGCATCAGGGATCCGAGGCGGCCATGAAGTACATGAACGAATTCTACTTCGAGTCTGCCGGCATGATCCTGGCTTTGATCACCGTGGGCAAGATGCTGGAATCCTATTCCAAGGGCAGGACGACCGATGCCCTCAAGAGTCTGATGAAACTGGCGCCCAAGACGGCCAATGTCATCCGCGGCGGCCAGGAAGTTACGGTCAGCATAGATGACGTCGCCATCGGAGACATTTTCGTAGTCCGCCCGGGAGAGAACATTCCGGTGGACGGCGTGGTTCTGGAGGGAACCAGCGCCGTTGACGAGTCAGCCCTGACCGGCGAATCCATCCCCGTTGACAAAGCACCGGACAGCACGGTAAGCTCCGCGACCCTCAACCAGTCCGGCTTCCTTAAGTGCCGGGCGGCAAGGGTCGGCGAAGACACCACCCTCTCCCAGATCATTTCCATGGTCAGCGACGCGGCTGCTACCAAGGCACCGGCACAGATGCTGGCGGATAAGATCTCCGGTGTATTCGTGCCCATCGTTATCCTGGCTGCTGTCGGCGTCATCATACTCTGGCTGGCTCTGGGGCAGCCGGTGGGATTTGCCCTGGCCCGCGGCATCAGCGTGCTGGTTGTTTCCTGCCCCTGCGCTCTGGGACTGGCAACACCGGTCGCCATCATGGTCGGCAACGGCATGGGCGCGAAACACGGTATCCTCTTTAAGACTGCCCAGTCTCTGCAGGAGACCGGCAATATCCAGATCGCTGCCCTGGATAAGACAGGAACCATCACAGAAGGTAAGCCTTCCGTTACAGATATTATCCCCGCCCGAGGCTGGACAGACCAGTCTCTGGCAGAACTGGCCGTCTCTCTGGAGCAGAAGAGCGAGCATCCCCTGGCCAGAGCCATCGTGGACTACGGACGGGACCATTCCATTCCGGCAGACGAGGTAAGCGATTTTAAGGCCCTGCCCGGCAACGGCCTGACCGCCCGCTGGAAGGGGCAGACCCTGACCGGCGGAAGCGCCGCTTATATAAGCGGTCTGACAGAAGTTGATCCGGATCTTGACCGTCAGGCCCAGGCTCTTGCAGATCAGGGAAAGACACCGCTTTTCTTTGCGGCGGACGGAAAGCTGGCCGGCATCATCGCTGTGGCTGATACCATCAAGGAAGATTCCGCGAAGGCTATTCAGCAGCTGAAGAACATGGGCATCCATGTAGTCATGCTGACCGGCGACAACCAGAAGACGGCACAGGCTATCGGCCGCCAGGCCGGTGTGGACGAAGTGGTGGCAGGCGTTCTTCCGGACGGCAAGGAAGCGGTCATCCGCCGGCTGCAGGAAAAGGGCAAGGTTGCCATGGTCGGCGACGGCATCAACGACGCTCCGGCCCTGACCCGGGCTGATATCGGCATTGCCATCGGCGCCGGCACAGATGTGGCCATAGACGCGGCAGATGTTGTGCTCATGAAGTCCCGTCTGACGGACGCGGCGGCGGCAGTCCGCCTGTCCCGGCAGACGTATAAGGATATACTGGAGAACCTTTTCTGGGCTCTGATCTACAACGCAGCCCTGGTACCCATGGCGGCAGGACTGTACGCCCACTGGGGCCTCACCATGAATCCCATGTGGGGCGCGGCGGCCATGAGCCTTTCCAGCGTATTTGTAGTCAGCAACGCCCTGCGGCTGAACCTCTTTGACATGTTCAGCACAAAGCATGATAAGAAACTCAGGCATCCGGCCCAGACCGGACCGGACGGCACCATACTGGGAACCACTGCAGACCATGCAGATGATAATAATAAAAAGCATACGGAGGAAAATGAAATGACAAAGACTATCAAGATCGAAGGAATGATGTGCGAGCACTGCGAGATGACCGTTAAGAAGGCCCTTGAGGCCCTGGACGGCGTAGACAAGGCTGAGGTAAGTCATACCGCGGGACAGGCTGTGGTAACCCTTTCCGGGGATGTAGCCGATGATACCATGAAGAATGCTGTAGAGGCTAAGGATTACACGGTTACAGCGATCCAGTAAACATCAGGTGCCGGTCACCGCGCTTATCCGCGGGCAGCGCCGGCCGCAAAGGAGTGCAGGAATATGGCTATATTTGACAAGTTACAGCAGAAGGCCTCCGGGCGGTTTGAGCTGCTGAAGGCGCCGGGAGATCAGATCCTGGCGGTGGCCGATACCAGACAGGGGATGGTTCCCCGCTTTGAGAAGGCGGAGGCTTTCACACTGACCGTGATCCGGGACGGGTCTAAGGTCCAGAGGCAGATCATGAACATGGACGGGGCGCCGGCGGAGAAAGCGGCGGATATCCTGCGGGACCTGAAAGTGGACGCGGTGATAGCCCAGAGCTATATGCCCAGGACTTACGCTCAGCTGAAAAAGCTGCGCATAAAGATGTATACATTTGACGGAGGCCCCAATGCTGCCTTTAAGGAATATGTGAAGGGGAATGTCAAAGAACTCTGAAAGAAAAAAGCTTTGAAGAACCGGTTTTCTTCAAAGCTTTTTTTCTGCCCTGCGGATGCGGCCGCTGGTGATGAAGGCAGCCGCCGTGAGGCTGGTGCCAAGCGCGATGAATATCATGGTCATGACGGTGATGACGCCCCAGCGCCAGGCATCGCGCAGTTCGCCGGTCACCAGACTGTTCATGGTCTGATAGAGAGCATTTCCCGGGATCAGAGGAATGACAGATGATATGAGAAATACCGTGGCCGGCTGCTTCTGCCGCCGGGCCATGAACTCGCTCCACAGTCCGCAGAGTATGGCGCCTGCGAAGGAAGCCATCATGTAGCCCCTGCCCATGTGCATGACGATCAGATAGACCAGCCAGGCGGCCAGGCCGCCGATCCCCGCTGCCGGTATGCTTTTCCTGCGGATATGAAAGAGGACCGCGAATCCCATGGAGCCGGTGAAGGCCATAAGAAGCTGAATATATTCCGTAACTGTAAACATGGCTTTGCCTCCCTATATGATCATGATACCGGTCAGGCCGTCAGGTGTATGGCCAGCATGAAGCCGGCCGCCAGGGCCAGGGCCCAGGTGAAGCTTTCTATAAAGCGGATCTCGCCGGAAATGGTATTGCCGACCATCATCTCCCGGACTGCGTTGATCATGGTGATCCCGGGGTTCAGGAGCATGATGTCGCCTATCATGATCATGGGGCGGCTGAAGAAGGGGACTGCCCTGCAGAGCAGGCCGATGCCGGTGCCGACGATGGCGGACACGATCATGGTATAGAGGATCCGGTTTGTGCTGTAGCGGCCCAGACTTTTCTGCAGCAGGATGATCAGGAAGGAGAAGAGGGCCGCGGCCAGACCGTCCAGGGCGCTGCCGCCGAAAAAGACGGAGAAAGAAAAGGCGCCGACGGCATTGCCAAGGGAGAGGCGCCAGAGCCGGACCCGGTCATCCCTTATCCGGGAGATCTCCGCCTCCAGCTCTTCCAGGGGCAGAGGCCTGCGGCAGCAGCGGCGGGAGAGGTCGTTGAGCTCGTCCAGCTTTATAAAATCTATGCCGTCCTGATCGCTTACCCGCCGGGTCTGGGTGATGCTGGCCGGCGCCGGGCCGGTCTGCCCGTCCGGGAAGCGCAGGGTGATCACGATGCTGAAAACGATCACATATACATCCGGGACAGCCCCGTAGGCCCGGGACAGCCTATGCAGGGTATCCTCGACCCTGTTGATCTCCGCGCCGGACTGCAGCATCAGCTCCCCGATATCGAGGATCCTTTCCATGAGCCTTTCCCGTGAAGCGTAGTCAGGGGTCAGCTGTGAACTTTCTATTATCATGCCCGTTCATGTCCTTTGCCTGGTCTGAAATTTCATGCCGCGGCCCATACCGCGTTATGATGCAGCATTATTCTGACAAAAATTTATACATTTTGCAAGAGCTGCGGCGGCATTTCTGCAGTTTCTATGTTATACTTTTAAAGCCTGTCTGCCCCGGAAGAAGAAGTAGATTTTTATAACTGCCGGCGGCACGGACAGACGCGCGTTTGGACAGCGGCCGCGCTTATTTCGAAATAATGAGGAGAGAGTACCAGTTACATGATAGAACAGTTTTCAGATTTTTCCACCGCAGTCAACAACCTGGTGTGGGGCGTTCCCATGCTTCTGCTGCTGATCGGAACGGGCATTTTCCTGTCCTTCCGGCTGGGCTTTATCCAGTTCCGCCGTTTCGGCCTGATCATGAAGTCTACGGTCGGCCGTCTTTTTTCGCATGACGAAAAAAAAGAGGGCACGCTGACGCCTCTGCAGGCGCTGACGACAGCCCTTGCGGGCACGGTCGGCACGGGAAATATAGCCGGCGTGGCGGGAGCCATCGCCCTGGGCGGCCCCGGTGCTATTTTCTGGATGTGGATCGCTGCCCTGTTCGGCATGTGTACAAAATATTCGGAGATCCTGCTGTCTGTGCATTACCGCAAGGTCAATGACCAGGGCGACTATGTCGGCGGTCCCATGTACTATATTACCAGGGGGCTGGGACAGAACTGGAAATGGCTTGCCGCCGTATTCTGCGTCTTCGGAGCCGTCGCGGCCTTGGGAACCGGCAATATGACCCAGATCAATACCATAGCAACCTCTATCGGCACGGTCTGGACCGCCTTCCACCCGTCGGCTTCCGCGGGACAGCTGCGGGTGCTCTATCTGGTCATCGGCATCATAGGCGCAGTGCTGACCATCCTGGTCCTCTTCGGCGGCCTGCAGCGGATCGGCAGCGTGACCGAAAAGCTGGTGCCGGCCATGGCCCTTGTCTACATCGTGACTGCTCTGATCGTGGTATTTTCCAACACATCCATGATCGGCCCCGCCTTCCGGCAGATATTCGAGGGCGCCTTTGATCCAAGATCCATCGGCGGCGGTCTGTCCGGCGTGGCGGTGCAGCAGGCCATGAAAGCCGGCTTCGGACGCGGTATATTCTCCAATGAGGCCGGCCTGGGCACGGCGCCGATCGCCCACGCGGCGGCGGACGTCGACCATCCGGTCCAGCAGGCCATGTACGGTGTTTTCGAGGTTTTCGCCGATACCATAGTCATCTGCACCCTGACAGCCCTGGCTATACTTGTCTCCAGGCAGGCTCCTGCCTTCTACGGCGGCTCGGCCGGCGCGGATCTGACGGTCCGGGCATTCAGCACGGCCTTCGGCAGCCGGATCGCTTCTGTGATCATTGCCGTCTGCATCATGATGTTCGCTTTCTCGACCCTGCTGTCCTGGAGCCTTTACGGCGGCCGCTGTGTGGAATTCCTGGCCGGCCGGCGCGGCATGGTGATCTATCAGGCTGTCTATGTAATATTTGTCGTTGTCGGCGCCGCTGTCAAGCTGGATCTTGTCTGGCAGATCGCCGACAGCATGAACGCCCTCATGGCCATACCAAATCTGATCGCGGTCCTGGCTCTGTCGCCCAGGGTCGTCAGTCTCACCCGGGAGTATTTTCTCAGAAGAAGGGAGAAGCTCGCCGGCAGCTGAAAAAAGGCCTGACTCTTTTTATAAGACAGGCCTTATTATTTCCACATTCTTTAGCTTTTTACAGTCCTTTAAGCTTCCTGCTCATAGTCACAGTGCTGGCAGACCCGCAGGGAATGATCATCTGTATTCTTAAAATAAGCCCCCGACCAGGCACAGATCTTCTGCAGGATAGGAACTGCAGACCTGCCCTTCTTCGTCAGAGAATATTCTACCCTGGGAGGGATCTCGTTATACTGAATGCGGCTGACCATCCCATCCGCAACCAGTTTCTTTAGAGAAGCTGCCAGGACCGCATCGGTAATATTTGTCATTTCCTTGCGGATCTCCCCGTACCGCAGCGTTTTTTTGGCAGTCAGTACGCAAATAATACGGGCGTCCCATTTGCCCCCGAATATCTTCAGACCATACTCCAGGGGGCAGCGGATATCCTCTTCCAGTTTTTTCTGATACATCTGCTTCACCTGTCCTTTCTTTCGTCCTTCTTTCGTTCTCTGAAAAAAGAATATCATGGTACATATGCATTTTCAAGCTGCTATGAAATTTAATAGTGACTCATAAATTTACTAACGTCTTGTCTAAATCGAGTTATCTGTTTATCATGAGCTCACACAAAAACAAAAGATTATTCCCGGGGCCGTCATTTTATTCAGGGGTCAGGCCTTTCTTTACATTTATGCCGTATTTTTTCATCTTGCGCCAGAGAGCCGTGCGGTCTATACCCAGAGCCGCGGCTGTCTCGGCTATGCGGAAATCATGTTCTTTTAATTTTTCCCGGATATAGTAGGCCTCATAGGCGCTGACAGCTTCGCTGAGATTTTCACTCTCCTGGTCGTCCGGGTTATAGGCAGAGAGGGCAGAGCCGGATATCTTGGGCGGCAGGTCCTCGGGGCGCAGGATCAGGCCGTCCAGGGATGCGTAGGCGCTCTCAATGACATTCTTGAGCTCGCGGATGTTGCCGGGCCAGCTGTAATTGTAGAAAGCCCGCTCGGCAGCGGGCGACATGACCACCGTCGTCTTGTACTTGTCATTCAGTTCCTTCAGGAAGCGGTGGCAGAAAAGAGGAATGTCCGACTTGCGCCGGCGCAGAGGGATCATTTCCAGGCTGATGACATTGAGCCGGTAGTAGAGATCCTCCCGGAAAAGGCCCTGCCTGACCATCTCTTCCAGATTCTTACGGGTGGCGGATATGACCCGCACGTCCAGGTTAATAGTCTTGTTCCCGCCCAGACGTTCTATCTTATAATCCTGCAGGACCCGCAGCAGCTTGACCTGCAGATTCAGAGGCATGTCCGCAACCTCATCCAGAAAAATAGTCCCGTGGTTGGCCAGCTCGAATTTGCCGGGCTTGCCTCCCTTGCGGGCGCCAGTGAAAGCGCCCTCCTCATAGCCGAAGAGCTCGGACTCCAGCAGGTCGCCGGGAATGGCGCCGCAGTTTATGCTGATCATGGGTCCGTCACTGCGGCTGCTGGCCATATGGATGGCCTGGGCAAATACCTCTTTGCCGGTTCCCGTCTCTCCGCTGAGGAAGACGGGAAAATCTTTCTTGGCGACCTTAAGGGCCCGGGCCTTCAGGTCCAGAAAGCCGGGATCCTTGCCGACAACGAAGTCAAAGCTGCCATGAGAGTAGCCGTCAGCCTCTTCCTGGACGGCCTCCTCCTCATCCTCGAAGCGGAAGAGCCGGTCTGCGTTTGTCCATGTATTGTCCCGGAACTTACACTGGGCCATGGAGCCGATCACATTGCCCTTGTCATCAAAAAGACAAAAACGGCGGGCCAAAGTGATGGTATCCTTGGACCCTATATAAGGGTGGAAATGGATCTCCCGGTCCAGGACCAGCCGCCGGTCCATGACGTCATACATGGAGGTGGTGGGGATGATCTTCTCTATGGGCGTCCCTATGGCCTGCTCCTTTGTCACAAAAAGGAATTTGCAGTAAATATCGTTGATATAGCGGATAATTCCCTGCCGGTCCACCACGATAAAGGCATCCTCCGACCTTTTCATCAGCGTCTCAAACCAGAGTTTATAATTTTCAAGAGTGATTTCTTCCATAGCTGTCAGATTCTCCTCTTCTGTTTTCGGCTTTTATCCCACAAAGGTTGCATAATCACAACTAATGTTTAAAAATGCAAACATGCTTTTGTTAAATATATAGCAGACAAATGTTAAAAATTCAACGGTTTTGGGCGATTTTATGAAAATTTATGATTTGGCACGGCCTTTGCTTGTAATAGAAGTGTGAGAGAAAAAATATCTGCCAACAGGGCAGAAGGATCCGGGAGACCGGATATATAAGAAAGGAGAATCATTATGGCAGCAAACAAACTTACACTGGAGCAGGTTAAGTCCCTTATCGGAGCAAAGATGGAGCCCAGATATCTGGAGTACAACTGGAGAGATGTTGCGCTTTACGCTCTTGCCGTGGGCGCAAAGAGAGAAGACATTCAGTATACCTATGAGAAAGGCATGAAGGCCATCCCTACATACGGCGTTGTTCCCTACTGGGGCACCGTGAACGTAAAGCCTTATCAGTGGATGCCCCTGCCGGCTTCCATGCTGGTAAATGACATCGTAAAGCCGACCATAAACTTCCTTAACATGGATCACGAGATCATTTTCCACAAGCCGATCGATCCCATAAAGGGCACATTCCAGTGGCAGGATGAGATCACCGACATCTGGGACAGAGGAGAAGGCAGAGGCGCCGTTGTCCGCACAAGGGCCCTGGTAAGAGATGAAGCCGGCGTTCCGGTCTGCACGAACTACTCCACGACCTTCTTCCATGAAGCCGGCGGCTTCGGCGGCGAGCCCATGCCCAAGAGCCCGGTCGTTATCCCCGACAGAGATCCCGATTTCGTCGTAGAAGATTACATCAGCCCCGTCCAGAACATGCTTTACCGCCTGACCGGCGACACAAACCTTGTTCACGCCGATCCTGAATTCTGCAAGGAAAATGGTTTTGACCGCCCGATCATGCAGGGCCTGTGTTCCTTCGGATTTGCCTGCCGGATCGGCATTGACTGCCTGTGCCCGGGCGAGCCTGAGAGAGTTACCCGCATGGCAGCCCAGATGAGCTCTGTTCTTTATCCCGACACACCGGTACAGATGGAGATCTGGAAGATAGAAGAGGGCAAGGCCTACTTCGTATTCCGCAACAAGCTCAACGGCAAGCCGGTTCTGAACCGCGGCGTATTTGAATACAAATAAGGCGAGAAAGAAAAGCAGAACCGACAGGAGGTATAAATTACAATGAGTGTCATTTTGACAGATATACAGAAGGACATTATAGAACAGGCCCGCAAGTTCGCCGAGACCGAGGTGGCCCCCTTCTCCCAGGAGATGGATGAGAAGGCAGAGTTCAAGGCCGGCCTCGTTCAGAGAATGGCAGACCTGGGCTTCATGGGCATCAATATTCCCGAGGAGTACGGCGGCATCGGCCTCGATGAGGTTACAAAGGTCCTGGTGATCGCGGAGATTGCCAAGGTCGACGCTTCCCTCGCGGAGCTGCTCTCCGTCCACACCCTTTCCAGCGACATCATCCTCAAGAGGGGCAATGAAGAGCAGAAGAAGAAATACCTGACAAAGGCCTGCACAGGCGCGGTAGGTGCTTTCGCCCTTACAGAACCCGGCGCCGGCTCCGATGCCGCAGCCGCCAGGACAAAGGCCATCGCCGACGGTGATGATTATGTAATAGACGGCACGAAGTGCTTTATCAGCAATATGGGACCCAATGAAGGCGACTATGTCATTCTCATCGCCCTGACCGATCCCGAGCAGAAGACAAAGGGCATGTCCGCCATCATCGT
>ONFL01000094.1 GCA_900317095.1 uncultured Eubacteriales bacterium | reverse complement strand
GCAGGGCTGCCCGCTGTCTTTGATAACCATGCCCTGATCGCCCTGCTTTCTGTACACCATGATGTCTATACGGCTGCTGAGGATACCTATTCCCTCAGTCAGCTGCGCCTGGCCTGGGGAGAGAAACTGATCCTTACCGGGAGTCTGATCCATGGGCAGCTGCCCCGGATCACACAGCAGCAGGCAGTTAAATATTATTACTTTCTTCACGCCCTCCTGGTCGGTTACAACAACCTTCTGGAGATCCCCGGCATGAACTGCCCCCCTCTCTTCTCTATTGATGAAAAAGAAGAGATCCGCAAAGCAGTCGGCTGCTACTGCGGCTCCTTCCGGGCAGAATAAGCATATCCGGCTCTCGGGCGGGCCGGCAGCAGGACATTAAAATACCCTCATTACTGTCTGCACGGTAATGAGGGTATAAATTTATCCGCAGTTCCTTTTTTCTCTGTTTCTATTAGTATGGGTCAGTTTCCTTAAAAGGAAACCAGGGTCTCCTTTTAAGGATTATCGCAGAGCAATTTCCATTAAAGGAAAGCGTTCCTGATGTTACAAGCCGCCATGTGGTTCGGGACGGCGGCAGCTTAAGCTTCTGTGGGTTTTGTTTTCGGAAATACGATAATAAACTCTGTTCCTTTTCCCAGCTCACTTTTTACATCCACATCGGCGTGCAGGATACGGGCGGCATTTTTGACAATGGAAAGCCCCAGCCCGGTGCCGCCGATCTCCCGGGAATGGCTCTTGTCCACCCGGTAGAAGCGCTCGAATATCCTGGGAACATCCTCTGCGGGGATGCCCACGCCGTTGTCCTTCACAGACAGGCGGACTGCCTTGTCCTCCTCTGTGACCGTCACATCCACGCGGCCGTTTTCCCGGTTATACTTGAGAGCGTTATCCATCAGGTTGAAAACGATGCTCTCCACCAGGCGGGTAATTCCCCAGATCAGAGCGGGCCTGCTTCCACTGACTGTCATCTGTACATTCTGCGTCATGGCCGCCCCATGCAGGCGGTTCTCCGCGCTTTTGACCACATCCATCAACGAAAGCTGCTCCCATTTCATATCGGCAGCTCCCGCGTCCAGATGCGATATCTGCAGCAGGTCGTCCACCAGCGTGATCATGCGCTGCGTCTGGCTGAATATCAGATCCACAAACTTTCCGGAATCCTCCGGCCGGACCCCGCCTGACTTGAGAAGCTCGGCACAGCCGGAAATGGTGTGCAGGGGCGTCTTCAGCTCATGGGAAACGTTAGATGTAAATTCCCGCCGCATCTGCTCGGCATTCTCCCGGTCTGTAACGTCAAACATCAGCACGACCATACCGGCCGCCGCCTTGAGATCTTCCGAGAAAATGGGGCTGATATCCGCCTGATAATGCCTGCCTGCATATTCCAGGATCAGCTCCGTGTGCTCCCCGTCTGCGGCTTTTTTCAGGCCTCTCTGGAATTCAACTCTCCGCTCCAGGTAGAGTATATCGCTGCCGATGCAGCTTTCATCGGCGTGAAGGAGTTTCATAGCCTGGTTATTGATGGAAATGATCTTCCCCTTGCGGCTGAGCAGGATCAGACATTCCTGCATATGATCTGTCACCGTGACGAAGTCCTTTTCTGCCCGGATCAGGGATTCCTTCTGCTGGCGGATCTCCTTCTGCTGGTTATTTATCCGCTGCAGGAAGGGAGCCAGCTCCGGATAATCCTGGTTATCCAGGGGGTGATCCAGGTCAAAACCGTTGAGAGGTTCTACGATCTGCCTGGACATCTTCAGTGAAATGCGCCAGCTGATGATCAGCAGGATCAAAAAGACCCAGATCATGGGAAGGACCATTCCCAGAGCCACTGTGAGGACCGTATTTCTCTCTTCGGAGACTCTCAGGACTGACCCGTCCGAAAGCCGCAGGGCACTGTAGATCATGGCTGTCGTTTTCGTATCGGAATAGCGGGTGCTTTTCCCTTCTCCCTTTTCCAGGGCCTCTTTTACCTCCGGCCGGTCTGCGTGATTGGCCATCTTCGAGGCGTCTTCCTCATTGTCATAAAGAACCGTGCCGTCGCCCGCGATCAGGGTCACACGGGTATCCTCCAGCTTCAGGCCCCGCAGGTAGTCCAGACCGCCTTCCTCCACTGCCTGCGCGGTGATGGCGGTCTCTGTTTTCAGCTGCTTATCCTGAACGGTTCCGAAATAGGCATAGAAAATAAAAAGTATCGCGGCAAAACCACTGATCAAAGTAACAAAAATGATCAGCTCCGTGTACTTGAAGATTCTTTTTGTCATTCAGTCACCAGTTTATATCCTACTCCACGGACTGTCTGGATCATCTCGCCGGCCTTGCCGAGCTTGGCCCGCAGCGTTCCCACATGAACGTCTACGGTTCTGGTGTCGCCCGAATAATCGCTGTTCCAGATCTTCATCAGCAGGGTCTCCCTGTCAAATACACGGTCCGGATTTTTCATAAATAATTCAAGCAGGGAATACTCCTTCAGAGTCAGCTCAAGCTTTCTGCCTGATTCTGTTACGATATGGGCAGCTTCATTCAGTTCCACACTGCCGATGTGCAGGATTTCCTGCTCCTCCTCGCCGGCGGGTACTCTCCGCAGAACGGCTCTTACTCTGGAAACCATCTCCAGCATGCCGAAAGGCTTTACAAGATAATCATCCGCTCCCAGGTCCAGACCATTGACCTTATCAAATTCAGTACCTTTGGCTGTGGTCATGATGACCGGGATGTTTTTTGTTCCCTGTCCTGCCCGGATCTTCTTGAGTATAGAGATTCCGTCCTCTCCGGGCAGCATGATGTCCAATAATATCAGTTCCGGCTTCTCCGTACGGAGCGCCTCAAAAAAGTCCTTGCCATTTGCAAACACACGGACCTGAAAACCTGCTGTTTCTAAAGCATAAGCGGCAATGTTACTTGCCGCTTCGTCATCTTCTACACAAAAAATCATAGTCTTCCCTCATAAAACACATGCAGCAGTCGTAGAGATCCTGCTGCCTGCATCGAAAAAACTGTGTTCCCCAAAGAGGAAAATACTAGTTTGTATTTCCCTCAAGTGTACCGGTGATCATATAAAGCACCCAGCGGGCGATATTGACCGAATGGTCTCCGATCCTCTCGAAATACTTGGAGATCATGAACAGATCGAGTACGGAATCAAGATTATGACTGCTGTCTCTGAAATCTTCTGCTAATTTCAGTTTAATGTTATTGAAATAATTGTCAATAGCGTCATCTGTATCGATAACTTTTTTCGCCAGCTCGTCGTCGCGCTTGACAAAGGAATTGATGGCATCGCTGAGCATCTCATTTGCTGCCTTTGCCATGTCGATCAGTTCTATGGCCTCCACATCCGCTGTGGGGATGTTGTTCATGGAAACGATCTCCGCGATATCATCCGCGTTGTCGCCGATCCGCTCCAGGTCTGACACCATCTTCAGAGCCGAAGTGATCGTACGCAGATCCCGGGCTACCGGCTGCTGCTGCATGATCAGCTTCAGGCACATGTTCTCGATGTCTCTTTCCTTATGGTTGATCTGTTCTACAATGTCCACGATCTCAGCATTCTTATCCGCAGTCTGATAGCGGATATAGGTCGTGGCAGTCTGGATGGCATTCTCGCACATGGAACCCATGGTGATCATGTCTTTGTTTAACTGATTGAGTTCCTCTTCGAATACGTGTCTCATTAACCGAACCTCCCCGTGATGTACCGTTCTGTTCTGGGGTCCTTCGGCGCTGCGAAAAGATCTTCAGTCTTGCCGAACTCAACCATTTCCCCAAGAAGGAAGAATGCAGTGTAATCAGAGATACGAACCGCCTGCTGCATATTATGCGTTACAATGACGATCGTATAGTTTTCCTTTAATTCCTGTGCCAGATCCTCTATGCTGGATGTGGAAATAGGATCCAGCGCACTGGTGGGCTCATCCATCAGGAGAACATCGGGTTCTACCGCCAGCGTTCTGGCGATGCACAGACGCTGCTGCTGGCCGCCGGAAAGACCCAGGGCACTCTTTGTAAGACGATCCTTAAGCTCGTCCCAGATCGCAGCCTGCTTCAGGCTCCGCTCTACGATCTCATCCAGTTTTGCCTTGCTCTTGATGCCGTTGATCCTGGGACCGTAAGCAACATTGTCATAAATGGACTTCGGGAACGGGTTGGGCTGCTGGAATACCATGCCGACTCTTTTCCGCAGATCCATAGCATCAATATCCTTATAGATATCGATCTTATTGTCGAGGAGGAGCTGACCTTCGATCTTTACGCCCTTCTCCAGATCGTTCATCCGGTTCTGGGTCTTGAGGAAAGTGGACTTTCCACAGCCGGAAGGACCGATCAACGCGGTAATCTTATGTTCCGCGACTTCCAGATTTACCTTTTTAAGAGCCTGAAAACTACCGTAGTAAAGATCCAGGTCCTTAACTGAAATTTTTATATTCTCACTCATATGCTTCCCTTACTTTGCGCAGGCCGATCATTCACCGGTGGCTTTCTTTGTGATATTTCTGGTAATTTGTCTTGCTCCAAGGCTGAAGACCAGTGTTAAGATAATAAGTACCGCGGCGGCTACATTGGCAATATCGGTGGAGTTCGCGTGCAGAGATCCCTCTGTACGAAGTACCCAGATATGAAGAGCCAGTGTTTCACCGGACCGGAAAGGATTCAGCGGGCAGGTAGGAGATGTAAGATTCCAGTTGTGCCAGTTGAGAACCGTGCTCTGTCCGGCTGTGTACAGCAGTGCGGCAGCTTCGCCGAAACCACGGCCGGCTGCAAGAATAACACCCGTGATAATACGGGGAAAGCAGGCCGGAAGCAGGACTGATGTGATCGCCTTCCAGTGTGAAGCGCCCAATCCCATACTTCCCTGTTTATAACTCTTGGGAAGGCTTCGCAGCGCATCCTCTGTTGTCGTAGTTATAGACGGAAGACTCAGGATGGAGACTGCCAGCGCTCCGGCGAAGAGGTTCCAGTCCATACCGGTCATGAGGATAAATACCAGATATCCAAACAGGCCGACTACAATGGACGGCAGAGAAGACAGGGACTCTATACTGATACGGATAACAGCGGTCAGCTTGTTGTCTCCTGCATACTCAGCAAGATAGATACCTGCGCCGATACCGATCGGCACACTGATGATCAGAGAAAGAACTACCAGATAAAGGGTGTTAAAAAACTGGTTGCCTATACCTTCGCTTGTAAAGGAAAGGTAAGACGGTTTGAAACCCATGGCCCCCTTGATCAGAATATATGCTGCCAGCACGATCAGGAGCACCAGGAAGAAGCCCCCGATCACATAGAGAATAGTGGTAACTACTTTATCTGTCTTCTTAGCGGCCTGTATTTTTTTCTGAAACTGTTCTGAATTCATAAAAATGATGCCCCCAGACTATTAGTGACCACCGGTCTTTTTGCGGTTTCTGACAGAAATGACATGGATTGCGACAATACAGATCATGGAAATGATGAAGAGGAGCAGACCCATGGACCACAGGGCCATGTTATACTCGCCTCCATTAGAGGTATTGCCCATATCTGCAGCGATCGCTGCCGTCAGATTGTTGGTAGGTGAAATGATATTTGCAGGGAAGGCTCTTGTCTTGCCGATAACCATGGCTACAGCGAGAGCTTCACCGAACGCTCTGGTGAGGCCCAGGATGATGCCTGTGAAAATTCCGGGCAAGGCTGCCGGCAGTACTACATGCCAGATCATCTGCCATCTGGTCGAACCCAGTCCGTAAGATGCCTTTCTGTAGCTGTCAGGTACACTTCTGATGGCATCGGCCGCTACGGTCGTGATGGTCGGAAAGATCATCAGTGCCAGAATGATGCCTGCTGCCAGGACAGAATAGCCGCCCTTCGCTGCATGAAAAGCGTCCCTGACGAAGGGAACCAGCAGCGACAGACCGATCCAGCCGTATACAACAGAAGGGATTCCGGTGAAGATTTCTATCGCCGGCTGAAAAAGACTGGAGCCAAGCTTTGGTGAAATTTCTGTGATGAAAATAGCTTCAGCCAGTGCCAGGGGGGCCGCAATTGCAATTGCAAGTCCGCAGGTAAGGAGGGAGCCGACAATATAAACTGCCGCTCCGACCTTTCCGCCGCCCTCACCAACCGCATCGTTGGGTGCCCATTCCGACGAGAACAGGAACTCAGCTATAGAGTGATGATACTGAGTGAATGTACCGGATCCGCGGATGATCAGAAACACAGCGATAATAACTGTCAGTGCGATCAGAAAGAGTCCGCAGATAGTCACGATGGACCGCCCGGCATATTCCTTGCGAAAATTTTTCATAAATGCCTCTTATCAGATGCCTGTCTTATTTTGCTTCGTGGCTCTTAATAGCTGCATCGCTCATCTTGGAGCTTATGCCATAGCCCATGGACTCAATATTCTCGCCGAAAGCGTCACCCATCATGTAGTTGATGAATGCCTGTGCTGCCTCGGAGCCTTCGCCCTTGGTGTACATATGCTCATAGCCCCATACCTTGTAGTCACCGCTGTAGGTGTTCTCAAGAGTAGGCTCTACACCGTCGATGGAGACAGGAGCTACATCGCTGTTATTTACAAGGTAGGAAAGTGCAACATATCCGATAGCGCCCTTGTTCTGCTGTACAGTCTGAAGAAGTGTGCCGGAGTCATCTGTCTCAAGGGACTCATTGCTGGCTTCTTCTGCGCCGTTCAGTGCCCACTCTTTGAAGAGAGCTCTTGTACCGGAAGAAGAAGGACGTGTTACGAGCATGATGGGCTCATCCGGGCCGCCTACATCTTTCCAGTTTGTAACCTTTGCAGTAAAGATGTCAACAAGCTGATCTGTAGTAAGATTTGTAACGCCCAGATCCTTGTTTACTACAGCAGCCATGGTGGTTACGCAGACAGCATGGTCTGTAAGTTCCTTAGCCTGTGCCTCATCCAGCTTCTCCTCTGCAGGTACATCGGAGTTGCCGATATCTACAGCGCCGTCAGAAACCTGCTTGAGGCCCTGGCCGGAACCTCCGCCGTTAACGGTAATAACAGCGTCGGGATTCTCTGCCATAAATGCCTCTGCTGCCTTCTGGGCAAG
>ONFL01000074.1 GCA_900317095.1 uncultured Eubacteriales bacterium | reverse complement strand
CGTTCCAAGACCCAGGGCCGCGGCAACTACTCCATGTTCTTCGAACGCTATGAGACAGTTCCTAAGAACATTGCCGAGAAGGTTCTGAACAAGAAGGACGCATAATAAGACATACAGACAGGCCGTCCGGTATCTTCCGGACAGCCTGCAAATGCAATATAAATCAAAAACAGGCTTGAATAGTTGCAGAAAATGCAATATAATCGTTAATAGCCGAGTTATGAAGAGCTCAGCCCTATCCGTGAAAAGTGTTTCAGGGGGCTATATTAAAGGAGGACGTTTAGAATGGCTAAAGCAAAATTTGACCGTAGTAAGCCGCATTGCAACATCGGTACCATCGGCCACGTCGATCACGGTAAAACTACTCTTACCGCTGCTATCACCAGTGTACTTGCTCACAGAGTACCTGGCAATGAATTCAAAGAGTTCGATCAGATTGATAAGGCTCCCGAAGAGAGAGCTCGTGGTATAACGATCTCTACTGCACATGTTGAGTATCAGACAGAGAAGAGACATTATGCTCACGTTGACTGCCCCGGCCATGCTGACTATGTCAAGAACATGATTACCGGTGCTGCACAGATGGACGGCGCGATTCTTGTTGTCGCTGCGACCGACGGTGTTATGGCTCAGACAAGAGAGCACATCCTGCTTGCCCGTCAGGTAGGCGTTCCCTATGTTGTAGTATTCATGAACAAGTGCGACATGGTAGACGACGAAGAGCTTCCTGAGCTCGTTGATATGGAGATCAGAGACCTCCTCAATGAGTACGGCTTCCCCGGCGATGACACTCCGATCATCCAGGGTTCCGCTCTGAAGGCTCTTGAAGATCCCGACGGCCCTTGGGGCGACAAGGTTATGGAGCTCATGGATGCCGTTGATACCTGGATCCCGGATCCTCAGCGTGATACAGATAAGCCTTTCCTTATGCCCATCGAGGATATCTTCTCCATCACCGGCCGTGGTACTGTTGCAACAGGCCGTGTAGAGAGAGGTACTCTTAAGCTCAACGATCCCGTTGAGATCGTAGGTGTAAAGGAAGAGGTTCGTCAGGTAGTTGTTACCGGTATCGAGATGTTCCGTAAGACTCTGGATGAGGCTTATGCAGGTGATAACGTTGGATGCCTCCTTCGTGGTGTTACCAGAGATGAGATCGAAAGAGGACAGGTTCTTGCAAAGCCCGGTTCTGTACAGCCCCACAAGCATTTCAAGGCTCAGGTTTATGTACTGACCAAGGACGAAGGCGGCCGTCATACCCCTTTCTTTAACAACTATCGTCCTCAGTTCTACTTCAGAACAACTGATATTACCGGTGTCATCACTCTTCCGGAAGGAACTGAGATGTGCATGCCCGGTGATAACGTTGAGATGGAGATCGAACTGATCCATCCTATCGCTATGGAGAAAGGTCTTACATTCGCCATCCGTGAGGGCGGTCATACTGTAGGATCAGGACGTGTATCTGAGATCATTGAATAATCTGAATTTCAGATAAAGAAGTATATACGATCAGCCCGGAAGCGCCATGTGCACTTCCGGGCTGTTTTATATCGAAAAAGTCCGGCATATGCCGGACCGGAAATCATTTTCATTTCTGCCGATAATAGACCAGGGACTGGATGGCCTGTATGGCGGCATCAAGGATCCCCAGAATAAGAAAGAATTTTATTACATGCATGTGATTCACCCCTTCTCATGCTTCTCGATAATGGGAATGTCTTATCGAACAATGCCAGAATACCATTGATGTAATCTGGAATCAATGATAAAATAACGGAAATATTGACTGAGGTGAACATATGGGTTTTGACGTAGCTTTTTTTCAATTATTATTCAGAATGCTGGCCGGGCAGACCGGTCAGATCAGTAAGGTGGATTATTTTCCGCAGAAGCCCCACTTTACCGGAAGACCCGTTTCTCAGCCGTTTGAAAGGGCCAGACCGGAGACCGCAGGTATTTCCTCCGCCTATGTGGAGTCTTTCCTTAAAGAGATGGCATCCTGCGAGAAGGGCAACCCGCATCATATCATGATCATGCGGCACGGCAAGGTCATCGCCGAATGTGCTTATGCTCCCTACCAGAGAGGAATGTGGCACATTACGCATTCTCTCTGCAAGGCTGTGACCGGAATGGCAGCCGGGATCGCTGTGGGGGAAGGACTGATGCGGACCGGCGAGCAGCTGATAGACATATTTCCGGAGTACGCATCCCAGCTGGACAGGCTTCTGCGCAATAGTTCTGCCCTGGAGAGCGTCATGCGGCGCAATGTCACAGTCAGGAATCTGCTGGACATGACCTCGGAAGTGGACTTCAGTGAAGCCGGGGCGATTTCCGGCAATAACTGGATCAACGGATTTATGCGTTCTTCCACTAAGGCAGCCCCGGGTACAAAATTCGACTATAACAGCATGAATTCCTACATGATATCTGCCATTATTCAGAAGAGGTCCGGAATGCCGATGGATGAATATCTGCAGTCCCGCCTTTTTGAGCCGCTGGGAATAGATGAGGTTTTCTGGGAGCGCTGCCCGCAGGGGATCACCAAGGGCGGCTGGGGTATGTTCCTGAGACCGGAAGACGCCATGAAGCTTGGCTGGCTCTATCTGCGGGGAGGCCGCTGGAAGGGAAGTCAGATCGTTCCCCGCTACTGGGTCCGCAAATCTACGCATTCCCAGGTCGACAACGGCCGTTTCGGCTACGGCTATTATACCTGGATGGATGAGAGACCGGGCAGCTTTGCTTTTAACGGACTTTTCGGGCAGAATGTTATCTGCTATCCGGATCTGGATATGGTCATTGTCCTTAATGCCGGCAATAATGAACTATTTGCGGATGGCGAGCCGACACGGGTGCAGAGAAAGTATTGGGGCATCGGTTTTCATCCGGCTGATCAGCCGCTGCCGGACAATGATGCCGCTTACGCCTCCCTGCAGAAAACGATCAGTTACTTTGAACAGGTACCGCCTCTGCTCAGACCTGCCAGGCCCTATTCATGGGGACCTGCCCGGATAGAGAAAGCGCCTATGAAGCCGGAGGAGCTGACAGCGGCCATCCAGGGAAGCACATTTGAGATGGAGAAGTGTCAGATCGGGCTTTTCCCGCTGGTCTGCCAGGTTATGCATAATAACTTTACAGACGGGATCCGTGAAGTAGGCTTTGACAGCATAGACGGGCAGCTGATGGTCAGCTTCCGGGAGGGCAGTCAGGAACACCGGATCAGGGTCGGCTTCGACGGCCCGCAGATCAGTGAGATCATGCTGCATGACGAACCCTATTATACAGGGGTTACCGGGAAGATTTCTTCAGATGAACTCGGAAGGATCGTGCTGCTGCTGGAAATAGCTTTTATAGAAGAGGCCTGCACCAGGAATATAAAGTTTTATTTTGACGGTGTGAACATTGAGATGCGGGCGGATGAGCTGCCCGGCAATGATGTTATCGTTGATGCTTTGAACTATACCGGTGATCCTTCTGGTCTGGAGAAGATTCCCTTCGTTAAGAGTATGATAAACAGCGGCGGACGGGAACTTGTGGACACAGCTGTCTATGCGACCGTACACGCTGTCGACTTCGGTCACCTGAAATTGTGAAAGAAAGGCACGCCCGCCGGGGGCGTGCCTTCTGCGTATGCAGGGTGTACAGATAGAAGGCAGCCGAAAATATAAAGACAATTCTGAAAATAAATCTGAAAACAATAATTTTCCAAAATAGTATTGACAAATATCCCGCCATCGACTAATATATAGTCAGAACAAAGATATATGAATTTTGAATCCGAGTTCATTAAGCAGAGTATTCTTCAGAGAGAAGAGAAATCGATTTAGAATATGTCCGTTGAGAACGAATAGGAGGAGGAAGGAATATATCGAAGGCATTCATTTTCATATGAATAACCGCAGGAATCAGTTTATTAGTTATGAAACGAAGTGAAACTTCAGATGACATCTGTGGAGAAAGGAGTTTTTATTACAGCATAAGGATCCATAGATTAAGAGCTTTCGAAAAAGACCTGATTGAACATAGAGACTGAGCGGCTTATACATAACAGTATTTAGATGATTTAGTAATATGGTAGAACAGGAACCCCGAATGAAAGCAGGTCGCTGAAGTAAGAATTGAAGTGAAGAGGATTCCGGAAGAGAGATCAGAGTTATTCGTGAGGATGAGAATTTACAGATAAGGAGGTTATACAGTGAAACTTCAGGAAATTTGGCTTTAGGGCTGTCGGATTTGAGGATGGATCGAATCTGGCAGCCCTCTCATTTTGCTTTATGAAGACCGTAGGACCGAAAGGTCTTTTTTTTATGCCCGGCATCTGCCCTCTGGGAGTTGTCTGTGCCGCAGGAAGATAATCTATGCCGCAATAGATAATCTGTGCTAAAATAAGAGAATCTGCAGACACAGAGACAGACAAGAAGAAGGAGAACAACATTTATGGACAGCACGGAGCAGGCAAAGGCCCTGCTGGAATGGTATGACCGCAGCCGGCGGATCCTGCCATGGAGAGAAGATCCGACCCCCTATCATGTGTGGCTTTCGGAGATCATGCTCCAGCAGACCAGGGTGGAGGCGGTGCGGGCTTATTATCTGCGCTTTCTGGAGGCACTGCCGGATATCGCCTCTCTTGCGGCAGCTCCGGAAGAACGCTGGCTCAAACTCTGGGAGGGTCTGGGATATTACAGCCGTGTGCGCAATCTCCATAAAGCAGCAGTTCAGATCATGGACCAGTATGGAGGTCAGATGCCCTCATCGGAGAAAGAGCTGCTGGGTCTGCCGGGGATCGGCCCCTATACGGCGGCGGCTATTGCTTCTATTGCCTTTGGGCAGAGGACACCGGCTATAGATGGGAACCTGCTGCGGATATTTGCCCGCATGACCTGTTATGCCGGAGAGATCCATGCCCTGCAGACGAAAAAAGATGCCCGGGCCTATTATGAGAATATCATTTCCGGAGACCGGCCGGGGGAATTCAACCAGGCACTGATGGACCTTGGAGCCGGTCTGTGCCTGCCGGGGTCTGCAGCAGACTGCGCCGCCTGTCCCTGGCAGGATTGCTGCAGGGCGCACGCTGAAGGACGGGAGACGGATTTCCCGAAAACGGCAAAGGCCAGGGAGCGCAGGATAGAGAAGAGAACGGTCCTGCTGATCTACCATGACGGCAGAGTGGCTCTGGACAGACGGCCTGCCAGAGGGCTGCTGGCAGGCCTCTGTGAATTCCCCAACAGGAAAGGAGAACTGACAGAAGACCAGGCCCTGGAATATGTGCGCGGGCTGGGTTTTTCTCCTGTGCAGATCCGTCCTCTCACAGACGCAAAGCATATATTCACGCATCTGGAATGGCACATGAAAGGGTATGAAGTAAAAACCGACGAGTGGAAGCAAAAACCGGCCGGCGGTATCTTCCTGGCAGACCGGCAGCAGCTGGAGGAAAAATATACTCTGGCGTCCGCTTTTGCGGCCTATCGGCAGCAGCTGAGGATCTGAACCGGGGGGAAATGTCGTTTTTTATTTGCTTTCTTGCTCCTGTTTTGTTAGTATGACAGATAGGGCCTGCATGAAGGGTCCGCAGACAGCTTTGGGAAAGAAAGTGGATATGTATGTACAATAATCTGATAACGATAGGTAATTTTACGATTCACGGTTACGGCCTGATGATCGGCATCGGCATCATCGCCGCCTGGGTCGTGGCGGAGAAGCGGGCCGGCAGCCTGGGACTGGACACGAACCGCCTCTGGTACATGACGATCTGTGTTCTGGTTTTCGGCTGGGTGAGCGCCAAGATCCTTTATTATATTACGGAGATCCCGGCTATAATAGAAAATCCCCGGATCCTGCTGGATTTTGCAAATGGTTTTGTGGTCTACGGCGGCATTATCGGCGGCCTGCTTTCCGGTCTGATCTATTGCCGCAGGCATAAAATCTCCTTTCTGGAATATGCAGACCTGATGCTGCCCAGTGTGGCTCTGGCCCAGGGATTCGGGCGCATCGGCTGTTTCCTGGCAGGATGCTGCTATGGCGTAGAGACCAGCAGCCCCTTTCATCTTGTTTTTCATAATTCAGAATTTGCGCCTAACGGAGTGCCCCTGGTACCCACAGAGCTCATTTCCAGCGGACTCAATTTCCTGAATTTCGCAGTCCTGCTGCTGATCGCCCGCAGAAAGCCCAGGCACGGTACCGTTGTGGTCTGCTACCTGCTTTTCTACAGCGTCGGCCGTTTTATTATTGAATTTTTCCGCGGCGACCTCATCCGCGGAGCTGTCGGTCCCCTTTCCACATCCCAGTTCATCTCTATCTGGGTATTTGCCGCAGCCCTGATCATTCTCATAGGCATGAACAGGAAAAGCCGGCAGAAAGCAGCGGAATAAGTGGATAAATTGACGAAAATATAAGTGGGTGCTATACTCATCATTACGTGCAATCAGAAAGGTGGTATATTATTTATGAGTACAAACAATGACAGCAATGCTTCCGGGGCGAAGCCATTCCTGGAAGCAGAGAATTCCCAGTCCCATGTGAAAAGGGTCATCGGAGTCATCAGCGGAAAAGGCGGTGTAGGCAAGTCTCTGGTAACATCCATGATCGCCGCTTCCCTGCGCAGGACCGGCAAGAACGTGGCAATCCTTGACGGTGATGTAACCGGCCCCTCTATTCCGAGAATGTTCGGCATAAAGGAGAAGGCTCTGGCCGCCGGCAATGACCTGCTTCCGGTCGCAAGCAGCAAAGGCACGAAGGTCATGAGTGTGAACCTGATCCTGCCTCACGACACGGATCCGGTCATCTGGAGAGGTCCGGTCATCGGCAATGTTATAAAGCAGTTCTGGTCTGACTGCATCTGGGGCGATGTAGACTATATGATGTTCGATATGCCTCCCGGTACAGGCGATGTAGCGCTGACAGTATTTCAGTCTCTGCCGGTGGACGGGATCATCGTCGTCGCTTCTCCGCAGGAGCTGGTCGGCATGATCGTCGGCAAGGCTGTCAAGATGGCCAAGATGATGGGAATACCGGTTCTGGCTCTCGTCGAGAATATGTCCTATTTTGAATGTCCCAACTGTCATCAGAAACATTATATCTATGGCGACAGCCATATTAAAGACCTGGCGCAGGAGTACGGCATCGATACAAGTGTTCAGATCCCGATCCTTCCCGAACTTGCACAGCTCTGCGACGAAGGCCGCATAGAGGACTTTGAGGGAGAATGGCTTGCTCCTGTTGTCGAAAAGATCGCACAGATAAAGGAGAAATAATTATGTCGCTTGAGAAAGCGAAGGAATTCCTCAGGAAAAAGGGTATGGCGGACCGCGTGATAGAGCTGGATCAGTCCAGCGCTACAGTGCCCCTGGCCGCACAGGCACTGGGAGTAGAGCCCGGTATGATCGCCAAGACCATGTCATTTTATCTGGATGAGGGACCGATCCTGATCCTTACAGAGGGCACCGCGCGGATAGACAATAAGAAGTATAAGGCGCAGTTCCACAAGAAGGCAAAGATGATCCCTGCCTCAGAGGTAGAGGAGGCTGTCGGACATGCGCCGGGCGGTGTGTGTCCATTCGGTGTGAAAGAGGGGATTCCGGTTTATCTGGATCAGAGCCTTAAGCGTTTTGAAACAGTCTATCCGGCTGCCGGCAACGCGCACAGCGCCGTAAGACTCAGCATTCCCGAACTGGAGGCATGCTCGGACTTTACAGCCTGGGTAGATGTCTGCAAAGAACCTGAAGCCTGAGAAAAACCTTTAAAATGAAAAACGCGAAGCATTGTATGTGCTTCGCGTTTTCGCGCTTCATTTTGCACTTCATAATAATCAGATCCGCGTCAGAAACCGAATTTCATCATGATGCGGTCCAGCTGGGATTTGTACATGGTAGGTCCGCCTGCGGATATGATATTTGTGCCGGAGACGGTAACCTTGGTATAGCGCTTATCCGCGTTCACCTTGTAAGTAGTGAAAGCCTTCTCCTTTATGGTATCCGTATTGCCTGAGCCGCCGATACTGATGCCGGAGCAGATCTTGCTGAAGGCGTCCTGTGCCTGTTCTTCTGTGTCGAATACCATGCGTTCCACGAGGATATCGTTCGTACCGTGAGAGGCGGTATCATATTCTTTTATTCCTTCATATTCGGGCATGGGAGAAGCCTCCATGGTAACGGTAAGTCCGTCTTTTTCACAGGCGTCCTTGAACTGGGAAGTCGTGATCTCAACAGCTGACTGCGCGCAGGCGCTCAGCATCAGGGCCATGACCAGGAGCAGGCAGGCCAGCAGAGACATTTTCTTTTTATTCATAGCACAACAACTCACTTTCTTTTGAAAATTACCCCGAAAAGTATACTTTTTCAGAGCCTGACTAAGTATAACACGAATTAAAAAATCTGGGAATGCTTTTACTGGAGGATTTGATGGCAGGGCGGGCTGTAAGTATGATATGATTACGGAAGAAGAACGAAAAGGAGGCAGGCATTATGGCATATATACAGTTTCGGCAGGTGGTCAGAGAATACCCGGCGGGCGAGACTTCTATCCTGGCCCTGGACCATGCGGATTTCAGCGTGGAGAAGGGAGAACTGGCAGTCATACTGGGTGCTTCCGGAGCCGGGAAGACCACTGCCCTCAATATCCTGGGCGGCATGGACCGGGCGACATCCGGTCAGGTCATCGTGGACGGCCAGGACATTACCTCCTTCTCCCGCAGACAGCTGATCAGCTACCGGCGTACCGGGATCGGATTTGTCTTTCAGTTTTATAACCTGGTTCCCAATCTGACCGCCCTGGAGAACGTTGAACTGGCGGAACAGGTTACCAGCAATGCCGCAGATCCCCGGCAGGTTCTGGAGAAGGTAGGCCTGCGCGAGAGAATGAACAATTTCCCTGCCCAGCTTTCCGGCGGCGAACAGCAGCGGGTATCCATTGCCCGGGCCCTGGCCAAGAATCCCAAGCTCCTGCTCTGCGACGAGCCTACCGGCGCTCTGGATTATGAAACCGGCAAGCAGATCCTGAAACTTCTGCAGGACACCTGCCGCAGGGACGTCATCACAGTCCTGATCATTACCCATAATTCCGCTATTGCCCCCATGGCTGACCGGCTGATCCGCTTCCGCAGCGGGAAGGTGATCGATATGTCTCAGAACCCGGACCCGCTTCCGATAGAGCAGATTGAGTGGTGACCGCATGATGAGTGGAGGAGCATACCGCAAAGATATATTCCGTTCTATCCGGCATGGGCGAAAGCGCTTTATAGCTATCATTCTCATTACCATCCTGGGCGTCACCATGTTTTCCGGCCTTAAGGCAGCCTGTATGGACCTGCGCCGCAGCGGCGACCGGTTTTTTGATCAGCAGGATCTGCATGACCTGGCTGTTTACTCGACTTTGGGCCTTACAGAGGAGGATGTTCTTGCCCTGGAGAGTCTGGAGGGCGTGGAGAAAGCCTGCGGCGTTTACACCGGTCAGGTGCGGGCAGGCAGCGCCGGCCTGCAGATCGGCGCCGACCTGCAGACTCTGACAGAGGGCATGGATGTGCCCTTTGTGGAAGAGGGGCGGATGCCGGTCAGGGACGATGAGGCTGCCGTCACCGGTAAATTCCTTGTAGACAGCGGTCTGTCTGTAGGTGACACATTTACGATCACATCCGATACCGATACGGAAGAAGATATGGAGGATGTATATAGGATAAAGAGGTTTACCATCACAGCGCAGGTGATAGATCCGCAGGAGGTAGACAATCCCTACGGATCCATGAACTACCGCAGCATGAACGCCAAGGTAGACAAGATATTTGTGAGGCCCGGCGCAGTGGATAGTGATTACTATACAGCGGTCTATCTGACAGCGCAGGGTGCCAGCGGTATGTTCTGCTTCGGGGAGGCCTATCAGCAGAAGATTGCCGACCTGAAAAGCCTGATAGAGGACAGTATCATGGACCAGCGCCGGCAGGCCCGTTATGACCAGGTCCTGGCAGATGCGCAGAAGAAGATAGATGACGGACAGCAGGAGGCGGACAGAGAGCTGGCCCAGGCAGAAAAAGACCTTGACCAGGGGAGAAAGGAACTGGAAGACCAGCTTTCGCAGGCCAAAAAGGAACTGGACCAGGCAGCTCTTGACCTGCAGGAGGGACGGTCTCAGCTGGAGAGCGGGAAAAAGCAGCTGGCAGACCAGGAAAAGGCTGCTGAAAGTCAGATGGAGCAAGCGCAGCAGCAGCTGACTGACCGCAAAAAGCAGATCAGCCAGTCCGAAGCTTCTCTGGACGGGCAGATCGCCTACGCGTCATCTGCCTATGGGAGCGCCTGGCCGCAGAGTCAGTGGGACAGTCTTGTGCAGGCAGCCGCGGCTGCCTATCAGCCCTATATAGCGCAGGCAATGAATGAAGGCGCATCCTCTGCAGACAGCGGCGACAGCAGCGTGCCCGGCCAGATTTCCGGGCAGACCGCGGCTTTTGCGGCGGCGCTGTCCGCCGGCCTTGGCGGGGCGGATGTTTCCGGTTATATAAAGGATCTGACATCTATGGCAATTGGCAAGGGGAAGCTCCTTGCCTGGGATGCCGCACTCGATGCCGCGCAGCAGCAGCTGTCCGCGCAGCAGCAGACAGCCCGGGAGCAGATCAGCCAGGGAAAAGAGACGCTGGACGGGAAAGAAAAGGAACTGAATTCCAGCCGGCAGCAGCTGCAGTCCGGTATAGAGCAGCTGGGGGAAGGGGCTGATCAGCTTCTGGCAGGGGAGAAGGCCCTGCAGGAAAAGCAGGATCTGGCTCTGCAGTCCTTTGCGGATGCCCGCGCGCAGATCCGGGAAAATGAAGACAGGCTCTTACAGGGACAGAGCGACTACGAGAGCGGTCTGACTGAATACGAGCAGGGGAAAGCAGAGGGACAGTCCAGCCTGGAAAGCGCACAGGCAGAATATGAAAAAGGAAAGAAGCAGGCGCAGGAGTCACTGCAGGAAGCCAGGCAGAAGCTGAAGGACATTAAGATGGCCGACTGGTATATTCAGGACCGCGGCGCCCTGTCGGGATATTCCAACATCAGCAGTGATGCCGATTCCATAGAGGTCATCGGAACAGCCTTTCCTGTCATATTCTTTATAGTTGCCGTCCTCATCAGCCTGACCACGATCACCCGTCTTGTGGAGGAAGACCGGGGACTGATCGGAACATATAAGGCGCTCGGCTTTACAGACGGAGAGATCCGCCGCAAATATCTGGTCTACGCAGGTCTTTCCAGTGCCATAGGCGCGCTGGCGGGAACAGCAATGGCCTTTGTCGCATTTCCAAAGTTCATATTCATAGTTTTCCGGATCATGTATGTGCTGCCGGATTACGCGCTGTGGTTTGAACCGGTCTTCGGCATCAGCGGCCCCTTCCTCTTTGTAGGAGGTATCCTGCTGGCGACGGCAGCGGCCTGCCGCAGCGAGCTTGCCCATACACCGGCGCAGCTGATGCGGCCCAAAGCCCCGCGGGCCGGCATGCGGGTGCTGCTGGAACGGATCAGGCCGGTCTGGAAGAGATTGTCCTTCCTCAATAAGGTAACAGCCCGCAATCTTTTCCGCTATAAGAAGCGGCTTTTTATGACGATCGCCGGAATCGCCGGCTGTATGTCCCTGCTGCTTTTCGGCTTCTCTATCCGGGATTCGGTACATGATCTGGCTCCCCGCCAGTATGGGCAGACATTCCGCTATGATATGATGGCGGCAGTCAGCTCCGGGGACAATGACCGTCTTCTGCAGCAGATGAAGGATGACCCGCAGATCGGCAGTTATCTGAACATCTGCCTGACCCAGGGCATCCTGAGAACGGATCAGGGTGACAAGCTCAGCCTGCAGGTCATGATCGTTCCGGATGACAGTGATCTGGAGAAATATATCCATCTGCAGGATCTGAAAGGCAGAACGATTGAACTGGGAGAAGGAGATGTATTCGTGACCCGCAACGCCGCCACGGTCCTGGATTTTGCCGCGGGACAGAAGCTGTCCCTGCAGCTGGCGGATCTGCAGCTGGCGCAGCCAGAGATCACGGCTGTTGTGGAAAACTATCTGGGAAACTATATTTATATGCGTGAGAGCACATTCCGGCAGTATTATGACGACTGTCAGCGTAATGCCGTGCTGGCGGATTTCTCAGATCAGGTAAAAAGCCAGACACAGTGGTGCGGGCAATTTTCGGAAAAGGACTGGGTGCTTTCCTGCAGCAGCATAGAACAGTTCAAGAATGGCTTTGCCGACAGTTTTGCCCTTATAAATATGGTAGTCTACATCATCATCTTCATGTCCGCCTGCCTTGCCTTTGTAGTGCTGTTCACCCTGTCGACAACAAATATTTCCGAGCGGAACCGGGAGATCGCTACCATAAAGGTCCTGGGTTTTTATGATCCGGAGGTGCACCTGTATATAAATAAAGAAACGATGATCCTCACTGTCATGGGCATTCTGGCGGGGATCCCCCTGGGCTGGATGTTTTCGCGGTCACTGTCGGTGATCCTTAAGCTTCCTTCCATATATCTGGCTTCTTCGCTGCATCTGCCCGCCTATTTCCTGGCGGCGGCCCTGTCCTTCGGCTTCAGTCTGATCGTAAATGTGATCATGAACAGGACATTGGACAGGATAGATCCCGTGGAAGCGCTCAAGAGTGTAGAATAAGTGAAAAAAGAAGGAGACGCGGTTTTTTCGCGTCTCCTTCCGTGCTTCATAGCATCCGCGTGTGACTGTTTTTTAGAGGGCTTTTTTGATAGCCGCCAGCAGTTCGTCATATGTCTCATAGGCGGCAAGATCCGGATTGTCTTTTTTGATCTGGTCTGTGCTCTTAAAGAGGAAGCCTGCCTTGCTGGCGCGGATCATGCCCAGGTCGTTATAGCTGTCGCCGCTGGCGATGGTTTCGAAGCCGATAGACTGCAGGGCTTTGACCGTAGAATACTTGGAATTCTCTATCCGCATCTTAAAGCCGGTGATCTCGCCGCTGTCAGCGACTTCCAGCGTATTGCAGAATATTGTCGGCCATCCCAGCTTCTTCATCAGCGGAGAAGCAAACTGTGTGAAAGTATCACTGATGATGATCACCTGGGTGATCTCCCGCAGAGAATCCAGGAACTGCCTGGCTCCCGGCATGGGGTCGATCGTGGCGATCACGTCCTGGATCTCCTTCAGCCCAAGACCGTGTTCTTTTAAGATGGCAAGACGGTATCTCATCAGTTTGTCATAATCCGGCTCATCCCTTGTCGTCTTCTTCAGTTCGGGAATCCCGCTGGCTTTGGAAAAAGCGATCCAGATTTCGGGGACAAGCACACCTCCAAGATCCAGGCAGACAATATTCATAATGACCTCCTAATATAAGCGGCATCCGCGTGAAAAGGTGCGGGAGCCGGTAAACGTTATCATTATCATAATTCAAAGGCGGGTTCATTGCAAGAATCTGAAGAAAAAAGAGAGCGGAATTCAAATCATTTTCAGGTGTCTGTTAAAATTTTTCAAAAATTGTCCGGAAAGACTGTAAAATATGCTCAAAATAGTATATATTTATGTTACAGTCTGCACTGCAAATGTGCGCGGCTGATTCTATTGAAAAAGACCAGGAAGGGCCGGATCATCTGCCCGGGAAAAGGAGGTACATGATGTTATTTTATGTATGTGAGCATTGCGGGAATTTTGCGATTTTTCTGAAGAAGACTGCCTGTACACCCGTTTGCTGCGGAGAGCCTATGAAGGAGCTTAAGGCAGGAACGACAGACGCTGCTGTTGAGAAGCATGTTCCTGCAGTCACCGTAGAGGGAAATAAGGTTCACGCGGTTGTAGGTTCCGTTGAGCATCCGATGCTTGACAATCATTATATTCAGTTTATCGCTCTGGAGACCGAGAAAGGTTTCCAGGTTAAGAACCTTGCTCCCGGACAGAAGCCGGAAGCAGATTTCCTTGTAGCTGACGGCGACAAGGCAGTTGCGGTTTATGAGTACTGCAATCTTCACGGCCTGTGGAAAGCTGACATCTGATCCTGAAGGAAGACGCAAAGACCGGGGAGCCCCGCCAGGCCCCCGGTCTTTTTGCGTTTTGCGGCGGCCGGATTCCTTTAATTGCCATTTCCCGCAAGGAAGCGGTAGTAAATCCGAAAATGTTATGGTAAAATATTTTAAACCTGCGCAAATATTGTCTGCCGGAAGGCAGTCATCTCTTTTAAAAGGAATAGAGGTAAGACATGGAAGAATTTAAGCCTGTAAAAGAAGGAAAAGTACGTGAGATCTATGACATCGGCGACAGCCTGATCATGGTCGCCACAGACCGCATCAGCTGTTTTGATGTTATATTAAAGAATAAGGTCAGCAGAAAGGGAACGGTTCTGACCCAGATGTCCCGTTTCTGGTTCGATATGACAAAGGATATTATTCCCAACCATATGCTCTCCACTGATGTGAAGGATATGCCGGAATTTTTCCGTCAGCCGCAGTTTGATGGAAACAGCATGAAGTGCAAAAAGCTGACCATGCTCCCGATAGAGTGCATCGTGCGCGGCTACATTACCGGCAGCGGCTGGGAAAGCTATAAGAAGAACGGCACTGTCTGCGGTATTAAGCTTCCGGAAGGCCTCAAAGAATCCCAGAAGCTGCCTGAGCCCATCTATACACCTTCCACAAAGGCGGAGATCGGCGATCATGACGAGAACATTTCCTATGAGCAGAGCGTGGATTATCTGGAGAAGAGATTCCCCGGCAAGGGCGCGCAGTATGCGCAGAAGCTGAAAGACTACACCCTGGCCCTCTATAAGAAGTGCGCGGATTACGCGCTGGAGAAAGGGATCATCATTGCGGATACCAAGTTTGAATTCGGTCTGGATGAGAACGGCAATATGGTCCTGGGCGATGAGATGCTCACACCGGACAGCTCCCGTTTCTGGCCGGCCGAAGGCTACGAAGCAGGGCATGCGCAGCCTTCCTTTGACAAGCAGTTTGCCCGTGACTGGCTGAAGGCCAATCCGGACAGCGGCTGGGTCCTGCCGGACGAGATCGTGGACAAGACCATCGGCAAGTATCTGCAGGCTTATAAGCTGCTGACAGGGGAGGAACTGTAAGAGATGTGTGAGGACATGCTGATCCGGGGCGCCCGGGTCGTCGATCCTGTAACGGGTTTTGACGGAGTGGAGGATATCCTGATCCGGGGAGGCGTCATTGCGCAGACCGGGCAGGGCCTCACTGGCGGCGGCGCCCGCATTATTGACGCGCGGGGCCTTACCGCGGCTCCGGGCCTGATGGACGGGCATGTCCATTTCCGGGATCCGGGCCAGACCTGGAAGGAAGATATATTCACCGGCGCGGCAGCGGCGGCCCGCGGAGGCTTTACCACTGTTATCTGTATGGCGAACACGGTCCCTCCGGTCGACAATGTCGACACGCTCCGCTATGTCCAGAAAAAAGGCGAACAGACCGGGATCCATGTCCTGTCCGCGGCGGCGCTGACAAAGGGCATGCAGGGCAGTGAGCTGACAGATATGGAAGAGCTGGAAGCGGCAGGAGCCGCGGCTTTTACCGATGACGGAAAGCCGGTCATGGATGAGAGGATCCTGCTTGCCGGAATGAAGAAGGCCGGGCAGCTTGGCATTCCCATCAGTCTGCATGAGGAGGATCCGGCCCTGATCGGCGCACCCGGTGTGAATCAGGGGGCGGTCTCACGCAGTCTGGATTACGCGGGGGCTCCGGCAGCTGCTGAGGATGTACTGACCGCAAGAGACTGCATGCTGGCCCTTTATACGGGCGCCCGCATCTGCATCCAGCATATCAGTTCCGGCACCAGCGTGGAACTCGTCCGCCTGGCTAAGAAGCTGGGCGCGGACGTCCATGCCGAGGCAACGCCGCATCATTTCACGCTGACGCAGGAGGCGGTCCTGCGATACGGGACCAATGCGCGGATGAATCCGCCTCTGCGGACGCAGGAAGACCGCAGGAAGATCATAGAAGGCCTTATGGACGGAACCATAGATATGATCGTCACCGATCATGCTCCGCACAGCAGACAGGAGAAGGAAAGACCTATGCAGAGCGCGCCCAGCGGGATCACAGGCCTGGAGACCTCTCTGGGGCTGGGGATCCGCTCCCTGGTGCAGCCGGGATATATTTCGCTGCTTAAGCTGATGCAGCTGATGAGCAGGAATCCGGCAGAGTTCTATGGCATGATACCGGGATCCATCGCGGAAGGATATCCCGCAGACCTGGTCATTTTCGGAGAGAATGAAGAGTGGACAGCCGGAGATTTTGCATCGAAGGCTTCCAATAGTCCTTTTGCCGGCTGGACACTGCCGGGCAGGGTTCATTATACGATCTGCGGCGGAGAGATCGTCTACCGCGGTTAAGAAAGGGAAGAAAAAGCGCGTATGGCAAGCTTAAAATACAGGATGACAGAGAAGATATTCCGGCATACGGTAAAGTCTATTATGAGCGGGACAAAGCTGGAATTTATGGACTTTGTATTCAGCATGACCTCCAAGCGCAAGCTGGAAGTTCCCAGCCAGCGCTGGCAGGCCCGCTATGAATACAGGGAAGTTGAGCGCGGAGAGCAGACGATCATTCAGATCGGGCCCAAGGGAAAAGAAGCAGATAAGCTTTTATTCTATATGACAGGGGACGGCCTGTACGAACCGCCTGCTGTGTCTGATATTGAGATGTGCGGCGATATAGCCGACAGCACCGGCCGCATGGTATGGCTGGTTTCTTATCCTCTGCTGCCCATGAATACGCCGGCCTCCATCCTTAAGAGCACGGCTGACGCCTACAAAGAAGCAGTAGAGAAATATGGAGCGGATAATATTACCCTCATGGGACTTTCCTGCGGCGGCAATCTCTGCCTGGCTCTCTGCCATTATCTGCGGGAGCATGATCCTGATGTCCCGCTGCCTTCCGGGATCATTCTGCAGTCCGCGCCTCTGCGGCTGCCTCCGACGGCCGGCCAGATAGAAGAGATGCGGAAGATAGAACCTCATGACTGCGTGCAGTCTGACATCTATTTCATGTATGTGGCGGATATAGTTTCTTTTAAGGGATTTGAATATCTGATGCGGCCCATGGATCATGACATGCAGGGCTTCCCGCCGATCAGCATCTTCTATGGCAGCTATGAGATGGCCTATGCCTATCTTGAAGAATTTAAGGAGAAATGCGCCCGGGAGGGCGTGAGCCTTGATGTGCATGTCGGAGAGGGCATGATGCACAACTGGTGCCTGCTGGGCAATACGCCGGAGGCGCAGCAGGTTAGAAAGGAATATTACAGGATACTGCAATGAGTGATATATTACAGGAAAAAATGAACAGATTAACGGATATCCTGAAAGGTATGGGCAGCGTGGCCGTAGCTTTTTCAGGCGGGGTGGACTCCACTCTGCTCATGAAGGCTGCCCATGATACCCTGGGAGACAAGGCAATTGCCATCACAGACCATGCCTGCACATTTCCCGAAAGGGAGCTGGATGAGGCCCGGCAGTTCTGCAGGGATGAGGGGATCCGCCATATTGTTTTCGAGAGCGATGAGCTGGACCTTCCTGAATTCAGGCAAAATACACCGGACCGCTGCTATGCCTGCAAGAAGTCCATTTTTACCCGCATCCAGGAGATCGCAAAAGAGAACGGCATCCACTATGTCGCGGAAGGAACAAATACCGATGACGAAAAGGATTATCGGCCTGGTTCGCGGGCTGTCGCGGAGCTGGGCGTTAGAAGCCCCCTTCAGGAAGCGGGGCTGTCAAAGTCCGAGATCCGGGCTCTTTCACTGAAACAGAACATTCCTACATGGAATAAGCCCGCTCTGGCCTGCCTCGCGACCCGTTTCGTTTACGGGGAAGAGATCACCCGCGAAAAGCTGGACATGGTGGAGAGGGCAGAGGACCTGCTTCACAATCTTGGATTCGGTCAGCTCCGGGTGCGGGTTCATCAGGATGTGGCAAGGATAGAACTGGACCCTGTTGAAATGAAGCACGTTTTTGACAATGAGATCCGCCGCAGGATTGTGGATAAATTCCAGGAATATGGTTTTAAGTATGTTTCTGTGGATCTTGGAGGTTACCGCAGCGGCAGCATGAATGAGACGCTTCCTGAAGGTTCTTTAAGGGATACGCAATAGAGAGACAGCTGCCGGGGTCATATCAGATCCCCGGCATTATGTCTGAAGAGAGGACTTTGGAAATGCTTAATATACGAAAGATCCGCTGGATGACACAGGCTTCCATATATGAGAAACATGAGGGAAAGATTGATTTTTCCAGAAACAGTTTCTTTATCAGCGATTATGTCCGCTATCATCTCTGGAAAAATATTCTTGGCGCGACCGTGTCGTATATCCTGATCCTGGGGATCTGGTGTGTCTGCAGCCTGGAGAAGATCATGAACCAGATCGCTTCTCTTGCCTTTGATCAGACGCTGCGGCAGATACTGCTGATCTATGCCGTTGTACTGATCGCCTATATTGCCGTCAGCATTGTGCTGTACGCGTGGCAGTACAGGAAAAGCCTGCAGAGGATGCGGAAATATTATCGGATGCTGAAGCTGATCGAGAAATACGGACAGGAGGAAGAAAAATGACCGCGATTATTAAATTCAGGGAAAAGATGATCCTCTTCTACCGGGATTACGAGACATGGATCCGCATCATTGCCAAATTCGCCGGCATGCTGCTGGTCTTTACTACGATCAATCAGTCGCTGGGTTATGTGAAGATCCTTCAGTCTCTGCCGGTCAATCTCCTCCTGTCCCTGATCTGCTCCATCCTTCCGGGCGGTTTTATCGTATTTATCACCGCGGTCGTGGTGCTGGCGAACATGTTTACGCTGAACATGTTCCTGGGTATTCTGACCTTGATCGTTATACTGATCCTGTACCTGCTTTTTCTGAAATTCACACCCAGGCAGGCACTGGTCCTGCTGGCGGTGCCGGTTCTCATGCACTGGCATCTGGAATTCATGATCCCGGCCTGCGCGGGTCTGGTCTTCGCTCCCTATGCGATCATCCCGGCCGCGGCGGGTGTCTTCCTGGTGAAATTTGTCGGCTATGCCGCTGCCGCGGCGCCGTCGATGGGAAGCATAAAAGATCTGGATTTTGAAAGCACGATCAACGGACTGATCAGTGTCTATAATAATATGAAGGCCGATCATTTCATCCTGCTTTACCTGATCGCGGCGGCGGCGGCGATCACAGTGTCCTATTGTGTCAGCCGTCTGTCAGTGGATTATTCCTGGTATATAGCTATCGCGGCAGGCGCCGTCGTTGAGATCATTGCCGCCCTGATGTGCGCCCGGCTTATGAATGTGGATAATATGTCTTCCTCTATACTGGCAGGCACCCTGATCGGCGTCCTGGCGGGGCTGGTTTTTCAGTTTTTCCGCTGCGTGGTGGACTACAAACGCAAAGAGTTTGTGCAATTTCAGGATGAAGAGTATTATTATTATGTAAAAGCGATTCCCAGGTATATGGTGCAGCCGCGGCAGCCGCAGCCGAAGGATGATATGTCTGACGCGGCGTCTGCTCTTGCGGATATCCGGAAAGGGCTGCATAAGGAGAAAGACTGATAGACATAAGGGGGAGATGATTTGGACAGGATCATAAATTTTTTCACGAATTTGGGCATGCCTCATACCTTCCGCCCGGAGAATCTCCTGGAGATCCTGATTCTGGCTTTCATCATCTATGAGCTGCTGATCTGGGTAAAGGATACCAGAGCCTGGACCCTGCTGCGCGGCATTATAGTTGTTGTCGTTTTTGCAGCCATTTCTTATTTTCTGAATCTGACAACGATCACCTGGCTGTTTTCCCGTACAGCCGGTGTACTGATCACCATCATCGTGATCGTTTTTCAGCCGGAACTGCGGCGGGCGCTGGAACAGCTGGGCCGCAACAATCTGCTGGCTGCCCTGTTCAAGCCGGGATCTTCCGGGATCGGTAAGGAAAGCGCGCGTTCCCGGGAGAAGATCAACGCGGAGATCGTACGGTCTGTCTTTGATATGAGCAGGACAAAGACCG